>CAZWTH010000321.1:0-9497 GCA_964636715.1 uncultured Solibacteraceae bacterium | reverse complement strand
TCGCCGGCAACCATGCAGGTACCGGTGGTCACCAGAACTTCGCAGGCAACGCGGCCATTGGGGTCCTGCGAAAGAACAGCGTCGAGAACGGCGTCGGAAATGTGGTCAGCTACTTTATCCGGGTGGCCTTCGGTGACCGATTCGGACGTAAAAAGATACTTCTGGGCGTCTGCCATGCACTCTCCAGTTATTGAATGAGGACCGATGGAGCAGGAAGCACTGGGGCGCACCCTGGACCAAGCTCTTATTTTAGCAACCCCGTGCGGGCGGGTTAACTACAGATGACGGAATGGTTCCTCGCGGGGTTCCAAAGGATCATTTGGCGCGCCGAGCGGACCGGACCGGAAGGCGGAGAGGGGCGGTCAGGCGCTTTGTGCGCTTCCCTGCCGCAGGCAGTTCATGATCTCGCGGTAGAACTCGGGGTGCGAATTCCAGGTCTGCGAGGTCACCATTTTGCCGTCGCGGACGGATTCCTCCGTGCACCAGGTGCCGCCCATGGTTTCGACTTCCCAGCGGATGTGCTCATAACAGGTCACTCGCTTGTCCCTGAGAAGATTGGCCGCGGCCAGAATCTGGATGCCGTGGCAGATGGAAAAGATCCACTTGCCGAGCTTCGCGAACTCCTGAGTGAGGGCGATCAGTTTCTTATCGTTACGCAGATATTCCGGCGCGCGGCCGCCCATGAGGAGCAGGGCGTCGTAGTCGGCGGCGTTGGCTTCCGCAATGGCGATATCCGAAGACATGCCGTAGCCGGGGCGCTCGATATAGGTATCCCAGCCGGGTTCGAAATCGTGGACGACGAGGTGCATGCGACGCCTGGAGGGGGCGGCGACCACGGGCGTGTAGCCTTCTTCGCGAAGGCGGTGGACGGCGTACAGGGCTTCATAAGCTTCGCCGCCGTCGCCGGTAATGATCAGAATTTTGCGCATGGCTTTGCTCATATGTTATGCCATCCGGCGGCGCTGGTATTCGTCGAAGCTCACCGCCAGGATGATCACGCTGCCGATAATGATCTGCTGCATGAACGGCGAAATACCGAGCAGATTGCAGCCATTGTTCAGCAGCCCCATGATCATGGCGCCGATGATGGTGCCAATCACCGTTCCCTGCCCGCCGTTGAGACTGCCACCGCCGATGACGACGGCCGCGATCACGTTCAGTTCGTAGCCGGTTCCGGCGGTTGGCTGACCCGTGACGAGCCGCGCGGATTCAATCATGCCGGAGAGGCCGGTGAGCGCCCCGTTGAGCGCATAAATCAGAATCGTGTAGAGCCCGATGCGGATGCCCGCGCAGCGCGCCGCTTCCATGTTGCTGCCGATCGCATAGGAGTAACGGCCGAGGCGCGTGTATTTCAGGATCAGGTAAACGAGAACGCCAACGCCGAGCACGAAAAACAGCGGCACCGGAATCTGCAGAATGTTGCCGTTCGCGAGGGAACCGAACTCGTGCGGGAGGTCCGCGATGGGAATGCCGCCGGTAATCAGAAGTACGAGTCCCCGGAATGCGCCCAGTGTGCCGAGGGTCGCGATGAACGGCGGAATGCGCAGGACGACGACTGCCGCGCCGTTGAAAATGCCGCAGAGCGCGCCGACCACAATCGCCCCGAGCACGGCAACCCATATTGGAAGATGCGCGGCGATCAGCATCGTTCCGCAAACCCCGGTGAGGCCGACCATCGAGCCCACCGACAGATCGATGCCGCCCGAAACCATGACGACGGTCATGCCGACCGCCATGATGATGATCACCGCGGTCTGGCGAATCACGGCGGAAAGATTCCCGACTGTCAGGAAGTAGGGCGATGCGATCGCCAGCCCCACGAAGAGCGCGATCAGCGTCGCGAACGGAAGAAATCTCTTGAGCAGGTCTCTCATGCCGCGTACTGCATCACTTTCTCCTGCGTGGCGCCCGCGGCGTCCATGATGGCAACCAGTTCGCCGCGACGCATCACGCCGATGCGATGGCTCATTCCGAGGAGTTCGGGAAGATCGGACGAAATCATCAGGATAGAGCCGCCGGCGGCGACAATCTCGCGCATCAGCAGATAGATTTCCGCGCGGGTTCCGAGATCGACCCCCTGGGTCGGCTCATCGAGAAGAAGAATGGAGGAACCGGCGAAGAGCCAGCGCGCGAGCAGGGCCTTCTGCTGATTGCCGCCGGAGAGGCGTCCGATCGGCATTGCGGACGATCGCGCCTTGATGCGAAGCCGGGCAATCAGTTCGCCGCAGCGCCGGGCCTCTTCGGACAAGCGCAGCATGGGGCCGCTGCGAACGGAATCGAGCGCCGCGATCGAGATATTTTCCGTGATCGCGAGATCCGGCAGGATTCCGACGCCCTTGCGGTCTTCCGTAAGATAGCCCAGACCGGCCGAGATCGATTCGCGCGTGGAACGGAAACGCACCGTTTTTCCCCGCAGGGACATGGAGCCGGATTGAAATGGATCGAGGCCGAAAATGCCGCGCGCGACCTGCGTGCGGCCGGCGCCGACCAGACCGCCGAGCCCCAGAATTTCGCCGCGATGCAGCGTGAAGGAAACATCGCGATATTCGCCGTCGAAGCTGATGCCTTTGACTTCGAGGACGGGAGCGTCGCTGGGCGGCGGAAGCGGGGGATAAAGATCGTGGATGTCGCGGCCCACCATATGCCGGATGATGCCATTCGCGTCAATCTCACTGCGCAACCCCGTAAAAACCAGGTGGCCGTCGCGGAGGATACTGACGCGGTCGGCAAGGCGCTGCAGCTCTTCCATCCGGTGTGAGATGTAGACAATGGCCAGACCCTTTGCCCGCAACTCCGCGATGATGCGGAAGAGCTCTTCGCTTTCGTGGTGAGAGAGCACAGCGGTTGGCTCGTCCATCACGATCACGCGCGCGGCGGTGGCGAGCGCTCGCGCGATTTCGACAAGCTGTTTGCCCGCGCGGGAGAGCGTGCCGACCACGGTTTCTGCTTTCAACGGAAAGTTGTGGCGCCTGAGAATCTCCTGCGCCTCCACATTCGTCCGGCGATTATCCAGCAATCCCCCCGTCCCCTGCGGCTCGCGGCCCAGGAAGATGTTTTCCGCCACAGTCAGATGGTTCGCGAGGATCTGCTCCTGGAAGATCATGCCGATGCCGGCCTTGCGCGAATCGTGAGGACTCGAGATTTGAAGCTCGCGGCCTTCCAGCCGAATCACGCCGGCGTCCTTCGTGTACACGCCGTTCAGGATTTTCATCAGCGTGGATTTACCCGCGCCGTTTTCGCCCACCAGCGCGTGGACTTCATGCGGCCACAACGAAAGGCTGACCTCGGAAAGCACACAATTCCCCCCAAATGACTTCGTGACGCCTGTCATTTCGAGGAGAGGCCCAGGCATTATTTCAGGTACTTCTGGATGGGAGGATTGAGAAGTTCCTGGACGGCCGGATCCTTCAGATTCGCGGCTGTGACGAGGGTAGCGCCTGTATCAATTCGCTTCGGCGGAGTCTTGCCGTGGAGGTGATCCACCAGGGTCTGGACGACCGTGTAGCCCATCTTGATCGGATCCTGGACGACGAGGGAATCAATATTGCCGGCCTGAATATCTTCGACAAGCGTGGGCGAGGAATCGAAGCCAACGATTTTTACCTTGCCCGCCAGATTGTGCGACTTTGCGGCCTGCGACGCTCCAATCGAAGCGGACTCGTTACTGCAGAAGATACCGGCGATATCCGGATTAGCGGTCAGAATGTCTTCGGCGACGGCGAGGCTTTTGGCGCGATCCGACATGCCGTATTGCATGGCGACGATCACCAGGTTCGGCGCCTTCTTCGCCAGCGTTTCCTTAAAGCCGTTTTCGCGCTCTACCGTGGAGACGCCGCCGGGCGCGGTTGCAACAATCCCGATTTTGCCGCCTTTGGGCAGGATTTCGGCCATACGCTCGGCGGCCATCGCGCCGCCTTTGTAGTTATCGGTGGATACGTAGCTGATGTACTTGTCCGTCTTGATTCCGGAATCGAAAATGGAAACCGGAACATTCGCCGTGGCTGCCTGCTCGACGATCGGGACCAGCGCTTCGCCGTGCGCCGGCGCGAGCGCGATGCCATCCACGTGCTGGCTGATGAAGTTCTCGACGATGCCGATCTGGCCGGTGAGGTCATTCTCGACAGCAGGCCCGTTCCAGAGGATATCGACGCCCATTTCCTGGCCGGCCTTGACCGCGCCTGCATGGACCGATTGCCAAAAGATGTGGGTCTGGCCTTTAGGAATGACGGCGATGCGCGGCTTCGTATTTCGATTGCACGCCGCGTTGGAAAGAAGCAGAATGACGGCGGCCAGCGAGAGTCGGAGTTTCGTAAGGGCCATGGAGTACTTAGCGATTATATGCGATAGCGGATTTGCAGGGGAAAACCGGGGAGGCGCCGGATAAGAATTTCGTACAATGGATTCGAGGTTTGCGATGTCTGTCGATCTGAGCCCGGAGCTGGAGCGCCGTATTTCGGATGCGGTGGCGGCTGGACGTTTTCAAACGGCGGAAGAGCTGGTGGAGACGGCAGTCAGCCGGCTGCTGGAACCCGGAGATGAGAGCAATGTTCCTTCGCAGAAGAGCCGGATCTCGCTCGATCCGTCCTTTATCCCACCGGCAGGCAGACACCTCGATCTGACAAATGAGCAGATCTATGACCTCATTGAGTTTCCCTGATCTCAACATATGGCTGGCATTGTCCAGTGTTGAACACGCACACAGGGATATCGCGCAACGCTGGTGGGATTCGACTTCCGATAAAATCGCCTTCTGCCGCTACACCCAGCTTGGGCTGCTCCGGCTTGTTACAACATCCGCGACGATGAATGGGAAGCCACTGAGTCTCGACGATGCCTGGCTTCTATATGACCGATTCTTCAGGGACGCCCGTGTCATTTTCGTGGCAGAACCTCCAGACGTGGGAGGCCGGTTTCGTCAACGGGCAATCGGCAAGCATGCCTCCCCGAAACTGCTGGGGGACGCCTGGCTCCTGGCATTTGCAGATGCCTGCGGAGGAAAGCTGCTGACCTTCGACCGTGCCCTCGCTCCCCGCGGCGCCCTGTGCCTGCTCTGAGCCGCGATCCGTTCTCACTCGACTTTCCGACGCGATCGACAAGGGCTTCCCGTCAAATGACGTTCCAGATTAACAAGGTGGAGAACAGCAGACCGCGCATTCTGCTACTCTGATAGTGGTTCCAGAAATACCGTGAATCCGCACCCTCCTGAGTTTCACCCGGATCAGCCGGAGGCGTTGCCCCGCAGCGTCCTTGCGCGCGATGAACCGGGATTTGCGGCCGCCAAAATGGCGGGATTTCAGTACGCCGCCGTCGCCATTTTCCTCTTTTTAATCTCCGGTTTCTGGGCTCTGCAGATTCAAAGTCCGGAAGTGTACAGCGAGCGCGCCGAGAGGAACCGCGTCAAGATTTTTCCGATTGGAGCGCCCCGCGGCAAGATTCTGGATCGGGACGGACGAGTCATCGTCGATAACCAGTCCTCCTGGAGCGTCATTCTCTCGCGGGAAAACCTCAAAATGGAGCACCTGCATGAAATTGCCGATGGTCTCCATCTCGATTACGACGACCTGCTCGCGAAGGTGACCCGGTATCTGCGGCGCTCGAAAGTCGAGCCCATCATCATCAAGGAAAATCTCTCCATGGGCGAACTGGCGTTCGTCGATTCGCACCGCGACGCCAATACTTTCCCCGAAATGGCGCTTGTACAGTTGCCGCGGCGCGTGTACCCGGCGAACGGCCTGCTGGCGCACGTAATCGGTTACACCGGTGAAATCAGCGAAAACGAACTCGACAACCCCGATTACGCGAAGTTCAACCAGGGCCAGATCATAGGCAAAACCGGCCTCGAAAAAGAATACAACGACATCCTGATGGGGACGGACGGCGAGCGTCGGGCGGTGGTCGACAACATGGGCCACGAGCGCGAGATGCTCAGCGAAGTCAAAGCAATCCCAGGCCATAATCTGCAGACGACGATCGATCTGGATTTGCAGGCGGTCGCCGAACTGGGCACGGAAGGCAAGCGCGGCGCACTGGTGGCGCTCGATCCGAACACCGGCGAAATTCTGGCCATGGTGTCGAAGCCCAGCTTCGATCCCAACAAGTTTGCGGTGCGGATCAAATCATCGGACTGGCGGGAACTGACGGGAAATCCGGATAATCCGCTGCTCGCCCGCGCCATTCAGGCGCAGCTTCAGCCGGGCTCCACTTTCAAGCCAATCATGGCGCTGGCGGCGCTCGAAACCGGGAACATCACGCCAGCCACAACCTACAACTGCCCCGGCGGCGCGACTTTTTACGGCCACTTCTATCACTGCGACCAGCACCACGGAACGCTCGACCTCCATCGCGCCATCGCTCTTTCCTGCGATACCTACTTCTACAACGTCGGCGTGAAGATGGGGATCGACGACATTGCGTATTACGCGCATATGATCGGCTACGGCGCGAAGACGGGCGTTGACCTTCCGAATGAAGCGAGCGGCACGGTTCCCTCGCCCGAATGGAAGCTGCGCACACAGCGCGAAAAATGGTATGCGGGCGAAACGGTTTCCGTATCGATCGGTCAGGGCGCCCTTACCGTCACACCGCTGCAACTGGCTCGCGCGATCGGCGGCGTGGCGATCGGCGGCGTCTGGCATACGCCCCATTTCCTGAAGGCATTCAAAGAAGATAAGCCGACGGAATGGACTCTGAATCCGGACAACGTGAAATCGGTTGTGGATGGGATGTTCGGCGTCGTCAATGAAGGTGGCACGGGCGCGGGCGCTAAGATTCCCGGCATTGACATCTGTGGCAAAACCGGAACGGCGCAGACAGCTTCCGCCGAATACGCCAAGACGCACAAGGAGTTCAAGGATAACTCCTGGTTCGTCGCATTCGCCCCCTGCTACAAGCCCGAAATCGTGGTATCCATGCTGTGGGAAGGCGGCGCGTGGGGCGCGAATTCAGCGCCGGTTGTGCGTGACGTCCTGAAATCCTATTTCGACAAGAAGCAGCGCATTAACAGCGTGCAGATCCAGAATCAGCCGCAAGCCACTCCAGCCATGTCCCTGCTGACGCCGCCCGGAAAGACAGGCGAGCAGTAATCACGATGCGTACCGCGGGCGTTCGCGATTTCGACTGGCCCATGGTGGCGGTCATCATTCTGATCTGCGCGCTGGGCGTACTCCAGATTTTCAGCGCCACGCACGACACAGTCTGGCAGGGCTCCTGGTGGAAGCAGATTTTCTATATCGCCTCCGGCTTCTGGCTGATGTGGGCGGTCGCGAAGCTCGATTATCATTCGATGATCGCGCGGGCGTACCCGGCCTATCTGGCGGCGGTTTGCCTATTGATTGTGGTGTTGTTGTTCGGCCGCACGGCGTTCGGTTCCACCCGCTGGATCGCGCTGCCGGCCGGCATTCACCTCCAGGTTTCGGAATTCGCCAAATTCGTGATCGTGCTGCTGGTGGCCCGGTTTCTGATTGACGTCCGCGGCGACGTTCTGGAAATGCGCGATTTCCTGAAGCTGGCAGGCATGATCGTGGTTCCCATGGCACTGATCGCCAAGGAACCGGACCTGGGAACGGCGCTGACGTATCTTCCGATCCTGGCGGTGGGGGTTCTGCTGGCCGGCCTGCGCTGGAAATATTGGGCGGCGATCGCGGTGGTGGCGCTCGTCGTGATCCCGCTCGGCTACACCCACCTGCAGCCCTACCAGAAGGCCCGGGTGGCCAGCTTCCTCGACCCGGATCGCGACCCGCAGGGAACCGGATATCAGCTCATTCAATCGAAAATCGCCGTCGGATCGGGCGGAACGTGGGGAAAAGGGATTACCAAGGGCAGCCAGACCCAGCTCCGGTTCCTGCCCGTACCTCATACGGACTTCATTTTCTCGGCTTTTGCCGAGGAACACGGCTTCATCGGCGTCATGGCGGCGCTGGCGCTTTATTTCATTTTGCTGATGCAAGTGGTCCAAAACGGACAGACTGCGCCGGACCGGGCTGGTATGTATATCTGTATGGGGGTTGCAGCCCTGCTGTTATTTCATATACTGGTTAATGTCGGGATGGTGATCGGGCGAATGCCCGTAACCGGTATTCCGTTACCGCTGATGAGTTACGGCGGGTCGAGCGTATGGTCCACGTTTCTGATGCTCGGCCTGGTCAATAGTGTGCGGGTCAGAAGATTTGTGAATTAAGGCGGACGTGAGGAGTACTTCCGGAGTTCGCTACAGAGTTTTTTGCCGGTATTGAGCAGTAAAGAGAAATTTAAGACAGGTAGTCGGGATCCTGAGTAGAAAAGGGAGACTTTCCGGAGCGGCCTGAGTTACCCAAAGCAGAGGTACTTCAGGTCTTCCGCTCGCCGCGCAGTAGCGGCCGGTGGTCCGAAGCGAAGATGGGTTCCCTGAGCCGATGCGGGTGTTGAGCGTGCCGGGCATGAGTTGCCAACGGATTCTCCACCCTCCGGCAGCGTGAGTTTTTTGATTTTGTCGCCGGGCGCCGCCCGGCAAGTGCAGGTGGGGGCGGCTGGCGACCCTTACGCGGGGCGCGAAACGTCGAAGATCGGACCGGAATCTCCCGGGCATGGGCAGGAGCCCGCGGGAGAAGAAGGATGTCGAAGGAGTTAATAGTCGCTTCCGGGCGTCATGAGACGCGGGTTGCGATTCTCGAAGACGATCAGCTCGTGGAAGTCTTCCATGAGCGTGAAAAAGAATATTCCCTCGCAGGCAGTATTCACAAAGGACGGGTAACGCGCGTGCTTCCGGGCATGCAGTCCGCCTTCGTGGATATCGGCCTCGAGCGGGACGCGTTCCTCTACGTTTCCGACTTTTTTGAAGATACGGACGAGTATGACGCCGTCGTCAGCACGGCTGAAGACAAGGTCCTGAAGCTCGAAAAGAGCGGAGGCGCCTCGCTGCCGAGTGAAACGCGCGCGATGGCGGCGCCGGCTTCGGTGGAAGCATCTGAGGCAGCGCCTTCCGGGGACGGTCAAACGCCGCGCGAAGGACGCTCCGAACAGGATGGCCGCCGCGAGCACGGCCGCCGCGGCAGACGCGGACGCCGGCGGGGTGGACGCGGCAGCGGAGGAATTCCCGAATCGAAATATTTCACTCCGGGCGCGGAGCGACAGAGTGCGCCCGCGGAAGCGCAAGCGGAAGAGGCTGAACAGGAGGCGGAAGAATCCACCCCGGTTGTCGAAGCACGGCCGGAAGCCGAATCGCAGCCGTACGAGCGGCTGGTGCTGCCGGGCGAGTCGCTGGCGAAATACAGTGCTGGTGGCGCCTCTCCATCGGACGTCGATGAACCCGCGGATGCCGATGAACCCGCGGCCGCCGAACCGGAGAATGTAGAACCGGCCATTCCGATGGATCACCATCTGGCGGGATTTACGTGGGTGACTTCTTCTCCAATTCTGGGAGCCGCTCCCGAGGATGGGCCCGTCGTGGAGGCAATTGCCGAAGCGGAACCTCTGCGGCCCGACCTCATTCCGACGCCGGACGCACCCGCCGAGACGCTCTC
>CAZWTH010000320.1:0-5032 GCA_964636715.1 uncultured Solibacteraceae bacterium | reverse complement strand
CTCGTTCCGCCCGCTTCGAGAGCTTTTTTATATGAGGCGTCAACGTCCGGCACGTAGAGATAGAACGTCCCGGGCATGGGTGGGTATTCGTCCGTGGCGTCCGTGAGTTCGATGGCGCCATCGGCGATTTTGATGGTGGTGTGGAGGATGGAGCCGTTTTCCTCCGTGCGGCCGGTTTCGGTTGCGTCGAATGCTTTGATAATGAAATCGATCAGCGGGGCGGCTTTGAGGGGCTGGAGATAAGGCTGGATCGTGGGCGCCCCTTCGGAGTGGTATGTGGCGCCTTTGAAGGTGGCGATGTACCAGTTGTTGCCGAATGGATCTTTGACGTCGGCGGTGCGCTCGCCCCATTCACGATCTTTCGGAGGCTGGAGCGATTTTGCCTTGGCGGCGGTGGCGCGGGCGTAGGCGGCGTCGACATCCGGCACATAGATATGAAATGCCATGGGCGCGGGTTGGCCTTTCCAGGAAAGATTGGGAGCGCCGCCGCCCATCATGAGCAGCGAATCGCCGATCTGGACTTCGCCGTGATAGCCACCGGCGGAACCGACGTGGAGTTCTTTGCTTGCGATTGTGTGCGAGGGGCCGAAGACGTTCTTCAGAAAGTCAACGAAGCCAGGGACGTCCTGAACGATGGGGTAGGCGTGGATTGGCACGCCTCAATTCTAGACGAATTCTTTGAAGAGTTCCTTGGCGGGGCGGGCGATCACCTGGCGATCGACCAGAATGCCGTCTTCACCGGCAACGTCCGACCCGGCGTCGACAGCCGCTTCCACGCTGGCGTTGTCGCCGGTCATGAGAACGAATCCCTTGCCGCCGAGCGCCATGGCGAGGTGCACGCGGAACAAGGTGACGTTCGCGGCTTTCACGGCCGCGTCTGCTACGTCGATGATGCTCGATGCGGAAAACGTTTCGATGATGCCGAGGGCGTCGGCCGCCGCGGGATCGAGCGCGACGTTGCCCATGATGGCGGGGAAGATCGATGGATGCACGCGGGTAATGTGGCGCTTCTCGATGATGGCTCCGCGCCCGGCCGTATTGGCGGCCTCGAGCGAAGCGCTCACCGCGTCCGAACTGCCCGCCACAGCCACCAGAAATTTGCCGGAGCAGATGGTGCGCGCCATGATGATCTTCACGTTGGCGGCCTTGATCATGGCGTCTTCCACCGTGTAGCCGCGGGCGACGCTCGAAAGCTCCACCAGTCCGATTGAATCGAGTTCTTCCATTGGTTTCTTCCTATGCCGTGATGGTCACGGAGCTGCTCACGTCGGTCACCGTGCCATCGATGCTCGCGTGAATGCGCGCGCCGAGGGCTTTTTCCGCGGGTTTGGCGATCAGATCGCCGGCCTTGACCTTATCGCCCACTTTCACCTGCGCCACCGCCGGCGCGCCCGTGTGCTGCTTCAGCGGCAACACCACTTTTTTCGGGTGGAATTCGTGCTTCGTCAGCGGGCCGACGTTGCGGTAATTATCGAGGCCAAGCTTCAGGATGAGGCGCTTCGTCGAAATACGGCGATAGTCTTTCATCGGATGGACTTCGATGTCGTTCGGATCGCCTTTGAACTTGAGGCCCTGTTCGCGCGCGGCGGGCTTGCCCTGCACGCAGACATTTTTCGGATCGAGATCTTCCGGGCAGGAGAAGAGCGAGCAGAGATTGCACTCGCAGCAGTAGAGCGTCGCCGCCGTGAGTTGTTCGTTCGATTTCCCGAACATCAGCGCGCGCATGGCGGCGTGCGGTTCAATCGGGTGGCCAAGCAGATAGCGCGGGCAAAGATCGGTGCAGAAGCGGCACTGATCGCAGGCGGATTTGCCGATCTGATGAATTTCGGCCCACGGCATCCGGTAGCGCTTGATGAGCGAGTGATCGGCAGGCAACACGATGATGCCGCCCAGCGTTTTCGTCACTGGCTGATCGAGGCTCTGCGCGAGATTGCCCATCATGGCGCCGCCGAGCAGCACACCGAAATCCGGGACAGTCGCGCCGCCCGCGGCTTCGATCACTTCGCCGATCGTAATGCCGACCGGGACCGAAACCGTGATCGGATCCGCGACCGCTCCGGCCACCGTGAGGTACTTGTGGGTCACCGGCTTATCGATGCCGATGTTCATGAGCGTTTCCACGTTCATGACGACCGCGCCAACGTCCTTCGGCAAGCCGCCTGGCGGAATGACGCGTTTCGTGATGTCATTCACCATCACAAACTCGTCGCCCGCAGGGTAGGAGTCCGATAGCGGGAAAATCCGCATGTCCGCCGGGAGTTTCGGCTGGAGCGCGTCCATCACGCCGTGGTACTTGTTCTTGATCCCGATGACCGCTTCGCCGCAACCGGCGAGTTCCATCGAAGCCCGAATGCCCTTGAGCATGTCGTCCGCGTGGTGGAGCAGAAGTTCTTTGTCTTTATGGAGAAGCGGTTCGCACTCGGCCCCGTTCACCAGGAGCTGAGGGACTTTTGTGTTTAGTTTGACGGATGTTGGAAAACCGGCGCCACCGGCACCCACAATCCCGAGTTCGGCAATTCGCTCGAGGGTCATTTTGAACGATTCTGATTGACTCTGATTGAAAGTATATATAAAATGGCGTAGGATAGTCAATTACGTGCAATGAAGATTCTCGTCGTCAATATTGGCACGACCTCTCTGAAGTACCGGCTCTATGACATGGAGTCGGGAAAAGTGATGGTAAAGGGGCTGGTGGAGAGGATTGGCCAGGCGGGAAGTTGTCCGAATTACGAGGCCGCGATTGCGCAGTGCCTCAGTGAATTGCCGATTAGCCTGGATGAGCTGAGCGCGATTGGATTCAAGGCTGTGCACGCGGGTCCGGTGACGGGCGCGGTGCGGGTAGACGACAAGGTTCTGGAGGCGATGGAGGAGTACACGTTCCTCGCGCCGGCGCATAATCCACCCTATATTGCGGCGATGCGGGCTTTCCAAAATCAGGTTCCGAGCGTTCCGCTTGTCGCCCTGTTTGAAACTGCTTTCTTCGGCGAAGTTCCGGAAGGCACCCTTACTTATTCCGTTCCCTACGACTGGAAAGACAAGCTGGGAATTCGCCGCTACGGTTTCCATGGAGCGAGCCATCGCGCCGCCAGCGAGCGCGCGCAGGAGCTCGTTGGGCGGAAGGATATCCGCCACATTTCGATTCACCTCGGCGGAAGCTCCAGTCTGGCCGCCATTCGCAACGGTATAGCGCTCGATTGCAGCTTTGGGATCTCACCTCAGTCCGGAATTCCGCACAACAATCGCACCGGCGACGTAGACGGCTATGCCGTTCTCTTTGCCATGAAGCGCCTGAATCTTGGTGTGGACGAGATGGCGAAAATCCTGGCGTCCAAATCGGGACTCGCCGGGATGAGCGGCACTTCCGGCGACATGCGCGACATCGAAGCGGGCATCGCGAAGGGCGATCAGCGCTGCCAGGTGGCGATGGACGTCTTCGTGAAGGCGATCCGGAATTACATCGGCGCGTTTCTGGTGGAACTGGGCGGCGTGGACGTGGTGACGTTCTCGGGCGGCATCGGCGAGAACGGCGCCTCGACTCGCGAAGCGGTCTGCAAGGGTTTGGGGTTCATCGGAATCGAGCTCGACTCAGCGAAGAGTGCCGCCGCGCGCGGCGAGGCGAAAATTTCGGCCGGGAATTCCAAAGTTCCGATTTATATTGTTCCGGCGGATGAGGAGCGCATTGTGGCGCGCGCGTCCGCTGAAGTGGTGGCAGGATGATTTCACGCGAAGCAGTCGAAAGTGTTGTTCGCGATGTAGTGACGCGGCGCCTGGTGACGGGCGCGGGCGGGAAACGCCGCTCCGGTCCCCCGCTCCGGGTGGATGCATCGGCGCGGCACATGCATCTCTGCCGTGCGGATATCGATGCGCTGTTCGGCAAAGGCTATGAGTTGACGGAATATCGTCCGCTTTATCAGCCGGGCAATTTTGCGGCGAACGAAATGGTGACGCTGATCGGGCCGCGCAGCCGCGTGATTTCGAATCTGCGAATACTGGGCCCGCTGCGCCCGGAATCGCAAATCGAGCTGGCGTACACGGATGCGATCAGCCTTGGGCTCGACAACGTGCCGGTACGGCTTTCGGGAAATATTGTCGATACGCCGGGCGCCTGGGTGATGGGGCCGAAGGGCATGATTCAGCTCAAGCGCGGCATCATTCGCGCGGCGATTCATGTCCACATGAATCCGGAAGACGCGGAATTTTACGGAGTGAAGCAGGGAGATCTGATGAAGCTGCGGGTGGGCGGTCCCGCCGCGGTGACGTTCGAGAAAGTGCATGTCCGGATTGATCCGACGGTGCTTCTGAACGTTCATATGGATACGGATGAAGCGAATGCGTGCGGTCTGAGCATGGCGAAGGAAATCGAGCTTTTCAAGTAGGGAGAGAGAGCGAAACATTATGAAGCAAGCGTTAGGAATGATCGAGACCAAGGGCTTTGTGGCGCTGGCGGAAGCGACCGATGCCATGTTGAAGGCGGCGAACGTCGTGCTTACGGGCTGGGAAAAGGTCGGCAGCGGCCTGGTGACGGCTTTTGTGGAAGGCGATGTGGCGGCGGTCCGGGCGTCGATTGACGCGGGTTCCGCGGCGGCGAAGCGGATCGGCGATGTATCCGTGATTCAGGTGATCCCTCGTCCGCATGAAGATCTGACGGCGTTCGCGCCTCCGCTCAAGAAGGAACCGAGCCCGGCGGGCGAGAACGACAAGGCCGGCGCTGTGGGCTTCATCGAAACTCGCGGACTGGTGGGTCTGATCGAAGCCAGCGACGCGATGGCGAAGGCCGCGAACGTGAAGATCGTCAAGCAGGTGGAGATCGGCGGCGGCTTTGTGACGTCGATTGTGCGCGGCGACGTGGGCAGCGTGCGGTCGGCGGTGGACGCCGGCGCGGCGGCCGCGCGGCGCGTGGGTGAGTTTGTTTCGTCGCATGTGATTCCGCGTCCGAGCGACGGGCTGAATGACGGGATGCTGCGGTAGGCGAGAGCGCAGGAGAGAAAACACATGGAAAACCAGGCGATTGGAATGATCGAAACGAAGGGCC
>CAZWTH010000319.1:0-11792 GCA_964636715.1 uncultured Solibacteraceae bacterium | reverse complement strand
GGTGCCCTTGCCGATGTCGCCCGCGATTGTCCGCGCCTTCATGTAAGAGAGGCCTTCCCAGGCCTGCGCTTTCTGCGCGAAGTACTTCCGATAAGCGCCCTGAGTCTGGACGAGAGCGCCCTCCCGCCCGTTCGGCCGCAGCCGCGTATCGATCGTGAACACCACGCCATCGCCGGTGTATGAGCTGATGACGGAGATGATCCGCTCCGCCACGGCCGTCCAGAACAGCGTTTCCGAAGCGTCCTCATCGGGAATCACAAAGTTCAGATCGGCGTCCGACGCCAGATCGAATTCGCGCATGCCCAGCCGTCCCAATGCGATCACCGTCATCTGCTTCGCGGGCTTGTACAGCGCGTTGACCGGCGGCGCGGTGGCGAGCGCGTCTTCAAGGGCGATGTCGTACGCGGCCGCCACAATCGAATCGGCCAGATCGGATGTTCTCTGCAGCGTGCGGAATACGGACGTAGCGTGATAAACGCTGTCCGCCTGAATGCGGATCATCTGCTGGCGGAAATAGCGCCGCAGGTTCGCATCGCGCGGCGCCGAAAAGCCAGTACGCCCCTGGTGCGCGCCGCAGGCCGCCTCAATTTCCTGAAGCAGCGCCGGATGGCGCACGAGCTGATCCGCGAAATACTGGCTATGTTCGAACAGATCGATCACGCATTTCGCGACGTCCTCATTCGATTCGACGAGCGCCAGCCACTCCGGATTGGCGACTACTTTTTCGAGGAACGATTCGAAGCTGTCCTGGCTTCGCACAATGCCCGCGGACGCGATCCATTGCCGGAACGACGGCGCGCGCTGCTCCAGAAACCGGCTCAGGTTGACGCTGGGAAATTCCGCGCGCGCGGGCGCGTCTTCGTGAAAGTGTATGGAAAGCTGCGGCTCGGCGTGCTCATAGAAAGCCGAATATGTCTCCGGGCGATGCGAATGGATTACGCGGTCGTACAGATCCTGAACATTCGTGAAGTGGTGATCGAGCTCTCGCTGCAGCGCGCCGGCCGACGGCAGACCCGGCATGCCTGGCGGCATCTTCCGCGCCAGAAGATCGATTTCGTCCCGGTCGAGCGGCAGCGTATGGGTCTGCCGGTCTTCATCGAACTGCAGCCGGTGTTCGACGTGCCGCAGGAACTGATACGCGTTCGCGAGACGCGAATATTCGGCGGGAGAGAGCAGATCCTTATCGCGCAGCCGCGACAGCGCAAGCAGCGTGCCCCCGTGACGGACCCAGGCTTCACGCCCCCCGTGCAGGCGCTGCAGGCACTGCACCAGAAATTCGATATCGCGGATGCCGCCTTTCGCCAGCTTCACGTCCAGCGCTTCTTCCGCCGGCGGCCTGGCCTGGCGGACTCTCGCGTTCTCCAACCGCGCTCGCGCCGTTTTCGATTGCTTTTCGTGAATGCGCGCCCGCGTCTCGGAAACAGCTTCCACGGTGCGGAAATCCGTGGTGGTCTGGTAAATCAGCGGTTCCACGAATTCGAGCAACTCGGCGCCGGGACGCGGATCGCCCGCCGCCACTCGCGCCTTGATCAGCATCTGCAGCTCCCAGGCGCGCGCCCGGGCCGCATAATATTGCCGCATGCTTTCGAGCGACTGGCTGATTTCGCCAAGCCGTCCATCGGGGCGCAGACGAAGATCCACGCGATAGCAAAGGCCTTCCGGCGAATACGTGGAGAGCAGCTCCGTCATCCGCCCCGCTGCGATTTTAAAAAATTCCGCGGATGTCAACGGCTGGCCGCCGTCCGTCTGCCCGCCGCCCGCATGCACAAACATCAGATCGATATCGGAACTGTAATTCAGCTCGCGGCCGCCCAGCTTGCCGAGCGCGATCACTGAGAACTCCGGAGCTTTTCCGTTCGCATGAAGCGGCGTTCCCGGCGTTCCCCGCTCTCGGGTAAGCTCACGCCGAACCGCGCGCCAGGTGACGTTCAGGATAGCGTCCGCCAGATTCGAAAGATCCTCGGCCGTCTCCGACAGGTCGGCGTAGCGCATTACGTCGCGCAGCACGATGCGCAGCAGTTGCCGCCGCCGGAACATCGCCAGGTCCACCGGCCGTGGCGCCGCGCCACCGAGCGCGCGCTCGAGCGCGGCCTCATAATCCTCCGCGAGGAAGCCGCGATGCAGATCATGGGCGCGGGCGATTTCCATCAACCATTCCGGATGATTGACGATGGATTCCGAAAGAAACCGGCTCCAGGAGAAGACGTGCATCGCATAGCGCAGCGCGGCCGTGTTCCCGGTGATAGCCCGCGCGGCCTCCGGCGCTTCCGTGATCAGGCGCTTCAGATAGTGAACGGCGTCATCGCGATTCGGCAGCGAATGCAGCAGCGCCTGCACCACGCGAAGCACTCCCGGCGGAAGCCGTTCGAGCGCGGCGAGCGCGGAGGTCGCGCGTTGCGTATCACGGAATTCAATCTCCTCGAGAAGATGGGAGGCGGAGGGGTCCGGCGCCACGTTCCGATTATCCGACGTCCGATTCGAGAATAATTTCGTCGCCGGCCTGTATCAGACCCGGCCGGATAATGCGGGCGTAGAACCCGCTGTGACCCCAAAGGGGCGAGGTGGCGTCTTTCGCCTGGCATCGGGCGTCGAAGATCTCAGCCTTGATCTCAGGTCCGTAGACATCCAGATTGAAGCACGGCGTTCGCCGCTTCGTCAGCTCAATCAGCGCATCCTGACCCACCCGATAGCGCTGTCCCGGCCGCCAGCCGTGTGGATCGAGTCCGGATACCGTGAGATTTTCTCCCAGCGCTCCATAAAAAACCGGGTAACCCTGGGCCGCGAGCGCGTCGGTCACCTCAGCCGAAAGCATCAGCACCGCCTGCAGCGGGCCGCCATGCACCCTCGTGTTACGGCAGCGGTCGCCTTCGATCGAAGTTTCGGTCAGCATTACCGGTCCCACGATTCCACGTTTCGGCAGGCCGCCGCGAGACCGGTTGATCTGGATGAGAATTCCCGCCGCCAAGCTATTATTTTGTGCGATGAAGGCCGCTCTCGCGCTAATCTCACAATTTGGATAACCTCACGCACTCTCTCGTGGGTCTTTTCCTTGCCCGCTCCGGACTGAAACGCGCCACGCCGTACGGCACTGCCATCCTGGTGCTGGCCGCCAACGCCCCCGATGCCGATGTGGTCGGCTGGTTCTGGGGACGCCCCACCTGGCTGCACTGGCACCGCAACATCACGCATTCGCTCGCGGGCGCGCCTTTCATGGCGTTGCTCTGCGTGGCGGCCGTCGCGTTGTTCGCCCGCAAAGAGAAGGTCAGGTGGCTCGCGGCTTTCTGGATCGCCCTTGCCGGCGTCGCCTCGCATCTGCTGCTCGATCTGACGAACGCCTACGGCGTCCGGCTGCTGCTGCCTTTTTCCGGACATTGGTCGCATCTCGATCTCACACCGGTCGTCGACCTCACGATCTGGGGCATCCTGCTGCTCGGCGTCGTTGCGCCCTGGTTTTCACGGCTCGTGGGTTCGGAGATCGGTGAGAGAAATCCCAACCGCGGCAAGGCCGGGTGGGCCGTCGCGGCTTTGCTGCTGCTGACCGGCTACGATTACTCCCGCAGCGTTTTCCACGCGCGCGCCGTGAATATGGTGGCCGACCGGCTCTATAAGAAGCTCGCGCCCCGCCGCGCCGCCGCATTTCCCAGCGCGAATCCACTCGTCTGGCGCGGCGTCGCCGAAATGAGCTTTGGCTACGCCGATATGCCGGTCGATCTCCGTACCAGCTTTCATCCCGAAGACGCCGCGCTCTATTACAAACCGGCCCGCACGCCGGCGATGTATGCGGCCATGCAGACCTATCCGTTCCAGATGCTGCTCGAATTCGTGCAGTATCCGCTTTGGATTATTCAGCCGGATATCGACCCGGAAAAAGGCAATACTGGCGGTTCCCGCGTCGAGCTGATGGATCTGCGCTTCGGAACCCCGATGGCATCCGGTTTCTCCGCAACCGCGCTCGTCGATCGCAATAATCAGGTGCGGCAATCCACTTTCGGACTCGGTCAGATGAAAGTACGATGACCGGACCCGGAACAAAACTGGCCCGCAAAAAAGCAGGCGGCTGGATACCGTCAGGCCGCACACTCTGCCGCTGGTGTCACGCCGAAACGCCCCCTCGCCGCCGAACCTTCTGCTCCGATGCCTGCGTTCACGAATGGAAGTTGCGAACGGACCCCGGCTATCTGCGTGAGCGGGTTTTCGAGCGCGACAAAGGGATCTGCGCGGGCTGCGGAGTCAATACCATTCAATTGAGAAAAGATCTCCGCCGCCTCGACTACGCGGCTCGGAAAAAATTTCTCAAAGACTGGGGACTATCGGAAAAAAGCAGGAAATCGCTCTGGGACGCCGACCACATCATTCCAGTAGCGGAGGGTGGCGGACAGTGCGATCTCGCGAACATGCGCACGCTCTGCCTGAAGTGTCACCGCGCCGTAACGTCGCTGCTGCGGGAACGCCTGAAGTTGTATCGTGGACTTTGATTTCTTCTCTGCCGGCCCGTGGGGCAGAGCCTCGGCTCTGCAAGCCGGCCTTCCGGCCGGCGCGGAGTTCCCGAAATGCTTCGGACAAAACGCCCCGAGCGGAAGCTATTTCCTGAACAGACGATCGAACGCATCGCGCGCGTCCATCGCATTGCGCGGCGCCGGAGTATTCACGCCTGGAATCGCCGCGCGGCCGCCATTTTGCTGCGCCGAAACGTCCCGCGCGACGGTCACCCGCGGCGAAAACAGCGAGCATTCATTTGCCTGATCCTTCACCGCGATACGCACCGGGATCGGCTTCAGGCACTGAAAACGCGTGGACGATTCAAAATGCACGCACTGCTTGCAGCAGTGAAGCGCCGCATTGCATTTCGGGCACGCTCCGGTGAAATCCGTGCCGGGCGGCAGCGTTGCGGCGCAATTGAAACATCGGGACGCCGCAACCGACTGCACGAGGCGCGGAAGACGCGGACCCGTAATATCGATGGGAGGGCGCGGACCTGAAGGTTTCGGGCGCTGGCCGTTGCCATTGCCGTTTCCGTGGCCGTTTGAGTGATGATCGTTGTCGTTGTAGCCGTGCTGTCTGTATTTACGATCGGAGTCCATGAAGGATCGAAACTCCTGGTTCAGATTCACTACTTCCGGCGCTGGAGAAGGACGGGTGCCCAGTCACACACATTTACTTGTAATGCGGAATCCAGAGGCTGGCGGGGAGCACAAAAAAGCAGTACGCTAGTCGGTGTTCTTCAGCTTCACCCCATTTTTACCACGGAATGTTTCCGCTGTACAGTACACCCTTGTAAATATTGAGTGGTCCACGGTAGATATTGGTTTCAAAAATGTTTGTAAACGAAATCGAGCTAATTCTCAAGTACTGACGGTACCGAAAAACTCACGGACCCGTACATTGGGTTCATACCCGATTAGAGCCACCGAACCACAGTAGCCGGCCGGCGCATCCAGGTCGCAAACGCCGAAATCATGATCCCAGCGATCGAACAACGCGCCGCCGGCGGCTTTCGATGTTGCTTCGCGGCGCGTCCAGGCGCGATACATGTCTACGCTTGTCTCAGGTATCGAGCTTTCTCCCAATCTCCGCAGCAGCGTCGCCATATCCACATTTTCCCGAATTCGCTCAATATCTACGCCAACTGGCACGTTGCGGGCCACAGCGACGGCAGCCCAGCTTCCGGCATGCGAAAGATTGAACTCGATACCGCCGCCATCCATGAGCGATGGCTTCCCATGCGATCCAACGCTGAAGCGAAGCTCACGCGGCGCAGCCCCCAGGATTTTTGCGAGGATCAGGCGCAAAGCCGAATGCGCGCGAATCCAGCGAACACGATCCTGTTCGAAGTGAAATCGTGCGGCTCGAATCTCTTCGTCTTCCGAAAGAGCGCTCTCGCCCTCATTCTCGAGCGATACGAGCCAGACCTCCACGTCGCATGCGGGCCGCAAGTTTCATGGTACGGTAAGAAATCCGATGAAAACCTGGACCTTCCTGGTACTCTCGGGCCTGGTGTGCGCACAGACGCCACCTTCCGCGCCAGCACCTGCGGCGCCTCCAGCCCCTCTACAACAAAGCATGATCGTCACGGGAGTTGCGACTCCGGCTCCGCTCGACGATGCGGATCGGGACGTCGGCGTTTTGCCGCTGCCCGAAAGCCAACGGCCTCTGTTCGATTCCTGGTTCAATCTCCTGCAGCTCGACGCCGCAATGGATCTGCAGCAACGCACGCCAGGCGGATTTCTGGCGGACCTCTCCATTCGAGGCGCAACATTCGGACAGACGCTGACTCTGCTCAACGGCATGCGGATCAGCGACGTGCAGACAGGGCATTTCAATCTCGATTTGCCGATCCCGCTCGAAATGCTCACGTCGACCGAAATTCTGAAGGGCTCGGGTTCGACGCTGTATGGCTCGGATGCCATTGGCGGCGTAGTCAATGCGCGCACGGAGCCGCTCGAAACTCCGGACGTCCGCCTCTACACCGCATTGGGCAATTTCGGAACGGACGAAGAGCATGTCGTCGCCGCATTCGGCGGCCCGCGATTTTCCGAAGAGCTCTCCGGCGCGCGCGATTTTTCCAAAGGCTTCACGTTCGATCGCGACTATCGCAATTTGTCATTGGGATCTCTGACCACCGCGAAATCCGCGCTGGGAGCCACCAGCCTGCTGCTGGCGTACAGCGACCGGCCTTACGGCGCGTATGAGTTCTATGGGAACTATCCATCGTGGGAGCGAATCAAAACGTGGTTCCTCTCCGCGCACCAGAACCTCGGGAGCAAAACCGAAGCCAACTTCGCGTACCGGCGTCACACCGACCTCTTCGTTCTGTTTCGTTACCAGCCCGAGCGCTATTTGAACCGCCATCTCGATGACGACTGGCAGGGCAGCCTGCGGCGCCACGACAACCTGCCGCATCACGCCACCATCAGCTACGGCGTGGAAGGGCTCTCCGGATCCATCAGCAGCACGAATCTCGGCATTCGCAGCCGCACGCGCGGCAGCGCATACGCTATGTACGAACTGCGCTTTGCGAAGCGGTACTCCATCTCGGCCGGCGTTCGCGAAGAAGTCTACGGTAAGAGGAACGTCGCGACCAGCCCGTCCGTCAGCGGGGCCGTCTGGCTGAATTCACGTATCAAGCTGCGGGCCTCCGCCAGCCGCGCATTTCGTCTTCCCTCATTCACCGAACTCTACTACTCCGACCCCTCGGATCTCGGCAATCCGAACCTGAAGCCCGAAAGCGCCGTGAGCTTCGAAGGTGGCGCTGATAGCTACTTCGGCCGCAAAGTGCATACGGCCCTGACCGTCTTCCATCGCCGCGACACGAATGAAATCGATTACGTGCGTCCACCCTCATCTACTGTCTGGCAGGCGGCGAATTTCGATGAGCTGCATTTCACGGGCGTAGAAGCGTCCGCCGACTATACGCCCATTGCCGGCCAGAACTTCGGCGTGGCGTTCACGGGTCTGCATGGCGTGAGCGCAAGCGCCGCGGCGCTTGTGAGTAAATACGCATTCAATTACCCAGTGCAGAGCGCCGTGCTGCAGTGGAACGGCGCCATCGGCGGCCATGTCGTCGCTCGCACGCGGCTCGGCGTGGTGAACCGGTTCGCGCACGATCCGTACGCGGTGTGGGACGCCTCCGCCAGCTACGTCACCGGGCGCGTTCGCCCCTTTCTGCAACTCACGAACCTGACGAATACGGTTTACGAAGAGATTCCCACCGTCGCCATGCCGTCACGCGGCATTGTCGGCGGAATCGAGTGGGTTCTGGCCGGGGCGCATCACTAACCTTCGCTACTGAATCTGCTTCCGGGCGGCTGGAATGGCGTCAATCACTGCCTTCGTCAGCTCCGCCGTACCGGAAGCTCCCCCGTATTCCATGGGCTTCACGCCGCCGCTGGTCAGCGCCAGCTCGATCGCTTTTTCGATGACGCGCGCGCAGACTTCGAGCGCCGGTTCGTGATAGCGGTCGGCCAGCCAATCCAGCATCATGGCCGCCGAGAGGAACATGGCGCACGGGTTCGCCTTTCCCTGACCCGCAATGTCCGGCGCCGAACCGTGCACCGGCTGAAAAAGACCGTGCCGGTCGCCGATATCGCCCGAAGGCGCCATCCCTAATCCGCCGATCAGCCCCGCGCCGAGATCGGACAGGATATCGCCATACATGTTCTCCATCACCATCACGTCAAGATCCCATGGTTTTTTCACCATAGTCATCGCCATGGCGTCTACATACCAGTGATCTCGCTCAATACCGGGATGGCGCGCCGCAACTTCGTCGAAAATTTTCCGGAAGAAGGCCATCGACGTAAACACGTTCGCCTTATCCACGCACGTCACGCGCGAGGCGAGCCCGCGGGCGCTGCGTCTCGCTTTGCGCCGCTCGGCGAGCCGGAAGGAGAATTCGCTCACGCGCGATGTACCGGCGCGCGTGATCTGCATGGTGTCGTACGCTTCGGAATCGTTCTCGATCCGTCCGCGTCCGCGCGCATAGAACAGGCCTTCGGTCTGCTCGCGGATCAATACAAAATCCATCTCGCGGGCGCGCTCGTCCGTCAGGACAGGCGGCAGTCCGGGGAACCAGCGAATAGGCCTCACACCGGCGTAAAGCTCGAACTCCATGCGCAGCTCGAGCTGCGGCATAATCTCCGTGCCATCGGTCTGCCGGACATCCGGCCAGCCCATCGCGCCGAAGAGCATGGCGTCCGACTTCCCGCACGCCTCCATCGTTTCGGCGGGGAGCGCAGTGCCACTCCGCAGGAAATACTGTGCGCCCGCTTCGTACTTCGTGAAGCGCAGTTTCGGGCCGCCGCACGCGGCTTCGATAGCCGCCAGCAGCTCAAGGGCGGCGTCCGTTACCTCCACTCCAATGCCGTCACCCGGCAGAACCGCGATTTCGAGTATTTGTGCTGTGTTTTCTTTCACTGAATTTCATCGTATTCTGTCAACTGATGCCCCCGACCAGACGAGATTTCGGCAAGCTGGCTCTCGCCGCGATTCCCGCTGCTTCCAGACTACGCGCCGCGCCGGAATTGCCTTCCGTCTTTCACGGCGTGCGCCTCGGAATCGGCTCCTACAGCTTCCGTGAATTCAGGCTGGATGACATCATCGCGGCGCTGCCGCAGGTGCCGCTGGGCACGCTGGAGCTGGAGTCGAGATTCGTCGAACCCGGCATGATGTCCGTGGGCCGCGGCGGGCTGCCGCCGGATCAGCGAGAGGCATTGCGCGCCTGGCGGCTGGGCGCTTCCGTCGACGATCTCCGCGCCGTGAAGAAGAGATTCGATGATGCCGGCATTCACGTCTATGCCTACAACATCCCGGTGGACGCTTCGTACACCGACGCCGAACTGGATCGCGTGTTTCCGATGGCGCAGGCGCTCGGCGTGGAAGCCATCAACGTGGTGACGACGCTGCCGCAGGCGGAACGCCTGATCGCCCCCGCTGCGAAATACGGCATGCGCGTCGGCTTTCATCCCACCTCGGGGCGGCGCGACGAGAATTACATCGGCACCGGCGATAGCTGGCGGAAGATCGTCGCCATGTCCCCCCACTTCGGCGTCTGCCCCGATCTGGCCGGGCGCGCCAACTGGGGATCCGACCCGCTCGCGTTTCTGCGCGAAATGGGCGACCGTCTCACCGCACTGCACACGCATGACACCGTTCCCTTCGCGGAGAGCCAGGCGCCCGTCAAGGACATTCTTCTCATGATCCGGAATGAAAAGATGAAATTCGTTCCGATCGTGGAGCGGATCTATCCCCTGAAGCCTGAGATGGATAAGGTCGCCGAGATTCGGAGTCTCGTCGACTATTGTAAGAACGCTCTGGCGTAATGCAAAACGGAACTTCGCGTGCAATGGCCGCCTCTGTGCCGGAAAACCGAAATATTGACCTGGAGGCGCTGGGCGTCATCGGGAACTGCCAGTACTCGGCGTTGATCCACAATAGCGGCGAAATCGTTTGGTGTTGCCTGCCGCGTCTCGATTCCGATCCTGTTTTTTCCACGTTGCTCGACCGCGAGCACGGCGGCCGGTTTCGCGTCATGCCGGCGAACGGCGAAATCGGCCGGCAGCGCTACCTGCCGCACACCAATATTCTCGAAACCACGTTCGAGACGCCGACGGGGTCGTTTCGAATCATCGATTTCGCGCCGCGCTTCATCCAGTACGGCCGCGCGTTCCGTCCCGCGCAACTCATCCGGATCATCGAGCCGCTCGAAGGCACGCCGCGCATCATAGTGGCGTGCGAACCGAAGCATGGGTGGGCAAAAACTTCGCCCATGGTGGTGCATGGATCGAACCACCTGACGTTTGAGGGCTTCGGCAGTCACCTGAGGCTGACTTCGGACATTCCGCTCTCCTATCTCGATGGCAAGCCATTCACCCTGACCACACGCCAGCACATGGTGCTGAGCTGGGGCGCGCCGATCGAGGAACCGCTGACCGCCCTCTGCGAACGGTTCTGGGGTGAAACAGCGCGCTACTGGCAGGATTGGGTGAAGCACTGCGAAATTCCGCCGCTGTTCCAGAAGGAAGTCATCCGCTCGGCGCTGACCCTGAAGCTGCACTGCTTTGAGGACACGGGCGCCATCATCGCGTCGATGACGACCTCCATTCCGGAATCGCCGAACAGCGGCCGCACGTGGGATTACCGTTATTGCTGGCTCCGGGATTCCTACTACGTGCTGAACACTTTCGGACTGCTGGGCGTGTTCGAGGAACGCGAGCAATTTGTCCAATACCTGCTGAATATTGCGGGCGGCGCGCCGGATCTGAATCTGGCGCCGCTCTATCGCGTGGATGGGTCCAGTCAGCTCGACGAATCGATTCTGGAAGACTGGCCGGGCTTCAACGGCGATGGGCCGGTGCGCCTCGGCAACGCGGCGGCGCTCCACTCGCAGCACGATATCTACGGCGAAATGGTGCTGGCGCTGGCGCCGATCTTTCTGGACGAGCGCATGAGCGCCGGGCGCTCGCAGGCCGCGCTGCGGCTGATTGAGGGCTTGACCAGGCGCGCGATTTCACTCGCTGGCGTGCCGGACGCCGGCATCTGGGAATATCGCACCGAATGGAAGGCGCAGACGTTTTCGAGCCTGATGTGCTGGGCGGCGGCGGATCGCATGGCGGGGATCGCGGCGCAGCTCGATCCGGCGAATGCGGTGACGTTCCGGACAGCGGCGGACCGCATCCACGCGGAGATTCTGGGGAATTCGTGGTGCGAGCCGAAGAAAAGCTTCGTCGGACATTACGGCGGCGAAGACCTGGACGCCTCGCTGCTCCAGATGGTACGGCTGCGCTTTCTGCCGCTCAGCGATCCGCGAATCGGCAGCACCATCGACGCAATTTACAAGGACCTGGCGAGCCACGGATGGCTGCATCGCTACAGTCTCAATGACGGCTTCGGCAAGCCGAGCGTGGCATTCGTGATCTGCACCTTCTGGCTGATCGAAGCGCTGGCGGCCGCGGGGCGGCGCGGGGAAGCCCGAAAGATGTTCGACGAAATTCACGGCGCGCTTTCGCCGCTGGGCCTGCTTTCGGAAGACTACGATCCGGTCACGCTGCGTATGTGGGGAAACTTCCCGCAGACGTATTCGCATGTGGGGCTGATTCACGCCGCGTTTTCGGCTTCGCCCACGTGGACCGAAATTCTTTGAGTTGTGGGGCAGAGCTTCGGAAGCTGTGAATGAATTGTAGCTTTACAAAAACAATTACTTTGCAGTAAGTAGCCTTTGGTTCCGATCCAACGTCATTACAGGTAATGAGCGACTCGGATCGCAAACTCGTGTTTGGCCAGCCTGTCGGTCGGGC
>CAZWTH010000318.1:0-25291 GCA_964636715.1 uncultured Solibacteraceae bacterium | reverse complement strand
CCGCGGTCGCGGATATAAAGACCTTCGCTACCTGCTTCTCAAGGCCCAGCGCATGGCCGCTCTCAAAACCGAATTCCTGCTTCTTCAGAAAGCCGCGTAGAATGACAGCTTCTACAGATTCTCGCTCAGAACCAAAAAATCAAAGGCTCCATTGAGCCTGGCAAGCTGGCGGACCTGGTTGTGATCTCGAATGACATTCTCAAATGCCCCGTGGACGAGGTCAAAGACATCGACGCGCTCCTGACGGTGGTGGATGGCCGCGTGGTCTATCGCGATCCAAAAATGCGGGCCGAATAAACTGCGCGCCGTACTATCGATCACGATTTCAGCTATGCGCCGTCAGTGTCTGGTAAGTCTCCCAGCAATCGAGAGAATAGACAGTCCCTGCTCATCAACTTCACACGCTGAATAGCGCCCGGCGACGCGCTGTTAACGTAAGTTTCCGAGCTTGTTCCGAGCTGGAGTGACGGCTAATGTGGGAAGTACCAACCCAGCGCTGCTCAGGCGGTTTGGAGCGCGTTTGCGCTGCATCCCGAAGCATTTGTGTCTGACGCTTCGGCAGTTTCAAAAAGCAAACAAATTCCAAAAAGGGGCGGAGCTTGGCCGAAAACCTCAGGCTCCTCCGGCGCAACCATGGGTCACTCCAGCGCCTGAATCCCATTCCATCAGTTCGCGTTGCCCACGGGTTGCGGCGCTTCCACAAGTCACGATATGACGCTACTTCAACAGAACACGCTTGTCCGCGCCCCGCAGTTCACGGCCCGGCCCGCGAACTGGCGCCCGGCGGCGTTCGCAGCCTCTTTCCGCATGCCCGAAGGCGAAATCCTCTGGAATTGGATCGGCATAGGATTTATTGCCTACTGGTCTTTATTCGCGTTCGGGTCTGTTACCCATCAGAAGGAATTCAACACAATCGGAGGCGTTCTTATTCTCGCCGTGCTCGCATGGGCCGTTCTCGAACGGCTGTGGGTTGCGGTGGATGGCGTTGTCGTGGCGAGCCTCGCCGCGATGCTGATCCCGCTGGAGCACTTCATCACCGGCAATGAGTTGCAGTCCAGCGAGGCGATTTTCAAATATGGCTCGGTGGTTGCCGTCATGGCGATGTCCCGTCTGCTGCGGCTGCCCGTCGCTTTTCGTTCGAAATCCCGCTGGTTAGTGGGCATTCCGGTGCTCATGATACTTGTGCTCTCGGTGCTCCTCGAACACGGCGTCCGGCCGGGAAGCGGCGAGGGCCGGCACTCGGGATTGTTCCTGAATCCAAACAATCTCTCGCTCATTCCGTTTCTCCTGTTATTTCTGGTCGATGAAGAGCGCGATCCGCTGTCCATCCGGATTGCGGTTCATGCCATTGTGGCGGGCATGCTGGTGTACTCCGGAACCAGCGGCGCCATCATCGCATACGCTATCGGCCTTGCCATCCATCTGAAAGACCGCCTGTCCACGCATGCCCGCGCCGTGGCACTGGCGACCCTGCTGGCCTGCGGCTCGATTGGTGTGCTGCTCGTCGCCAATGGAGAGAATCTGCTGCCCGAGACACGCATGACGACGCAGCTCGCCGTGATTCCTTCACAGCTCAGGCAGGCGCTCGATGGCGATTCCATTAATTTCTACAGGCAGGAGCGCGTCTCAGGAGAAGGCTCGACTTCCGCCGTTTGGCGGCTGGCGCAGTGGCGCCGGACCGTTGGCGCTTATGCCGATGGGACTGCCGAGCAGCAGCTTCTGGGATTCGGAGTCGGTTCCTCGACGATGGTATTCGGCATCCTGCCTCACAACGAATACGTGCGCATTCTTTTCGAGCAGGGCATCGTTGGCCTGGTCCTGTTTGTATTCGCGTGGCGCCGCATCATCGGGATGGCCCCGCGCCCCGTCCGCTATGTGGGCCTGATCATCGCCATCTATTCTTTCAGCGAGAACAACCTCGATAACTTCCCATTCATGAGCCTGTTCATCCTGCTGTTGTCGGCTGTGGAGTGGCCGCTGTCGCCGGCAGGGCGACAGGGGACCAACTAACAATGACGAAGACCATCAACACCTCCAGATACGCCTACCTCGACGCCCTGCGAGGAATCGCGGCGCTCATCGTCGTTTTCCACCATTGCCTGCTTACGTTTTCTCCAATGGAGGCGGCTGACGCCGGCATGATATCCGCGCTGCTGATCTATACGCCTCTGCGTCTTCTCTGGGCCGGTCAGGCGGCGGTGATGGTCTTTTTCGTCCTGAGCGGGTTTGTTCTTACAGTCATGCTGACGCGGAAACCGCCTCTCACCTACATGGGTTTCGCGGTGAAAAGAATCGCCCGGATCTACGCGCCCTACGTAATTGTTGTGAGTATTGGAATCGCGCTCACGAGCGCCTTCCAGGCGCGGGGAATCGCCGGTCTGAGCGATTGGTTCAACGATTCCTGGACGCATCCCGTAAGTCGGGGCTTGCTCGTCGACCACGCTTTGATGCTGGGTGGCGCGAACTACAACCACGTAGACAATCCGATCTGGTCCCTGGTACACGAGATGAGGTACTCTCTCATATTTCCGTTAATCGTCTGGATCGCGATGCGGGCCCGGGCGAGATACGTCCTGGCTGGATCCTTTGCCCTCAGCATAATTGCGCTCGGGGGCCTTCATCGGCTGCCGGGGAATCAGTTTCTGGATTCGCTCCAGTACCTTTTCGTGTTTGCGGCCGGCGCCGTGCTGGCGCTGCATCGGGACGCGGCCCAGTTTTGGTATCGCCGGCAGGATACCCGCATCAAACGATTGCTTCCTGCACTGGCGCTGCTTCTGCTTGCCGCAAATGGGCTGCCCCGCCGCCACGCCGTATTGGAAATACTGGTTGTCAATGTGATTGGCACATACCTGGGCGCCCCGCTGCTTTTGGTGTGCCTGGTGGGAGCGAGGAGCGGGCGCGCATTCCTCGAACGTCCCGCCCTGCTGTTTCTGGGACGAATCTCCTACAGTCTGTACCTCTCCCATCTGCTTGTGCTTCTCTCCATGATCTACGGACTTGAGAAGATAGCGCCGCCCGGCGTGGTGATCTGGTTTGTACCGCCCGCGGCAGTCGCCGTCGCGGCGTTGCTCTATCGCGGAGTGGAGAAACCCGCGATGGCTCTGGGCGAAGCCGCGCGCAGCTACGTGATGCGGGAACGCCTTGTCCGTCCGGCGAGAATCCCAGTCGCATCCTGATACGCCGCATGGGCAGATTGTCAATCTGCAGCCGATTGTAAATCGGCCTGGCCGGCAGCGGTTGACCGCAGAAGCCGATTCACAATCGGCCGCAGGATATCATCCGGCCCCACTTACTTTTCCCGACTGATTTCAACACCTGCTTTCTTACTTCTTCATAAATATTTGATTTTCGAAAGGTATCGATACAAGATGAACCTCAGGAATACGCTGATTTACTGTTTCGCGCTGGGACTCGCGCCCCTTTTGTGTGGGGAAAGCAGCCAGCTAAAGCCTCCTGCTCCCCTGCTCACAATGCCGGGGAATTCCAAACCGCTTGCGTCTATAACCGCTCCCAAAATAAAGGCCCCGGCCATAAACCAGTTGACTACTCTCGGAGCTGCCGTTATCCCATCGGTTCAGATGAAGATTCTGGTGCTCGGCGACGATGTAAACGACTTCAGTTACCAATCGATCACGGCCTTTCTCAATCAGATGGGCGTGCCTTTTCAGGCAATCCCGCTCGACACGCTGACTCCGGACGGCAATGGCAACCGGCTTTCCAGCGTGCCTCTGACCGATCCTTCCACCGGCCAGGGACTTTATCAGGGGCTGATCTACACCGACAGCACTTTCGGTGTCTGCAACCCGAATTGCATCAGCCTTCTATCGACCGGTGACTGGACGACGCTCAGTGACTATACGGCGCAGTATCACGTCCGGGTCGTCACTTACTACACCTATCCGGATCCGAAATGGGGTCTGACGCCGGTTGGGTCAGGCGCCGGCTACTCGGCCTCAAGCCCCCTGCAGGTGCGCCTCTCGACCGCGGGGGCTTCTGTTTTTTCCTACATCAACAGCGCCAACCCGGTTCCCGTGGCCGGCTCCGGCAGCGGAAGCATCTGGGTGTACCAGGCCAAAACAACCGCGGCGGCGGGCGAGACGACCACGCCTCTCCTGACCGTCGGCAACAACGTTGTGGGCGTGACTCACACGAATTCATCCGGGCAGGAGACTTTGTCGCTGACAATGGACAACTTTCCAACTCTGCTGCATTCACTGGCGTTCAGCTACGGCGTCATCAACTGGGTAACCAAAGGGGTGTTCCTCGGGCAGAGGCAGATTTACCTCAACCCCCAGGACGATGACCTGTTGCTGGGCAACAGACTCTATGCGCCGACTCTGCCGCAATGCCCCATTGATCCGAGCTGTCCGGACATCGTTGGGACATCCGCTGACATGCAGGCGCTGGCAAACTGGCAGGCGACGAAACGTCAGGATCCACAGGTACCCTACCTGCGGACTACTTTTGCCGTGGTCGGAATTGGAAGTACGCCAGGCTTCGCGCCCATTCCGGATACCATTCCGCCGGCAATGACATCTCTCGCTTCTGAGTTTGGATGGATCAACCATACCTACACGCATCTGGTTCAGGATTGCTATACGCTTTCGCCATTGGGCGCGTGTGTGCCCGAAACGCTGGCGCAGTCGCTGTTCGATATACAAATGAACGCCGCCTTCATGGCCGGCCAGTCGGTCCCTTACGACAGCACTGGCCTTGTGACCCCACAGAACGGCGGCCTGGATAATCTCGCATTCTTTCAGGCGGCCGCGCAGGAGGGAATCACCTCCGTCATCACAGTCGACAACCCTCCGAGCCCGGGCACGGGCGCGACGAGCATCGTGCCGTCGATAGTGTTGGTTACGCGGCGCATCACCAACCTCTTCACGGACGTGGATAGCCCGCTGACAGGCGTCTACGGCTCACTGCCCGATGAATACAACGCCAACTACGGACCGAACGGCACTCAGCCCTTCTTCAATCAAAATCAGACTTATGCGCAGATCATCGATAACGAAAGCACCTTGCTCTTACTGAACTCGCTGCTGCCGTACGAAGTTTACCCGCTCAGTTTTCATACATCGAATTCCATCGCTTACGACGGCGTGCATTCAATCATGACTGACCTTCTGGACGCCACAATCCAGAAATACGAGAAACTGATCAATCTTCCGCTCTACACGCTGAAGGACATGCGCGACATGGCGCCATTGCTCCTGAACCGGGCCAGCTACAACGCCTCCGGCGTGACGGGCGTCTACACGCCTGGAGTGAGCGTAGTCCTGAAAACAAATAAAGCGGGCGTGATACCCGTGACCGGAGCCTGTTCTCTGTCAGCCTGCCCTACTTATGGAGGACAGATGCAGGACAGCGTTCCGATGGCCGCAAACTCCACGGTGACGTTATCTCTTTCAGCCGCGGTCGGCGTGGGGCTCTCCAATGTGACGGCGAATCCGGCGGCGGTCAATAATCTGAGCCCCTCTCAGGGCCTCGTGGTCCTGAACGGCGTCGCAAGCTCCAACATAGTGGTGTCTCTCACAAGCGACAGCGCCGCCGCCGCCGTTCCTCCCACCGTCACAATCCTGCCTGGAAGCCTGAGCGCGGGGTTCACGATTGCGACCCACTCCGTCAGTTCGGCGACCGTAGCCAATATCAGGGCAACTTACAATGGAGTTACAAGAACAGTTCCGGTGACAATTATGCCGGCCGCGGCCCTCTCCGGCCTCACGCTGAATCCGGCGAGCGTTTCGGGCGGAAGCGCGACCACCGGGACCGTTACGCTGACCGATGCAGCGCCAGCCGGCGGAGCTTTGGTTTCTCTGATCAGCGACAATCCCGCCGCCGTACCGCCCGCCAGCGTAGTCGTCAATGCGGGTGAGTCGAGCGCGACATTCTCTCTTCCTTCCCTGGCGGTCGGCACCGCTACATCGGGACTCATCCTTGCCGTTTACAACGGCGTCAACGTCAGTTCATCGCTCACCGTCACACCGGGAGCGGCGCTGGCATTGTCATCCGTAGTTCTGCAGCCGACCAGTGTAATCGGGGGCAATGTCTCGCAAGGCACAGTGACCTTGAATGGCCTTGCGCCGGATCAGGGTATCCAGGTCAACCTGTCGAGCAACAGCGGAGTCGCCCATCCGGACACCTCAGTCTTTGTCAATGGGGGGAGTTCAACCGCAACATTCAATGTGACGACAACATCGGTCAGCACGTCCACGGCAGCCACGATCACCGCCTCCTACAACGGCGGAACAAAAACGGCGGTTCTCACGGTGGCGCCAGTGTTCGGATTATCGGGAGTGTCAGTCAATCCCACGTCCGTCGCGGGCGGGACAACATCGCTGGGTACAGTCACGCTTAGCGGCGCGGCGCCGGCCGGAGGGACAACCGTATCGCTTTCGAGTAATCAGAGTGCGGCGTCTGTGCCGTCCAGTGTGACAGTCGCGGCTGGCAACTTCACGGGCACATTCACGGTTACGACAACGGCCGTCGCCAGCGTCGTGAACGCTACAATCAGCGCCGTCCTGAGCGGCGTGACAAAGACTGCTGCGCTGACCGTGCTGCCCAGTTCGGCGCTGCAGGGAATTTCGTTGAATCCCGCTACAGTGGTAGGGGGCAATTCTTCGACGGGGACGGTCACCCTGACGGGCGCGGCCCCGGCCGGGGGCACAGCGGTTGCTCTTTCGAGCAGTAGCCCGTCCGCGACCTTGCCTGCCAACGTCACTGTCAGCGCCGGCGCCACCACGGCGACATTCACTGTGGCGACCACTCCAGTCTCCACCGCAACGGTGGCGACGATCAGCGCCGTGGCAGGTGGGGTAACCAAAACCTCGCTCCTGACAATTACGCTTCCAGCGGCGCTCTCGGGAGTTACCCTGAACCCGTCGAGCGTAACTGGGGGAAGTTCTTCCACCGGCACTGTTACTCTGACAAGCGCCGCGCCAGCGGGCGGCGCGCTGATTGCTCTTTCGGACAATAGCGCGTCCGCCAGTGTTCCCGCCAGCGTGACGGTAAGTGAGGGAGCTACAACCGCTACTTTTGCCGTGACTACCACTGCGGTAACGGCTAACGTCAGCGCGACGATCAGCGCGGTCTACAGCGGCGTTACACAGACGGCGCTGCTGACCATTACGTCCGGACCGGTCGCGTTGTCGAGCGTAACGCTGGATCCCACGAGTGTTGCCGGAGGAAGTCCCTCCACAGGGACGATTACTTTAACCGGCGGCGCGCCGGCCGGTGGCGCAACGGTAACGCTTTCGAGTAACAAGTCGTCGGCTGTCGTTCCGGCCAGCGTCACTGTTGCGCCGGGCAGTTCCACGGCGACATTCACGGTATCCACAACGTCCGTGATTACAGCGACGAGCGCGACGATAAAGGCCGTTTACAGCGGCGTTACGAAGTCGGCGACTCTCGCGATAACTCCGCCGGCCGCTCTTTCATCGGTCGCGCTCAGCCCGGCCAGCGTGGCTGGGGGAAGTCCGTCAACAGGCACGGTTACTTTAAACAGGGCCGCGCCGGCCGGGGGGGCGACTGTCACCCTGTCCAGCAATAACGCGGCGGCCATTGTGCCGGCTAATGTGGTTGTGGCGGCTGGTAGTACCACAGCCACGTTCACTGTAACGACCACGGCCGTGACCGCATCCACCAGTGCGACGATCGGCGCCACTTATGCAGGCGTGACGAAAACGAAGAACCTCACGATCACGCCCCCGGCCGGCGTGGCGCTATCCGCCCTGTCGGTAAACACGACTTATCCGATCAGCGGAATCGGCGCCACGGGCACGGTGACGCTGTCTTCAGCCGCGCCGGCGGGCGGGATAGCGGTCGCTCTGTCGAGCAACAACGTCGCGCTGACGGTTCCGGCCAGCGTAACCGTAGCGGCAGGCAGCACAACTGCGACATTCGCGATCACGGTTAATCCGGTGTCCGCCGCTTCCACCAGCGTTTCGATCAGCGCCGTCTATAGCGGGGTAACGAAGACGGTGTCTGTCACGGTCGTGCCCCTGTTCGGCGAGATAGATCTTAACCCGGTCAGCGCAAAGGGCGGGACTACTTCGACGGGCACAGTGCTTCTGAGCGCCCCCGCGCCCGCAGGAGGGATTGTGATTGCATTAAGCAGTAATAATGCAGCGGCCACGGTTCCTGCGAGCGTTACTGTTCCCGCCGGCGGTACGAGTGCGACATTCACGGTGAGTACGACAACCGTGACTTCCACGACGTTTGCTCTGATCAGCGGAACTTATGCGACACACACGGAACTGGCGGGATTCTCTGTGACGCCTTAGTTCTGCCTGGTTGAGGCCGAATTACTTGCCGGACGGACGCGCAGGCACATTGTTTGCGCGCCCGTCCGGCTTTTTTTGTTTTTGGGAGCCTTTGAGGAAGAATGCCGCTGAAGTCGTTTGGAGCGGGAGACGGGGATCGAACCCGCGACGTCCAGCTTGGGAAGCTGGCATTCTACCGCTGAATTACTCCCGCTCGCGGCCATTTCCAGAATAACAAAATGCTAAACTGCGCCAAAAGGCTCCTCCATGCGAAACGCCGCTCTTCTCATCCTCGCCGCCCTTGCGCTTGCCGCCCAAACTGCCCCTGACGGTCCGCAGTACAACGCCGACGGCACGCTGCAATTGCCGAAAAATTACCGGGAGTGGGTCTATCTCAGCTCCGGCCTCGGCATGACCTACGGACCCGCCGCCTCCGCCGACACCCAGAACCCGGCCTTCGACAACGTCTTCGTCAACCCTTCCTCCTATCGCGCCTTCGTCCAAACCGGCCACTGGCCCGATAAAACGATGTTCGTTCTCGAAGTCCGCAACGCCACCGGACACGGTTCCATCAATAACGCCGGCCACTTCCAGAGCGACATCCGCGCCGTCGAGGCCGAGGTCAAAGACGAAAAGCGCTTTCCGCTAAAATGGGCCTTTTTCGGGTTCGGCAAGAAGGATGCCGGCGCGCCGAATCCGGCGACCTCCAGTTGCAATCAGTGCCACGGAGCCAACGCCGCCGTCGAAAACACCTTCGTCCAGTTCTACCCCACGCTGCTCGAAATCGCCAAGGCAAAAGGCACGCTGAACGCCGCTTACCTTCAGAAGTCCGCCGAAGCCACACCGTCCGCGCACTGACCGCCAGGTGTTAGCATCGGCTCATGGCACTCGCTGATATCGGCCGCGCACTCACCGGACAGGTACTCGACACCGCAAAAAGCAGTGTACTCGACGCTGTCCAGGGCTCGCCCGCGAAGCCCGCGCCCTCCCCCGCCGCCCCCGCGCCTCAGCCTCCCGCGGACAACGTCGGCGCCGTCATACTCGGCCAGCTTCAGGGCATGCAGAAGTCGCTGAAGGAAGATCAGGAACTGGTCGTCCAGGTGCGCGCCGGCGACGATCTGCTGCGCATCACCGAAATTTTCATCCCGTCGCCGCAGGTCCTCGTGCTCACCGGCAATGACGGCCAGCGGCGCCTGACCCGCCTTGTCGCGGCCGCCTCCACGCTGCAACTGATCTGTAAAATTCTGCCCGTCACCCCCGGCGTTCAGCCCGTGCGCCTCCGCATTCTGACACCCGCCCCGCCGGCGCCAAAAAAATAAATCCATCCCTGTCGATTTCGCGCCCCCCCATTCGACTATCCGGCGGAGACCCAACCATGCAATATCTTCTCTTGATCTACAACTCACCGGCAGACATCGCAGCAAGCGGCTGCGACACCAGCATGATGCAGGAATACGGCGATTTCACCCGCGGTGTCATTGCATCCGGCCATTACAAAGGAGGCAATCCGCTGCAGCCCGTCAGCACCGCGACTTCCGTTCGCGTCCGCAATGGCAAAACCATGCTGACAGACGGCCCCTTCGCCGAAACAGCCGAGCATCTGGCCGGCTACTATCTCATCGAAGCCGGCAATCTCGATCAAGCAACCGGTATCGCCGCCCGCATTCCCGGGGCGCGGACCGGCACAATCGAGGTCCGCCCCATCATGTCCATACCTTCCCCCGCCTGATCGTGGCAACGTTTTCCGAAGATCTCGAACGCATCTATACCGATGAGCGTGGCCGCATCCTGGCCACGCTCATCGGCATGCTGCGCGATTTCGATCTCGCGGAAGAGACATTGCAGGAAGCCTTCGCCGCCGCGCTGACGCAGTGGCGAGAGACCGGTATCCCGGCCAATCCACGCGCATGGATTGTGAGCGCCGCGCGGCACAAAGCGCTCGACCGCCTTCGCCGCGACACGTCCTTTCGCGAAAAATTCCCCGAGTTGCAGCGCGTTGTTGAACAAAGCGCCGAACAAGGCGCCGGCTCCGAAACCGACGAGAGCATTCCCGACGACCGTCTGCGCCTGATCTTCACCTGCTGCCACCCCGCGCTCGCCCCCGAAGCGCAGATCGCCCTGACGCTCCGCACGCTCTGCGGAATGACCACCGAAGAAATCGCCCGCGCATTCCTGGTTGCCCCGCAAACCATGGCGCAGCGCCTTGTGCGCGTCAAACGCAAAATCCTCGAAGCCGGAATCCCGTATTCCGTCCCACCTGAACAGGAACTGCCCATCCGCCTCCACAGCGTTCTCGTCGCGATCTACCTGATCTTCACCGCGGGCTATACCGCTACAGCCGGGGAAACGCTTCTCAAGAAGGACCTCTGCACCGAAGCCATCCGCCTCGGCCGCGTTCTGACGGCGCTCCTGCCGCAACAGGGCGAAGCCGCCGCGCTGCTCGCTCTCATGCTCTTCCACGATTCCCGCCGCAACACCAGAACCAATGCGGCGGGCGACATCGTGCTCCTCGAAAACCAGAATCGCGAGCTGTGGAATCGTTTCGCTATCAACGAAGCTGCCACGTTGCTGGCGGATGCATTGCGGCGGGGCGCCGGAAGCACGCGCTACGGCATCGAAGCGCAGATCGCGTCGATCCACGCCACAGCGCCGCGCCCGCAGGACACGAACTGGCGGCGCATCGCTCAACTCTATGCCGGGCTGATGAGCGTTGCTCCCTCACCTGTTGTCCAGCTAAACGAAGCGGTCGCAATCGCGATGGTGCAAGGTCCCGAAGCCGGTCTCGCGCGCCTCACTCAACTGGAACAATCCGGGCAGCTCGAAAACTATCATTTGCTGCCGTCCGCCCAGGCCAGGCTCCTCGAACAACTCGGCCGGCGCAGCGAAGCGGCCGATCGTTATCGCCGCGCTCTCGATCTCGCGCGCAACGAGCCCGAACGGCGCTTCCTCACCGCTCGTCTTGCCAGCGTGGCGCTCAATTCTCATCCGGACTCTGATTAATCGAGTCAATCACCAGAAACTCCACCGAGTCTTTGCACGCAACAATCTTCAATCCGAGTTGACGCTCGAACGCCGTGAAGATCAGCGACAGCGGATCCGCGCCCTCGCCGTTCAATATGTAACCCGTTGTATCGATCCGAAGATCGTAGTGTTCCGTCAGGCCCGTCTTATCCACCACCGGCCGCTCCAGCGGCTCGGAAAGTTTCCCGGCAATGTCTCCGATCGTCGCGCCCTCCGCAATCAGCCCGGTCTTATCCTTCGAGAACTGTGGATCGCCTTTCCGCGCCGACACAATCAGCTTCGAAGCATCCTTCTCGCTCGAATCATGCAGCCGCGGACCATCTTTCGCAAGAATGATTTCGTACGTCGGCATCACACGCGTCTCGCGATGCAATTTCATCGCGAAGCGTTCCGTCAACAGCCGGCGAAGCATCAGGCGCATCTGCGCTTCATCGGCCTGAGGATCTCCTTTCGCGACAATGTCGAAGCGAGTGTCCGTCAGCCATTTCGCACCCTCAATCTGCTCCGGCTGCATCTCGTACGCCCACTGCAGACAACGCGAAAGATCGTATCCGCGCATCTCCAGACTGCCAGGATTCACGCCCAGCACGGAGCCGCGCACGTCGCCCTGCGAAGGACGAATCGTCGCAACCTCAAACGCGGGACTCTGAGCCGATACAGGATAAGTCGCTATTACGACAGCGGAGACAGCAAGGAATATTTTCCGGTTCATTCAACCGGTGATTACGCGTCTGGTGAAGCGAGGTTTACGCGGCTAGACAAGAACCGTGAACGCGGTTTCCGTCCGCTGTACCGGCCGGTACAGCGTATCGCGTTCCACGGGCGTCCTGCCCGCGAGCCGGATCAGCCGCAGCAGATCCGTTCGCCGCAACGACTGCGCCACGGTCGATCCCGCATCGTGGTAAATCTTCTCTTCCACCACGGTACCGTCGATATCGTCCGCGCCAAACCGCAGCGCGATCTGCGCAATCGCCGGCGTCAGCATCACCCAGTACGCCTTCACGTGCGGAATGTTATCGAGCATCAGCCGCGCAATCGCGATGTTCTTCAGATCGTCGAAGCCCGTGGTCTTCGGCACATGCGAAAGCGCCGTATTATCGGGATGAAACGCCAGCGGGATAAACGTGACAAATCCGTTTGTCTCATCCTGCAGCGCCCGCAGGCGAACCAGATGATCCACGCGATCCTCTTCGTTCTCGATATGCCCGTAGAGCATCGTGCAGTTCGAATGGACGCCCAGCGAATGCGCGGTGCGCGCCGTATCCAGCCATTCGTCGCCCGTGAGCTTGTGATCGCAGATGATGCGCCGCACGCGCTCGCTGAAAACCTCGGCGCCGCCGCCCGGCATGGAATCCATGCCCGCGTCGCGCAGCCTGAGCAGCACGTCCCGCACGCTCATCTTCTCGCGCCGCGCGAAATATCCGATCTCCACCATCGTGAACGCCTTCAGGTGGATCTCCGGATACCGTTCCTTCAGCCCGCGCAGCATCTGGCAGAACCAATCGAGGCTCAGCTCCGGATGCAGCCCGCCCACAATGTGGAATTCGGTGATGGCTTCTTTCCAGCCGCGCCCCGCCGTCTCCCACACCTGCTCAAGCGACATCGTGTAAGACTTCGGATCGCGCTTCTGCTTCCCGAACGCGCACAGCCGGCAGCTCGCCACGCAAACGTCCGTCGGGTTGATGTGCCGGTTGACATTGAAGTAGGTCACATCGCCGTGCTTCCGCTCGCGCACCACGTTCGCCATCTGGCCGAGCGCCAGTACGTCGCTCGTGCGAAACAGCGTTACGCCGTCGTCATATGTCAGCCGTTCGCCCGCCTCCACCTTCTCGCGGATGGGCAGCAAACGGCGGTCTTCAAAAGTGGTGGTCATGCGGAATTTACAGCGGGCGGCGGATGAAAAAGATATCGGCTGCCCAAAACACGAAGAATAGCACGCTGACCCAGCCATTCATGGTGAAAAACGCCGCATTCACGCGGGAAAGGTCGGTCGGCTTCACAAGGCCGTGTTCGTAAATCAGCAGCGCCATCACCGCCGCCACACCCACGAGCGCCAGCGGCCCCAGATGAAGCTGATAGACCAGCGCCAGCAAACACGCGATCATCCCCACGTGCAGAAGCCGCGCGATCAGCAGCGCGCGAGCAATTCCACAGACTTTTGGAATGCTGAACAGCTCCGTCTCCCGATCGAAATCATAGTCCTGGCACGAATAAATCACGTCGAACCCGGCGGTCCAGGCGGTCACGGCCGCCGTCAGCCACAGAATACTCGGATCGAGCGAGCCCCGCACCGCAATCCACGCCGCGGCCGGCGCAATTCCCAGTGCAAACCCCAGCACCACGTGCGAAAAATGCGTAAACCGCTTGGTAAACGAATACGAGAGCACCACCGCCAGCGCCAGCGGCGCCAGATGAAAGCACAGTGGATTCAGTTCCCAGGCCGCGAAGAAAAACAGCAGGCTGGAGACGATCGTGAAGCCCCACCCGAACTGCTTCGAAAGCAGCCCCGCCGGAATATGGCGCGTTTTCGTCCGCGGATTTCGTCCGTCGATCTCGGCATCCACCAGCCGGTTGAACGCCATTGCCGCCGACCGCGCCCCCACCATCGCCACCACAATCCAGAGCACGATCCGCCCTTTCCCCGGCGAATCGAAGCCGCTCTCCCGGAATGCCAGCAATGCGCCCGTCAGCGCAAACGGCAGCGCAAACACGGAGTGCTCGAACCGGATCATTTCGAGGGTCAGCCTGAGACGCTTCAGAAACATGCGGCGGGAATATTCCAGTTTATCGCCGTGTCCCTGCTATGTTGGCAACGTGAGTGAAGAACAGCTTCGCGCGCTCCTCGAAAACGTTCGTACCGGCGCCACCGGCATCGACGAAGCCGTGGAACGCATGCGGCACTTGCCGTTCGAAGATCTCGGCTTCGCCAAAGTCGATCACCACCGCGCGCTGCGCCATGGCATGCCCGAAGTCGTCTTCGGCCTGGGCAAAACGCCGGACCAGATCATCGCCATCGCCAGGGCGTTGCTCGCCCGCTCGGAAAACGTTCTCATCACCCGCACCACGCCCGAAGCCGCACGCATTGTGCTCGAAACGTTCCCGGAAGGCGAGCATTTTCCCGCCTCCGGCGCGATCCGCTTCTGGCGCAACCGCACCGTAACAGGCAAAGGACGCATCGCCGTCGTCTGCGCCGGCACCAGCGATATTTTCGTGGCTGAAGAAGCGCAGATCACCGCCGAAGTCATGGGCAATGAAGTGGACGCCATCCACGACGTCGGCGTGGCCGGCATTCATCGCCTGATGCACCACAGTGAACGGCTCCAGCAGGCTCGCGTGGTCATCGTCTGCGCGGGCATGGAAGGCGCGCTCCCCAGCGCCGTCGGCGGCCTGGTTTCCGCGCCTGTGATCGCCGTTCCCACGAGCGTAGGCTACGGCGCCAGCTTCCACGGAGTCGCCGCGCTGCTCGGCATGCTGAACAGTTGCGCCAGCAACGTAACGGTTGTCAATATCGATAACGGTTTCGGCGCGGGCTACGTCGCGAGTCTGATCAACAGACTGTAATCAGCTCTCCCGCTTCTTCCATCGCTCCTTAATCACCTGCCGCGATCGGCCCAGCGCAAGCGACCCCGCCGGCACTTTATGCGTAATCACGCTCCCGGCCCCGATATAAGATCCGCCCTCCACTTCAATCGGTGCCACCAGCGTGGAATTGCTCCCCACGAATGCCCCATCGCCAATCGTGGTCTTATGCTTCTTCCTGCCGTCGTAATTGCAGGTGATCGTTCCCGCCCCAATATTCACGCCGGACCCGATCTGCGAATCGCCCAGATACGCCAGATGCATCGATTTCGACTTCGCCCCCATCCGCGTATTCTTCAGCTCCACAAAATTTCCCACGTGCGCTTCGTCGCCCAGTTCCGCGCCCATTCGCAGCCGCCCGAACGGCCCCACATGCGCATTGACGCCCAGCTTCGAACCCGAAACCATGGAGAACGCGAACACCTCCGCGCCATTCCCAATCACCGCGTCATGCAGAATCGCGCAGGCGCCAATCCGGCAGTCCTCGCCAATCACCGAATTGCCCAGAATTCTCGCGAAGGGTCCGATGATCGTATCCATCCCCACCTGCGCGTCCAGATCGATCGTCACTGTCTCCGGCTTCTCGATCGTCACGCCGGAAAGCATCAGCTCGCGCGTCTTCCGTTCCCGCAGAATGCGATCCGCATCGGCAAGCTGTACCCGGTCATTAATCCCCAGCAGTTCACCCGGATCCGCAATCTTCGTCGCCGCCACCCGCAGTCCATTGCGATTCAAAATCTCGATCATGTCGGTCAGGTAATACTCGCGCGCCGGATTGTCCGCCCCGATCAGCCGCACATGCCGCCAGAACTCCGCCGCATCGAAGCAATAAATTCCGGAATTGATCTCCTTTACGGTCCGCTGCGCTGGAGTGGCCGCTTTCTCTTCCACAATCGCCGTCACCGCGCCGTTATGGTCACGGATGATTCGCCCATACCCGGTCGAATCCGGAACGTCCGCCGTCAGTACCACGGCCGCCGCCTGGCTCGCGCGCTGCTTCTCCACCAGCGCCGCCAGCGTTTCCGCGCGAATCAGCGGGCAATCCCCCACCGTCACCACAATCTGCCCGCCCAGCCCCGAAAGCGCGGCTTCCCCGCACATCATGGCGTGCCCGGTTCCCAACTGCTCTTTCTGTTCGAAGCTCCGGACGCCGGCGGCTTCCACGGTTTCCCGCACCGTCTCCGCCTGGTGCCCCACCACTACAAAAATGCGCTCCGGCGGAGCCACCCCTTTCGCGGCGGCAATGGCATGCTCCACCAGCGCGCGCCCTCCCGCGCGGTGCAGCACTTTCGCCATTCGCGATTTCATGCGGGTCCCCTGGCCCGCGGCAAGAATTACGACGGTAACGTCATTCGGCATCACTTACCAGTCTGCCGTATTCTCGTCTTCGGAGCGCGCACGGGTTTCACGCTCCCGGCGCCGCGCCGCCAGGCGCGTCCCCGCTCGGCCAGCATCATCGCCACGTTCGCCAGCGCCGCCGCATCGTGACGGGCTCTGAGCCGCCGCTCTTTACCGGCCTGATATTCGGCGACCAACTGCGCCTCCACCACGTCAATCCCCATCGCCCGGATCGCCGCGCTGTCGTACTCCACCGGCGCCGCCAACTGCGCCGCATACCGCCGCTTCACCCTCGCGGAAAAATGCGAACTGTTCACCACGGCGCAATCGATCAGCCCCTTCCCGCCGTGCTTCAGCAGTTCCGCCAGGTGATCTTCGGCCGTGAAATCCGTGGTCTCTCCCGGCTGCGACATCAGATTCATGAAGCATGCCTTCAGAGCCTTCGATTGCCGGATGGCGTCCGGAATCCCGCTCACCAGCAGATTCGGAATCAGGCTGGTGTAAAGAGATCCTGGCCCAATGGTGATCAGATCCGCATTCGCAATCGCATCCAGAGTCTCCGGCAGCGGCTTTGCGCCGCGCGGCTTGAGCCGCAGGGTTTTGATCCGTCCGTTGCTGCGCCCGATGCGCGTCTCGCCCCGTACGATCTTGCCGTCGTCCAGCACCGCCCACAGAGAGACGTTCGAGGCCGTCGCCGGGAAAATCCGCCCCGCGATGTTCAGCACTTCCGCCGATTGCCGCACCGCATCGGGAAAATCGCCCGTAATGTGCGTCATCGCCGTCAGGAAAAGATTGCCGAAGCTGTGACCCTGCAGCCCCCGGCCGGATGAAAACCGGTATTGAAAAAGCCGCGAGAGGAATGCGCCATCCTCCGCCAGCGCCACCATGCAATTCCGGATATCGCCCGGCGGCAGCACATCGAATTCGCGGCGTAACCGCCCTGAGCTGCCTCCGTCGTCCGTCACGGTCACCACGGCCGTGATATCCAGCCAGGCGTCGCCTTTGAACCGCGGATGCGCGTATCGCTTCAGCCCGTTCAGCACCGCCGAAAGTCCGGTACCGCCACCAATCGATACGATTCGCAGCGGGTCACTCATGCCGCACTAGCCAGGCACACAAAAGCGGAGGGTTGCACTACAGGTTTTCCGCGCCATCGGCCGCCAGCAGCGCCCGCAGGTCCGGTATCTGCTGCGCCAGCACCAGAAACTCGGGATCCTGCCGGGCCAGCACTTTATTTCTCGGCTCAATCGCAATCGCGCGCTTCAGATTTTCGCAGGCCCCATGGCCGTCGCCGCCCAGGCCGCAGCACAACGCAAGGATGAACAGAACATGTTCGGCATTCGGATCGAGTACCAGCGCCCGGTCCAGATGCTTGCGCGCCGTATCGATATCACGCGCGTTCAGCCGCTCCACCCCATAAGTGAAATGCTCTTCCGCCGTCTTCAGTTCCAGAGCCGGACCATTCGTCCTGCGCTCGCAGATCTGCGCGTACGAACGAGCCTTGTCCGCGATATGAGCCGCCGGTCCCGAGGCCGCCTCCTGAAAGTGGGCGTGCGCCGCGCTGAATTTCTTCAACGAGAACTGACGGACTCCCTCTTCCCACGCTTTCATCTGCGATTGCAGCGCCGCGCGCGCCTGCGACGCAGTCGCTTCCAGAGCCGCGGCCGCGGCCGATTTCACCGGAGCCGCCGCCTTCGCCGGAGCGGTCCGGACCGGCGCCGGGGCTTTCGCGGCCTTCTTCGCCGGGGCGGCCATCGTTTTCTTAGTGGTTGGCATAGTCAGGGAGAACGGCAAGTTCGCCGGTCACATACCGTGGATTTATAGCAGACCCCGTTTCAGGATGCAACCTGGCTGTCGTCCAGTCTTACTTATACTTGTGGGTAAGTCCGGATGAAGTACCTGCTCGCCCTCGCTCTCCTGTCCCCCGCTATCCTCGCACAGACCTTCCGGTCCACCACCACCATGATCCGGGCCGAGACCCTCGTCGAGGAGAACGGTCACGTCGTAAATGGCCTTCAGGCTTCGGATTTCGCTATTCAGGACGAGGGGCAGCCGCGCACGATAGATGGTTTTGGGGCCGAATCCGGCTCTATCCGCCTTGTCCTGCTTCTGGACGCCAGCGGCAGCATGGAGACCGCCGTGCGCCAGCTTCGCGAGACCGGACTCGCTGCCATGTCAGTTCTCCATCCCGAGGACGCCGTCGCTCTGATGACGTTTGACAGTAAAGCCAGCCTGCGCGTCCCCTTCACAACCGATCGCAACGCCGTCATCGCCGGCGTGGCGAAGATTCTGGGTAAGCCGCTCGGTGGCTCAACCGATATCTACCGCTCGATTTCGGGCGCCGCGAAGTACATCGGCAAAAACACTTCCGTCCCTAACGTGATCCTTGTCCTGACCGATAACGCGGCGCGCGCGGATACCACCGAAGCGGCCGCCCTCCACGATGTCTGGGCGGCGTCTGCCGCCGTCGATGCGCTGGTCGTTTCCTCCGCGCCGCTCTGGGATGAAAAAATTTCCAACTCGCTCGTTGGAACGAAGATTCAGGACGTCCGCCGCATTACCAGCCAGACAGGCGGCATCGTCCGCCAGACGCCCGACGTTCAATCCGCGCTCCGCGACATGCTGGAGAACAGCCGTACGCGCTACACCCTTTTCTTTAAACAGCCGGATTCGCCCGCCGGCGCCTTGCACCACATGAACGTCACCCTCAGCGACGCCGCGCGCGCACGCCATCCAAACGCCGTGGTTCTCTCGCGCACTGCCTATTACGCGGAATAATGGTGCTCATGAAGCTCGCCCTCCTGCTCGCACTCGGCTGCTCCACTGTTCTGGCGCAGAGTTTCCCGACGGCCGCCGAGCTCGATTCCACCATCAACCAGGCGGTTCGCGAAGATAAAATTCCCGGCGCCGTCGTTCTCATCGGGCACAATGGCGAAATCGTCTACCGCAAGGCGTACGGCGAGCGCGCCCTCGTTCCCACGCGTGAAGCCATGACGGCTGACACGATTTTCGACATCGCGTCGCTCACCAAAATTGTGGCCACCACCAGCGCTATGATGAAGCTCTATGACGAAGGCCGCTTCCAGCCGGGCGATCTCGTTACGAAGTACCTGCCGGAATTTCAGGGCGGCCACAGCCCCATCACCATCCGCGACCTGATGACGCACTATTCCGGCCTTCGCCCGGATCTGGACCTCAAACCTGCCTGGAGCGGCTACGAAACCGGCATTCACCAGGCCCTCACCGATAAACCGGCCGGGCCGCCCGAAGTGAAATTCGTCTATAGCGACATCAATTTCGAATTGCTCGGCGAAATCGTCCATCGCCTGAGCGGCATGCCCGAAAACGAATACGTCCGGAAGATCCTGTTTGAGCCGCTGCGGATGACCGATACCGGCTATCTTCCCGCCGCCTCGCTTCGCCCCCGCATCGCCCCCACCGAAGAGCAGGAGGACCATACCGTACTCCGCGGCGTCGTGCACGATCCCACCGCCCGCTATATGGGCGGCGTGGCCGGGCACGCCGGAGTCTTCTCCACGGCGGACGATCTCGCGAAATTCTGCCAGATGATTCTCGATGGAGGCGACGGCCTGTTCCGTCCGGAGACCATAAAACTCTTCACCTCGCCCGCGTCCCCGAAAGGGCAGACCAATATTCGGGGCCTCGGCTGGGATATCGATTCCGTTTATTCCGGCAATCGCGGGAATCTTTTTCCGCCCGGTTTTTCGTTCGGCCATACAGGCTTCACCGGCACGTCCATCTGGATCGATCCTCGCTCGAAAACATACGTGATTCTGCTGGCCAATTCCGTTCACCCTCACGTGCGCCCCGCCATCACTCCGCTGCGGCGCCTGGTGGCGACGGTAGCGGCCGAGGGCGTTGGCTACAGCGGCGTCCTGACTGGCCTCGACATTCTCGAAGCTTCTGATTTCAAAGAACTGCGCGGCCGGAAAATCGGCCTGATCACCAACCAGACCGGCATTGACCGTACCGGTAAGCGGAATATCGATCTCATGGTGAAGGCCGGTCTAAAACTGGTGGCGCTTTTCTCGCCGGAACATGGCATCGCCGGCGTCGAGGATCGCCCGAATCTCGAAAACACGACCGATTACAAAACCGATATCCGAATTTGGAGTCTTTATGGTTCAACCAATCGCCCGACTCCGGCCATGCTCGCCGGAATTGATACTTTGGTTTTCGATATTCAGGACGTCGGCGCCCGTTTCTATACCTACGAATCCACCATGCTTTATGCCATGGAAGAGGCGGCAAAAGCGAAGATCCGCTTCGTCGTTCTCGATCGCCCGAATCCAATTACGGGCGCGCATGTCGAAGGTCCAATGCTCGATAAAGACCAGCTCTCCTTCGTTGGCGCCTATCCCCTGCCACTCCGTCACGGCATGACGATCGGCGAACTGGCTCGCCTCGAAAACACGGAACTCGGCCTCGGCGCCGATCTCCAGGTCATCCAGATGACTGGGTGGAAACGCAATCTCTGGTTCGATTTCACCGCGCTGCCGTGGGTCAATCCTTCCCCCAACATTCGGAACCTCAACGAAGCGACGCTCTACCCGGCGCTCGCCATGCTGGAATATTCCACAAATTATTCGGTCGGCCGCGGCACCTCAGCTCCCTTCGAACAGGTTGGAGCGGACTGGATGGACGGCGCCGCCCTCGCCGCCGAAATGAACGCGCGCGCCATCCCGGGGGTACGGTTCCACCCCGTGCAATTTACTCCAACTTCATCGAATTTTCAGGGAAAAACGGTGGAGGGAATCGGTTTTGAATTGACGGATCGCGACCGATTTTCCGCCACGGCGCTCGGCACGGAACTCGCTCTGGCTCTCGGAAAACTCTATCCGGGGAAAATCAAATGGGATGCGAGTCTGCGTTTGATCGGAAACCGGGCAACAATGGCGGCGTTCGCGGCATCTGCATCGGAATACGATACAATGAACGCTGCTCAGGGCGGTGTCGCGGAGTTCCTGAAGGTAAGGGCCAAATATCTGCTTTATCAATAAGCAGCACAAAAAAGGGGGCCCGGCGGGCACCCCTCCCTTGATTCCCGTTACTTCCGTTTTTTCGCGCGATTAAGCAACAGCCGACGCGGTCTTCTGCGTCCGGTTCTTGCTTCCCGCAGGACGGCCGCGCTTCTTCGCTTCCACCATCCATGCCGGCGGACGCCCACGGCGCTTACCGCGACCGCGCGCGAGCCGTTCCAGACTCATGATCGCTTCTTCCAGCTGTTCCCGTTCCTGGCGGAGTTCAGCCAGAATTTTCGAGACATCCATATCAACCTCCAGGCTCAGACTTGTGTTCTTTATTCACTGATCCCTCACCCGGCTGTTCCGAATTCGGAACAGGAACGAGCAAATCAATGGAACCTACAACTAATTTTGTACTCTACCAGAGACGGCTAAAGCAAGCTTGTGTTCCGTTTTCAGAACGGAATTTACAATAACTTCGACCCAGTACTGGAATCGCCTGCTTCCCGCCGCCTCGACCGCCAATAGTAATAGAACGGTAATCCAAGTAAAATCAATGCAATTCCCGCCAGTGATTGCACGGGTCTTTCCCGGAGGGTACTGAATTCCAACGCGGCGGCGCCTACCAGGAAAAGTACTGGCACAACCGGATATCCCAGAGTTTTATAAGGACGAACAAGATCCGGCCTCTTCCTGCGTAGAACAAAAACAGAGGCCGCAGCCATAGCATACAGTATCCAGCTGCCAAAAATCACGAAATTAAATAAATCGTCGTACTTTCCGGAAAGAACCAGAATCGCCGCCCAGCCGGACATCATGAGAATGGAAACGCCGGGCGTCCGGAATTCCGGATGCACCCGCGCGGCAGCGCGAAAGAACAGCCCGTCCCTCGCCGCCGCATATGGCACGCGCGCGCCGCTCAGAATCGATCCGTTCAACGCGGCGAAGATGGAGATCATGGCGGCGACCGAAACCAGGCCGGCCCCCCATGAGCCCTGAATTCTCTGCATCATTTCCGCCGCCACCAGTTTGTGCGCTCCCACTTCCGCCGGCGAAAGGACACGGAAATAAGCCCAGTTCGCGAGCATGTAAATCGCGATCACACTCGTGGTCCCCAGGATCAGCGCGATCGGCAAATTCCTGCCCGGATTTTTGATTTCCGACGCCACCATGCCAACGTTATTCCAGCCATCATATGCCCACAGCGCCGCCACCAGCGCCGCCACAAAACCGGTCGCGAGCGGCGGCACGCTTGAGGCCGGAATCGTTCCTGCCGGGGCCGTTCCGTGGTAAAAAATACCGGCGAAAATCACGAACGCGATCAATAGCAGTTTTATGACCGTCATCCCCACCTGCACGCCGCCGCCGAACCGCACGCCGAAGTAATTCACCAATCCCAGCGTCACAATCAGAACCAGCGCGAAAACCTGACCGTATTTGATCGGCAGGGGACCGAGCATGATCCACACCTGTTCGAATTGGGGCACGAAGTGAGCCGTGTATTCGAAAAACGCCGTTGCCAGCGTCGCCACGGATCCGCTCTTGCCGATCCACATCTGCACCCAGCTATAAAGGAAGCCCCACACAGGCCCCCACGCTTCCGTCAGGTAAACGTACTCTCCGCCCGCCCCGGGCATGGCGGCCGCCAGCTCAGCGTAAGTCAGCGCACCCGCGAGGGAAAGCGCGCCCCCCACCACCCAGACCAGAAACACCATGGGAATTGTGCCGACGCTGTTCACCATCGTCTGCGGCACGCGGAAGATGCCGCTGCCGATCACGCAGCCGATGACGATCGCCAGCGCCGAGATAGTCCCCAGCTCTCTTTTCAGCTCGTTGGTGTTGTTGTTGTTCATATCCTTCTGTGCCGGCCGCCCGGCAGAGCGAACGATGCGATATAGCCCGCCGCGAAAGTCGTGCCCGCCCCGATCGCCACCCACCACGTGTACGGAATCGCCGTTCCGAATTTGACGTACAGCATTGCCGCCATGCCGATGATTGTCCCCGCAATCGCCGCCTTTTCCCGCGGCGCTTTCGTCAGCACCCCAAAAAGAAACAGCCCCAATAAAATCCCCAGCGTGATCGACGCGATCCCGAGCCCGCTTTCGAGTACCGATCCCCACTGGCTTGCGAACAGCGCAATCGCCCCCAGCACTACACCCCAGGCTACGGTCGAAAATCGCGCGATTTTCAGATAGTGCGATGCCTCCTGTTTCCGCTTCGAGAGCGGTTCGTAAAAATCTATCACCGTCGCCGACGCGAGCGAATTCAGCGCCGCCGAAAGATTCGCCATAGCCGCCGCCACAATGGCGGCCATCGCGAGACCGGCGATGCCGACTGGCAGCGATTCCCAGATGAACGATGGATACAGCCGGTCCGCCTCCGCGGGCGCAGGGGCTCCGCCACGATAAACCCACAGCAGCATCCCGATCGTCAGAAATAAGGTGAACTGCACGAAAATCACCACCCAGCTCGTCAGCAGCGCCGCGCGGCTCTGCGATTGATTTTTCGCGCTCAGCAGCCGCTGCACCACCAGTTGGTCGGTGCCGTGGCTCGCCGTAGTCAGAAAACAGCCGCCGATGAAGCCGGCCCAGATCGTATACGGCTTCGTCCATGACCACTGAAAATCGAACACCTGCAGCTTGCCCGCCGCTGAAGCCGCATGGAGCGCGTGCGAAAAACCGCCCGGAATTTTCCCCGTCAGAACAAAGAGGCTCACCGCCGCGCCCACCACGTACATGCACATCTGGATCACATCCGTCCAGATCACCGCGGTCATACCGCCTTCGAACGTATAGAAAAGGGTGAGCGCCAGGATGACCACGATCGACATCACGCCGCCGGTCTTCAGGACGATCGAAATTACAATCGAAATCGCGAAAACGCGCACGCCTTCCGCCAGCGCGCGCGTGATCAGAAAAATTCCCGAGGCCGCCTTTCGCGCGTGCGGGCCGAATCTCCGCTGCATCAGCTCGTAGGCCGTGAACATCTGACCTTCGAAATAGCGCGGCAGAAAAATCGTGGAAATCACGATGCGCGCCAGCAGATACCCGAAAACAATCTGGAGAAAAACGTAGCTGCCCGCATAGGCGAGCGGCGGCGTTCCGATGATGGTCAGCGTGCTGGTTTCCGCCGAGACGATCGAGAGTGCGATTGCCCACCACGGCGCGGTGCGGCCGCCGAGGAAATAATCCTTGAGCGTCGTCTGACTCGTCCGGAATCGCGCGCCGAACCACGTTACTCCGGCCAGGTAGGCAACAATGATGGCGAGATCGACCGGACGCACCTGCGCGATTGTAACAGGCGGGGATAATAGCCAGGGAGCCGATTCCGCCGTTGAAGCCCAAAATCAAGATTGCCTTCGCGTCGGGCGCGGACGACCTGAATGAACGGCTCGTCGAACGTATGCGGAATGTCTTCCCGGACCTTCCGCTATACGTCGTCTCGGAATTCCCGCCCGCCGCCCGGGACGTTCGGTGGGTGCGCTACCGCGGCGGATTTTTCGAGAATCTGGCCCGTTGCCGCGCGGCGTTTCACAAAAAATCGATTCGGCTCGCGGGCGTCCTTCTCGTCCCTAACGTTCCCTTCCGGCGCATGCGCCTGCTCGCGCTCGTTCTCTCGCCGCTGTATTTCCTCGCCGTCAATGAGCACCTGAACGACTTCATGCTGCGGCCAGCCAGCTTCCCCACGATCGTGCGGCACCTGTTCTGGAGACTGCGAAATTTCATTCGCTGGCATATGGGCGGCGGCCGGACGGCAATCGCCGCGTCCTCATCCTGGGCGCCAGCGCCGGATGAAGCTGTTGTCTATTCCGGCAAACCGGCTACAGGCAAGCCGCGTATTCTGATCGCCAGCGCCTGTGTCCCCTTCCCGCTCTCCCACGGCGGCGCCGTCCGCATCCACAACCTCACGCTGCGCGCGGCCAGGCATTGGGATCAGATTCTGCTTTGTTTCACCGAAACCGCCGAGGCGCCCGCCGACGAATTGCTCGCCCACTTCGTGGAAGTGATCTTCGTGCGCCGCACCGGCTCCCATCTGACCGCCGGCCGCGGCTGCCCCGAGACCGTAGCGCAGTTCGATTCCGCCGTGTTCCGCGGCGCGCTCCGCAAA
>CAZWTH010000317.1:0-14128 GCA_964636715.1 uncultured Solibacteraceae bacterium | reverse complement strand
CCCCTTCAGGACATCCTCGAAAAACTCTATGAAGAGCGCGCGGATACCGTGAGCGTCCTGTATACCTACCGGCTCTTTCGCCGGACGCATCCGGATGTGGACACCCGCGAGGGTATCGAATTCATCGGCTATCAAATGGCGAAGACGAAGGATTATTCATCCTCGATCGCATTGCTGCGCGCGAACTCCATCGACTATCCGAACTCCGCCAGCGCGCAGTTCGGTTTAGGCCGGGCCCTGCAGGCATCAGGCGATACCTCCGGGGCAACGAAAGCATTTCAGGACGCGCTCAAAATCGATCCGCAATTCAAGAAGGCTACCGACGGCCTGAACGCCTTGCGGTAGGCGCGGAGAGCATCTGTACCATCTGATCGATGAGATCGCCTGACACGTCGATGTTCAGAGCGAATGACCGGCCGTCCTGCTCGACATTGAACCCGTCCCAGAACTTCAGCAACTCCGGTCGATTTTCCGGCACGCTGAGCCGGCCGAGCCCGATCAGCCCCTTCGCGGCATCGCGAAGATTCATAGCGTCCTTCTCGTTCGCGGTGGTGCAGTGGATGCTCCCCTCGAAGCCCGAAGTCACATCCGCCGAAAACCAGGTAGTCTGAATCCCTTTGAAGATCGTCGAGAAGTCAATTCCGTTATTCCCGGCGCGGGGCAGGTTCTGTGAGAGGAATTGCGCGAAGCCGGTCGATACGCCCCAGAGCGGCGTCTGCGGGCTCAGCGTTTCCACGCTTTTCAGCAACTGCGCGGCGGCGTGATGGCTGCCGTTCGCCTTCCACTCATCGAGCGCCGCCTCTACTGCCGGAATCTCCCCGGCAACGGCCAGCGTGGAATCGAGAATGCAGAAACCGGACTGATCGAAGACACGGATGTTGTACTGGCCATGCCGCAAGAGCTTCAGACCTTCGATCGGCTCATCCTTGACGTTGAATTTGCCGCGCGCCAGCAGAACGGTCCCGTTGCCGGTGGTGGCGGAGAGGATTTCCCGCACATCGCGCCGCGGATCGAAACCGGTTTCGCGCGCGAATTGATCGAGCTGCGGCAGCTTCTGCTGCGCCATCAGCTTCTGGTACAAAGCCGACCCGGTGATCTGTTCCATATGCGCGCCAACGAGTCCACTTGTTCCCGCGGGAACCATCCGGATCAGAACGTTGTCGATTCGCGGACTGGCCTCACAGAGGCCTGCCGCCAGAACCATACAGGAGAAAAGGGCCAGTTTCATGTCAGAACGTGCGCCGCCGGAAGTGCAGGATTCCGGCAGCCAGAACGACCGCGGCGAACAACGCCGTACTCCAGACCGGCATCCAGCTCTCGATCGGCTGATTCAGAATGATGTGCCGGATTATCACACTGATGTCGAAGATCTTCGGCAGCGCATAGTAGAGAACCTTCACCGTCTGGCGCGACCAGTCCGAACTCAGCAGGCGATCGATCTGCTGGTGCTGCGCCAGGATCGGTGACAGGACCATGATCGCGAAGCTCGTCATGATGGCTATGGCGGCGCTTTCCCATAGGACCCCAATCAGCACGATGACGGCCAGAAGCACCGCGAAGATGAAGATCGTGAAAAGACTGGAATACAGATAGCCGATACCCCACATCCCCGTCTTCACGCCGAAAATAATCCACGATCCAGCGATCAGATAGACGATATTTGCAGCGACGACCAGTAGATTCCCGAGGTAACGGCCCAGCAGAATTCGCGTGCGCGAAACCGGCTTTGAGAGCAGCAACTCGATGCGGCCAGGCTCGAAGACCGCAGCCACCAGGCCCGCGGACGCAAAGACCGAAAGCGCCATCCCGACGAAATACATCACCATCGCGATCACGCTTTGCGTCTGGTGCACCAGAGTCTGCACGTCCGTAGTGGGCAGGGCCTGGCCGAACAGCGTGACGGTGGCGAGCGCTCCCGCTACAACGTCGATCCGCATGATGAAAATCAGGAACACGAGCAAGGCGGTGCAGCAGCCGAAGAATCCCCAGAAGATTTTCCGCGCGAAAGCTTCGCGAAACGTGTCGAGGATCAGGGCGGCGGTGGCGATCATGCGTGAGTCCGGTCCTCTACCGTTTTCATGAAGACCTCTTCGAGCGTGCTCCGCGTCCGGCCGAAGGTTTCCACTTCGCACTGGTGAGACCGGGCGAGATCGAGCGCGCGATTCGCTTCCTCCCGCGTAGGGAAGACAAGCTGCAGCGTGCCATTATTCTGCGCCGCGGTGCGGGCCTTCGCGCGCAGCTCCGTTTCGAGACTCTCCGGCGGGTTCGCGACTTCGAGCCGGTAACCGCTGCCGCTCGTCAGCTCCAGCACCGTGCCGCTGAGCGCGACTTTGCCTTTTTGGATGATCGCGACTTCGCGGCAGAACAGCTCCACTTCCTGGAGCAGGTGCGAGTTGATGAAGATTGTGACGCCCTGCTGCTCAAGCTGGAGAAGAACCTCGCGGATCTGCTTGCGGCCCACCGGATCGACGCCGTCGCTCGGCTCATCGAGCACCAGCAGACGCGGCGCATGGATCAGGGCCTGCGCCAGCCCCACTCGCTGGAGCATGCCTTTCGAATACTTGCCCAGCCGCAGGTGATGCGCCCGCGAATCGAGGCCTACGGTCTCAAGCAGCTCCGGAATGCGGCGGCGGCGTTCGGCGGACGGCATTCCCGAGAGCGCGCCATAAAAATCGAGCATGTCCCAGCCAGTCAGATACGTGGGGAAGCGGTGGTTCTCGGGCAGGTAACCGATGGGAGCGCGGGCGGCCGGTTCGCGCGAATCGCGGCCGAAAACCATGGCCCGGCCGGCGGTGGGATGAGCCGCCGAAAGCAGCATCTTTACGAATGTCGTTTTGCCCGCGCCGTTCGGGCCCAGAAGGCCATAAGTCGAGCCGACCGGAACCTGGAGAGAGATGTTGTCTACCGCGGTCAGAGAACGCTTGGACCAGCGGCTGGCGAAGACCTTGGTCAGGTTCTCGGTCTCGATCGCGTAGGCGGGCATTATCGGATTTGCAGTCTAGTTACGTACGCCTGGCGCTTCTGTACGGCCTGCGAGCGGCTGCACGGCGCTGCCTCCACAGACGGCGACCCCGGTTTTCAGCAGAGCCGCCAGAAGATTACCGAGCATTGCGTAAAGAACCTGTTCGGTGAGCGGCTGCCGGCCGGGCAAGCGGAACGAGGCCGGCAGTTCCTTGGCGATACGGATCTTCAAACCATTAGACACGCTGCGGCCGGAACGGTCACGTTTATTGGCGATGGAAATCGGGGTCTGCATCACGCCGCCGGTGCGTCCGTCCACATAAAACTGGCAGCGGGAAAACCAGCCGAGATTGGCGGGATCGGCCGCATCGAACAGCAGCAGCGGCGTATCCCGCTGCACCGCGGTAATGTCGAGAACGATGTTACCCTGCGAATCCTTGGCCCGCGTTTCGAAGCCGGCCTGTTCCGCCACTTCCGTTACGGCGTCGGCGTCAATCTCCAGAAGGATCAGCTTGTGGGGGCCGGCCTGCAATACCTGCATAAAAATCAGAATACCAATGATTGGATTAGTGGGTGAAGACCGAGATTTCCGATCTTCCCACGGTTGAAACCGATTCCTGACGATAGTTCGATTCGAGCAACCGCGCGACGCCCGCCTGCTTTTCCGTCGGCGTTGTGTACGGCGTCGCGACGAGCAGGACGCGCGGGGCAAGGCAGTTGGCTTCCGCGATTTCGGGCCGGAAGAATTCGTAAAGGAAGCGATCGTGCGGCGGAACCACGGCGATGCAGGCGCCCTGCCGCGCTTCGGCCATCAGGGCGTCCGCGGCCTGCCCGAAATTGTCATGGGGGGCGGTGAAGTAGCGGAAACTGAACCAGACGCAAACGGCGGCCAGCAGCGCTGTCAGCGTCCGGCCCGGACGCGGGCGATGCTCGATGCCGAGCGCGGCGGCGACCGCGATGGCGGGCAGAATCCAGAGGATCTGCCGGGCGGCCACGAAATAGCCGGAAGCGGCATCGGCAAGAAGCGCCAGAAGAACCGGGACGCCGATCCAGTAAGCCAGGAACCTGCGATGCCGCGCGGCCATCACGCAGAGGATGAGGAGCAGTCCGGAACCCCAATAGCCCGCGCCCACGGCTTCGCGAAACAGCATGAGCGGAGTCTTTGCGGAGAACGCGAAATGAACGTCGGACGAGCCGAGACCGGACGACCAGAACTCGCTCGAGTGGATGTACCACGGCAGGAAGACGGCGATCGCGATTCCGAGAGCGATGGCGGAGGAGCGTTTCCGGTCCCAGGCAAGATGCGCGAAGCCGATGAAGATCGCATAGGGCTGCGTGTAGATCGCCGCCATCAGCGCGAGCGTGTAGAGGGTGAGGTTCCGGCGAAGGAATAGCCAGGTGGCGAGCGTCGAGAACAGCAGGGCTTGGGAGTAGACGCGCGATTCGCAGGCGTAGCGCAGCGTTTCCGGAAACAGCGCGAAAAGGGCGGCGGCCAGCCACGGCCACGCGACGCCGAGTTCCGCCGCTATCATGCCGGTGAAGAAAACCGCTCCGGCCACGAACAGCGCGGAAGGAAAGCGAGCCGCGCGCGTGGAATATCCGGTGACGCGCATGGAGGTTTGCTGGATCAGATAGCCGAGCGGCGCGCCGCCCGGCGTGTGGGGAAGGGAATCGAGCAGTTGCGCCGGCGTCGTATGGCGAGTCTCGCGCAACTGGATGATCTCATCGAGCCACAGCGGCAACGTTCCGCCGAGCGCGAGGGCGATCAGCAGGAAGATCGCGGCTACCGTGAGATTTTTCCGCACTTAGATTTTGGGAAGCCCGGCAGTCTCGCGCGGGGGAGCTGCGGCCTCGGGCGTTTCGGGAATGGCGTCGCCTTCTCCGGGGGCGAGGAACAGGTTGTCGTCGAGCGCATGCTGCCGCGTATACATGTCCCAATAGCGGCCGCGCAGGCGGAACAGTTCGGGGTGAGTGCCGCGTTCCACAATGCGTCCGTCTTCGATCACCAATATCTGATCGGCCCGGCGAATGGTGGAGAGGCGGTGGGCGATGACGAACGTCGTACGGCCTTTCATCAGAGTCGCGAGTCCCTGCTGAATCATCGCCTCGGATTCGGAATCGAGACTGGACGTAGCTTCATCCAGAATCAGAATGCGTGGATTCGCCAGGATGGCGCGAGCGATGGAAAGACGCTGGCGCTGGCCGCCCGAGAGTTTCACTCCGCGCTCGCCGACGATGGTGTTGTAACCGAGTTCCAGTTTCCCGGCGAACTCATCGACGCGAGCCGTGCGGCAGGCGGCGAGGAAATCTTCCTCGGCAGCTTCGGGGCGCGAGAAAACAACATTCTCGCGAATCGTTCCATCGAACAGGAACGTTTCCTGCAATACTACGCCCAACTGGCTGCGGAAGCTCGGCAGCCGCACCACACTGAGGTCGACGCCGTCCACGTACACATGGCCCGCGGTCGGCTTATAGAAAGCGCTGATGAGGCCAATGGTGGTCGATTTACCGGAGCCGGACGGACCGACGAACGCCGTCACGGTGTCCGGTTTTGAGCGGAAGGAAATCTCATGGAGTACGTCGCGGCCGGGCGTATAGGCGAACGTCACATCGTCAAACACCACCTCGCCGATGATGGGACCGATATCCAGAGTTCGTCCGGGGTCCTGATCTTCGGGGTTTTCGGCAAGCACCTGACGCGTGCGTTCGAGCCCGGCGAACGCTTCGGAAATCTGTGTCCCGATATTCACCACGCCGACGATCGGGGCGACCAGGAGAGCCAGCAATCCGACGAACTTAACGTAATCGCCGGTCGTCATGTCGCCCGCCAGGATCGAATGCGCCCCCAGATACATCACGATGGCGGCGACGATTCCGGTGAGCACCGTGGCCGAGAGGGACATGAGGGACATTGCTGTGAGGCTTTTGCGAACGTTATTCAGCAGACGCTCCACGCCCTCGGCGAAAACCGACGCCTCGCGCGCTTCCGCGTGATAGCCCTTGATCACCCGCACGCCGCCGAGCGATTCCGTAAGACGTCCCGTGACTTCAGCGTTGATTTTGCCGCGCTCGCGGAAAATCGGCCGAACCGTGCGGAACGCCCGGCTCAGAATCGCCCCGAATGCCAGCACGACGCCCAGCGCGAGCAACGTCATCAGCGGGTTAATCCGTAAAAGCAGAACGAGACAAAACAGCGCCGTCAAAACGCCGCCGAAGAAATCCACCAGACCGGTGCCAATCAGGTTGCGGACGCCTTCCACGTCGCTCATGATGCGCGAAACCAGCTGGCCGGTCTTGTTGGCCTCATAGTATGTGACCGGCAGACGCCCCACATGCTCCTGAACTTTGGCGCGCAGCTCCGCGATCAGTTTTTGGCCTTCGATGGAGAGCAGTTGCGTCAGGATAAAAGACGTAACGCCCTGGACGGCGGTGGCGCCCAGCACGACCAGCGTCAGGGTGGAGAGCATCCCGACCTGGCCTTTATCGATGACGTTATCGATCAGATATTTGGTGGATAACGGCAGCGCGAGCCCGCACAGCCGGTTCACGACGATGAGGATCAATCCCAGAAACAGCAGCCCGCGGCGTGGACGAACCAGTTCGCGGATGTCCGGCCAGAGGTCGCGCAGCCGCTCTGAAGCGGGGCGCTTCGGCGTATCGGGTTTGTCTTTATCGCTTCTTCGTGCGCCGCGGCCTTCGCCGTGCCCCATGCCGCCTGACATTCGCAAGTGAGATTACTGCTTTCCGCCGCCGATGTAGTAACCCGGCCGCGTGTGCGCTGTGTAGGTCGGCTCACGGTCAATGGTTACGTTAATCGTGTGGAAGCCACCCTCGCCGGCGTTGCTGGGCGCATAGGCAACCAGATACTGGCTATGCAGATTCTGGCTGATTTTCTGTACCGCCTCTTCGAGTCCGCGCTGGCGGAGGAAAGTGAACTCGGAGCCCCCGGTCGCACGGGCGAACTGAGTGGCGTGATCCTGAACGAAGATGTGCTTGGTATCGATGAAGATTTCCTTCAGAAGCGGAATGAACTGCGCGCGGTTGGATAGACCGAAGTTCTGCTCGGCCGAGGTCGGCGTGCTTGCCATCCCCATGGGGAGATTCTGGTTGGCGATATCGATATCGGCCCGCGGGTAAGGCTGATCCTGTTTCTTAGTCAAGCTGACGGCGATCTGGGATATATCGACAACGTCGATTTCCACGTTTGCCAGAGTGGCCATGGCGAGCACTTCCTTCAGGTGCGCCTGGCTGCCTTCATCGCGTGTCTCGCTGACCAGCAGCAAAACGCGGCGGTTCTGGGCAGGCCGTTTGGAGAGCATGTAGACGCCGCGTTCCACGGCGTCATCCAAACGCGTACCGGTGCATCCCGGTCTCAGGTTCTGCAGGGCGACTTTAATCTTGTCGTTATCGGTAGTGAAGTCCTGTGTCGGCGTGAGACGGCAATCGAACTCGAGGACCGCCGCTTCGCCGGACTTGCCGGTGACCTGCGACAGAAGAGTGCCGAGTTTTTTCAGTTGCGGCAGGACGGCTTCCACGCGGGACGATTTTTCGACCGCGACGAGAAGCGAGATCGGCATGTATGAGGTGTCGACGCGGATGTTCTGCTCGACGCCATTGTCATAGAGATGAAACTGGCTTGGCTGGAGGCCGTCGACAATGTTCCCGTCGCGATCGGTGACGAGCACCGGCGCGACGATGTTCTGCACGGTAACGCCGAACTGCGTGATTGTGTCGATGCCGGGGGCGCTATCCGCCGCCGAAGGCGCGGCCGGCTTAGAGGCTGGCGTCTGGGCGAGGGCCGCCGCCGCTGCGATCAATCCGAAAGCGATTCGCTTCATCATCGTTCACGCCTCTCTTCTGCGCGCGCCACCCGATGGTTCATGGGCGGTCCGTCCATTCAGCAGATCGTGCACGTGCGGTACCAACTCCAAAATAGCATTTAACGACTCCACCGCGCCCTTTGGCGAGCCCGGCAGGGCGACGATCAGAGTTCGTCCGGCGACGCCCGCCAGGCTGCGCGACAGGCTGGCTAAAGGCGTGAAACTACGGCCTGAAGCGCGCATCGTTTCGCCGAAGCCGGGGATCTCGCGGTCAATCACGTCCCGCACGGCCTCCGGTGTGACGTCTCGCGGGGCAAGGCCCGTTCCGCCGGTGGTGAAGACGACATCGGCGAGACTGTGATGGGCGATCTCACGCAGGCGCGCCGCGATGCGGTCGCGCTCATCGGGAAGGACTTCGATACCGGTGAGTCCATAACCGGCGGCGCGCAGACAATCGGCGACGGCGGGACCGGACTGATCGACGCGTGTTTCCGCGTAAGCGCCGTCGCTGATGGTGAGCACGAGGGCGCGGATCACCGGCGGAAATCTCCGCTTTTGCCGCCGGTCTTTTCGAGGAGATAAACGTCCTGGATTTCGATGCGTTTATCGAGGGCCTTTGTCATGTCGTAGAGAGTCAGCGCAGCGACGGAGGCGGCGGTGAGGGCCTCCATTTCGACGCCGGTCTGCGCGGTGGTCACGGCCGAAGCGATGACGCGAAGGCCATCGGGTTCGGGCATGATAGCGACATCGGCGTGCGAGAGAGGGAGCGAATGGCAAAGCGGAATCAACTCCGCGGTGCGTTTGGCCGCCTGGATGCCGGCAATGCGGGCGACAGCAAGCGGATCGCCTTTCGGATTGGCGGGCAGGGCGGCGAGAACTTCGGGGCTCATGCGGACGAAGGCATGGGCGCGGGCGGTGCGTTTCGTTTCGGGTTTGTGGCTGACATCCACCATGCGGGCGTTGCCGGCATCGTCAAAATGCGTGAGTTTGCTCATTTGGGTAATACGGGAATCAGATCCCCCGCCGCGTATTCGGCCTGGGCGGGATCGGCCATTAAAAAAGCGTTGGCGCGGGCGAGGGCTGCGATGTCGCCTGAACCTTTGGACGCTACAGGTGTGATTTCGCCGCCACTGAGCGCGGCCGGGAGAAAGCGCGTGAGGCCGGGCTTGTGGCGGAAGGGAACGGCGAGTCTGGCGAGACTCAGCGGGAGCGAAGTATCGGAGGCGCCGCCGAGGAGCTGGATGGCGGCGCGGGCGAAGACTTCGAACGTGACCATGGTCGAAACGGGGTTGCCGGGGAGGCCGAAGAAGAAGCGGCCGCGGGCGCGCCCGAAGACGGCTGGCTGGCCGGGTTGCATCAGCACGCGGTCGAAGAAAAATTCAGCGCCGAGATCGGCGAGGGCGGGCTCGACGATATCGTAGCGGCCGGCTGAGACGCCGCCGCTCAGCAGGAGAACGTCATGCTGCAGGCCCTGTTCGATGAGGGCGCGGGTGTGGTCTTTGGTATCGCGGGCGATGGGGAGGATGACCGGGATCCCGCCCGCGCGGGCGACCTGCGCGGCGAGGGACCAGGCGTTGGAGTTGCGGATCTGGGAAGCGCCCGGTTTTTCGTGGGGTTCGACGATTTCGTCGCCGGTGGCGAGGATGGCGACCCGGGGCTGTGAGAAGACGGCGACGGAAGTTCGGCCGACGGAGGCCAGGCAGGCGACGGCGGTGTAATCGAGGCGGGTTCCGCGCTCGAGCAGAATGGCGCCTTCGCGGGCTTCGGCGCCGCGCGGGACGACGTTCAAATTGGGTTCGTTTTTTCGAATCGCTTTGATCGTGGCGTCCGGGTTTCGGGTGGCGTGCTCGATCATCAGGACAGCGTCGGCGCCTACGGGCATGGGCGCGCCGGTCATGATTTCGACTGCCTGACCGGCTTGGACCGTGCCGGTAAATGCCTGCCCTGCACGAACTTCGCCGATAATCCTGAGGTTCAGGTCGAGGTCAGCGGCGCGGATGGCAAAGCCGTCGCGCATGGAGCGGTGGAAGGGGGGATAGTCGCGGTCGGCGAAAATATCTTCGGCGAGGATGCGGTTCGGGCAGGAAACGAACCCGACGGATTCAATGGCCGGGGGTGGCATGACATTGGTCAGCTCGCGCAGGACGGTTGCGCGCGCGTCGTTGAAGGTCAGGGCTCCCACGCACTCCAGTTTAAGGCTTCCGGGGCGGGGAACCGGGGGAGGGAGGGGCGGCGGTCGGCGGCGGAAATACGGTAACTATTTGATTGGGGCCGGGTTGCTCTTTGCGCGCGATAGCTGAAAAAAGTTGTGAAAAGTTGTGACTCACCGACGGTCGTTTTGGCAGAGCGCCATACTGGTGTCTGGCAGAGTTTCAAATGGATGCGGTTACGACAAACCGGATTACAATCGAGCTGGGTAAGCGCGGAGGGGAACCCTGCGCTCGGGGGACGTCGCATTACTGTATGGGACGTGCTCGGCTGGCTGGGCGCCGGAATGAGCGAGGACTAGATTCTCGACGAGCATCCAGATCTGGAGAAGGCTGATTTTCCGGACGTCTACCGTTTTGCTGCTGACGCCGGACGCCGCGCTCATCTCCGTTGAGCCTGCTTTTTGACGAGAACCTGTCTCCGCGGCTAACGGCTCGGCAGGCTTCCCTGTTTCCCGGCTGTATTCATGTTCGCGACGTGGGGCTCAAGCAGTCCGATGATCGGGAAATCTGGCATGGGCGAGCGGTAGCGGTCAGACTCTCGTCACAACGGACTCGGATTTCGTCGACGCGTCGGGCCGTTTGTTGAGCCTGCGACCAATTCGCGGAAAAATCAGCCGATGAAACCCATGCTGGGGGCTGTGGTCTTGCAACTGAATCGTCTGTGCAATTCAGTTTTCCGGGGTGCGCGACATGCTGTCCACCACGACCACCGGCATAGGCAGCTTTTTGTTTTCCATTTGTAGACCCAGCTGCGATTGAAGCGCCGCGAACAAAGTCAGACCGCCGTTGTTTCCCAACTGGCCGTACGGCGTCCAGTCGAGCCGGAAATCCCATGCGCCATCCAGTCCGGTTTTGTCCACCACGCGTTTATCGGCGTAGTCGGGCGCATTGCTCGAAATCTCGTGGGCGAACAGTGCCATCGTCATGTGTTTGCAGACCAGATGCGCGCCTGGACCTCCGGAAACAAACGAGCAATCCGAGTCTTCGCGTTTTTCCGGCATGGTCGATGGTGTCAGCTTCGGTTCGCCCTTCCAGACGGAAAGAGCCCAAACCGATTTTTCGCGCTGTTCCATATGCATCATAAGCGCCATCCGTTCTTTGAGCAGCGTCTGAGCCATCAGCCGTAAATCGCTGTCCGATGTTTTCGGACTCGCGGCCTTCGCGACGATATCGACGCGCACATCATCCAGCCACGACGGTCCAATCACGTCATCCGGCGTCATCGTCCAGATTCTGGCGATGAAGACCCGCAACTGCAGATTGGTGCAGGCCAGGCGACCGTTCTGAAAAGCGCAGTTCGATTGGTTTCCGCCGGAATTGTTGATTTTGATATCGGCGGCGTCGAAGCGGGCAAGACGGTCTGACCAAATGAGGCAGCCGCGAACAGGACAAGAGACAATAATCGCCACCGCAGAAGTTTGCTCAAAATAGTCTTACGCACGGCGCGAATTCAGGTTCGCAAAATTCACTCAGTCCGCGCTCTCAAAATATGTGCGTATACTGAGTCCCATGAGATTCCGCCGTTTCATGGCTCCCGCATTCCTGATTTGTGTTTCGATGGCCGGCGCAGACCTGAACGCTCAGGTGAAGAAAACGACTTATCCGGCCATGGCTACTCTCGATCGGTATTTAATCCAGGATGAAAATGCCGAGATTGCTTTGGCGCGCACCGCGGCTCCGCCATCCATTTCAAGCGGGGCCGGCGCGATGGTGCTGGGCCGCACGGGATACAGGACCGCGGCGAAGGGCTCCAATGGTTTCGTCTGCATTGTCGAACGCTCGTGGGGCGCCGCCACGACTGAGTCGGAATTCTGGAACCCCAAAGTTCGAGCTCCGATCTGTTTCAATCCGGAGTCCGCCAGAAGCTTTCTGCCGATCTACCTCATGAAGACCAAACTGGTGCTGGCGGGTAAGTCGAAGCCCGAGATTCTGCATGCCACCGCACTGGCGCTCGATAACCACGAACTTCCCGCGCTTGAGGTTGGCTCCATGTGCTATATGCTCTCGAAGCAGCAGTACCTGAACGACGTGGGGATGCGGTGGCATCCGCATCTGATGTTCTTCATTCCGCGCGATGCCGGAAAAGGCTGGGGCGCCGGCTTGCCCGGTTCGCCGGTTCTCGCGGCGGACGATCCGGAAGAACGGGTTTCGATCATGATGGTCCCGCTTGGCGACTGGTCCGACGGAACGTCCGCTCCGGCGATGACGCACTAACGCCGCGGAATTGCGTGCGGCCACTCAGTGAGTGACAGGCAGTCCCACGACGATCAGAACCGTGTAGTCCTGCTTGTGGCAGCCGCTCACGGCGGGCATGGCCGCCCCCGGATTCACCGGAAAACCATTGGTGGGAGCGTTCGCAGGCGAGCACGCGTTGACAGCCTTTGCCGGCGTGTAGCGTGCGGAACGGCATCCGAGGTGGGTGACGTCATAGAGGGTCGCCCCATCGGCGAGTTCCCACCGCTGATTGCCGTTCTTGTCTTTTGGGTGAACTGTCAGGACGGCCGTCACGTCGCGGTCGCCCGTGACGAGGTATTTTCCGGCAGGCAGCGGGAACGTTGGCTTCTCCATGATTAAGCCGTGTTCTTCCAGCCACCAATCCGAAGCGTCGAATTTCCACTGTGCCGGCGCCACGCCGGAGGCCTTCAGCTGAGGGTAGTGGTCCAGCTTACAGGCGCGCGGGCCCGGGTCCTGGTTCCAGAAGCCCCAGGATTGCGCGCCGTTGCCGGAGGTGGCCGCCGGGTCTCCGAGCGCAGCGATGAACTGCGGTTCGATGCGCCTGAATTTCGAGAGGTCTGCTCCTGACGCTGGCTGCCGCAGGCCGGCCACCAGAATGACGGTTCCCATGAACAGGAGCCAGCGGCTCATTGACGGCGCGAGGTGATGGAGGTTCATGCGATTGCTCCGGGTGGATGACCTGATGACATCCTACACCGGCGCGCGCTCCGACGCCGGGTTCCTGGTGCGTTTTACGACGCCCTCGCGACAATTCGATGCCGGGGCGGATCACGGGCGGCGCATACAGAGCGCGCGTCGGATGAGAGGGGCGCGAAGTCGCTTCCGGGAAGTGGGAATGCCGTTTCGGCTTGCCAGCCACCGGTGGTGATGACAAAGGACGCTATCGCTCGCAGTCAGCGAACGTGCAGACGACGTTATTTCCCGCTGGCTATTGCGGCGGAGCCCGGATGCGACGATGCGACAGGCCTCGTCAGAAAGGAATGTCTATTTCCGTCACCGTGCCTGGTTGAACGCTGCTGATCGCACTGGCGATCTTGCGCATTTGTCGTTGTACCAGTCTCCATTGAGAGTTACCCAGTACGACAATCGCGATTCCCCGGCCTTTCATATTCTGCTGAGCGGCCATGTTCTTATCGGTCGTGAGCAGTATCTCGAATCCGGCGTCCTCCGCCGATTTCAGAAGCTGACCATTCGAAAGGGTATCCCAACCCATTCGCTTTGCGGTCGAAATGCTGTGATCCGAAAGAAACGGGATCAGAGGTTCAGGTGTGCCGTGATCAAAGAGGATGCGCATTCACCGGCTCACGGTCCAGCGCAGGAGCATCGAGACTTCGAGCCGCAAAGTCCAGCACCGCGACCACCTGCTCGCGGGTCACGTCGAACCACTCCATGATCTCCTCGAGCGTTGCGCCGGATTCCAGATTCTCAAATACGGTGGAAACCGGCATCCTCGTATTCCTGAAGACCCAGGCTCCACTACGCCGGCCGGGGACACTTTCCACGGCTGGGCATTGTGACCAATCGAGATTGTTCGGCATGATCGCTGCTCCTCCCTCTATTATCGCGATTGCGATGGCCCTTTGCCCTGAGGCGCCGGGACGGGCTGGCGGAGGGGCGGTTCGGTGGGAACGGGCGCGGGGTGGGATCGTGCCTCCGATTTTGGCCCGCATTGTCAACTTTAGACTGAAAAATTGTCAACTTTAGTATCCATCGCCGGGTCTAAGCCCACCGCCTTTTAGGCGGTCAGCTTGAGCAGACCGATCCACGCTACGAGAATAGGAGGAATGGCGGAATACAGGCAAAGCGCGCACGCGGTATTCGATTTGAAGTATCACCTGATCTGGTGCACGAAGTATCGGAAAAAGATACTACGTGACAGGGTGGCGGAGCGGGCGCGCGACC
>CAZWTH010000316.1:0-3761 GCA_964636715.1 uncultured Solibacteraceae bacterium | reverse complement strand
GGACATCATCGACATCGACAAGGAAGGCATCAAGGTTCTGCTGGCGCGCGTGGACCGCAAGGCGCTCACGCTTGCGCTCAAGGGGACCAGCGACAAGATCAAGCAGCACTTCACGCAATGCATGTCATCGCGCAGCTCGGAAATGCTGCTGGAAGACATGGAAGCTCTGGGCCCGGTCCGCCTGCGCGACGTGGCGGGGGCGCAGCAGCAGATTGTCGGAACCATTCGCCAGCTCGAGAAGGAAGGCGCAATCGCTTCTTCGCGTGGCGGAGGTGGCGATGAATATGTTGTGTAAGGTCCTCGATTCCGAGGATCTCGAAGTATCGGCGGCGCCATGGCGAAAGAAAGCCGCCGGCGCTGCGGCGCCCCCCAAACTGCGGAATCTGAGCCCGGGCGCGCGCGGAGAAAACGCGCAGTTGCGGGAACGCGTGGAGGAATTGACGCGCGAGCTCGAAATCAAAACCAAAGAAGCGTGGGAGCAGGGCATTCGCGCGGGCGACGCCGCGGCGCGGAAGGCGATGGAAGAGCAGATGCGCGCGGCCATGCAGGGGCTGGCGGCGACTGTCGCGGAGGTTTCGGCGACGCGTCCGGAAACCATCCGCCGCGCGGAAGCCGACACCGTGCGGCTGGCGATTGAAATCGCCCGGCGCGTGCTGCATCGCGAATTGTCGCTTGATCCTTCGGCGCTGGAGGCGCTGATCAAGGCCGCCATCGTGAAATTGCAGAATCAGGAAATTTATAAGGTACGCGCGCATCCCGAGCAGCAGCAACTGCTGCGCAAGTGTCTGGAGCAATCGGGGCGCGGGTCGGCGGTCGAGGTCCTCAGCGATCCCGGGCAGCCGCGCGGCACCGTTTCATTTGAGATCAGCCGCGGGACGCTCGACGCGTCGGTTGACACGCAGCTTCGGGAAATTGAAAACGGTCTGGTGGATCAACTGGAGCGGCGGGCATGAGCGCAGCGGCTACCGCGTTTTCCCTCGATCGCTATTTCGATCAGTTGAATCGTTCGAACCTGCTGCCGTGGACCGGCGAGATTGTCGAAGTGGTTGGATTGCTGCTCGCGTCGCGCGGGCCGGCGGTCGCGGTGGGCGATTTCTGCGAAGTCATCACGTCTTCCGGACGGCGCGTGCGGACGCAGGTCATCGGCTTCCGTAACGGCAACGTGCTTTCGATGCCGCTTGAAGAGATTGACGGCATTCAACTGCACGACCCGATCATCGCCCGCGAGGGAGAATCGAGCGTTGCGGTGGGACCCGACCTGATTGGCCGCGTGATTGACGGCTTCGGAAGGCCGATCGATCATAAGCCGGCGATCCGCCCGATGGCCCATTATCCGCTCTATCAGACGCCGGGCAGTCCGATGGACCGCGAGCATATTACGCAGCCGATCACGACTGGCATCCGGTCGATTGACACGCTGATGCCGTGCGGCAAGGGTCAGAGAATGGGTTTGTTCGGCGGCAGCGGCGTCGGCAAGAGCACGCTGCTGGGTGCGATGGCGAAGCACAATTCGGCCGACGTCACGGTCATTGCGCTCATCGGCGAACGCAACCGCGAAGTGCGGGCGTTTCTCGAACACGAACTGGGGCCCGATGGCAGCAAACGTTCGGTGGTGGTCTGCGCGACGTCCGACCGCCCGGCGCCGCTGCGCGTGCGAGCGACTTTCGTGGCGCTGGCGGTGGCGGAATACTTTCGCGACCAGGGCGCGAACGTTCTGCTCATCATGGATTCGGTGACGCGCCTGGCGATGGCGCAGCGCGAGATCGGCCTTGCGGCGGGAGAACCACCCAGCCAGAAAGGCTACACGCCTTCGGTTTTCAATCTGCTGCCCAGGGTGCTCGAACGCGCCGGGAATTTCAAAAACGGATCGATCACCGGCTTCTTCACGGTGCTCGTGGAAGGCGACGATTTCAACGAGCCGATCTGCGATTCGGTGCGATCGATTCTGGATGGCCACATCATTCTTTCGCGGCGGCTGGCGGCGCAGGGCCACTATCCGGCGATCGACGTCCTGAATTCCATCAGCCGTCTGGGATCGAAGCTGGCGTCGCCGGAGCACGCCATGGCGGCGCGGAAGATCCGCGGATCGCTCGCGGCGTATGAAGAATCGCGGGATCTCATTGAGTTGGGAGCCTACGTCAACGGCACCAACCCCGCGCTCGATACGGCGATTCGCTCACGCGGCGACATTACGAATTTCCTACGCCAGGATACGAGCAGCGGTTGCTCGCTCGAGGAAAGCTACGGCGGCCTGATGCAGGTTGCCGGGAAACTCTAAGGCGCGATGGGTCCCTTCCGTTTTCGCCTGGCGAGGGTGATGGATTGGTACGAAAAACAGTCTCATCTCGCAGCCGAACGGCTGCGCATGTGCGCGAGCCAGGTGGTCCGTCTGCAGGGCGAAATCGAGCAGCATAAAAAGGATGTCCTGGCTCACCAGATGGAACTGCTCGCGAAGCCGAATCCGGAGCCGCATGAACTGGCGGCCCTCGGGCCGTTCCAGCGTGGGGCCAGGAAGCAGGAGCATCGGCTGAAGCAGAAGCTGAAGCAGGGTGAACAGGCGACCGAAAAGCAGCGCGAGATCAGCCAGGCGGCCCAGCGGCGGCTTCGGCTGGTCGAAAAGCTGCGCGAGCGGCGGTTGGCGGAGCATGTATATCTATTCGACCGGGAACTCGAGGAAGTTGCGTCAGAGGCGCATTTGGCGCGGTATGCGCGGGAGCTTGGAGAATTGTAGGGCACAAGGGCACGCGGGCTCTCCTTTGTAAGATTCAATACCAAAATGGGGCGTGTACCATTACCTGGTGACGTTCTCAAAGGTTAATGGCTTGCTGTAACATTGTGTAGTGTTTCGGCGAGTCGCAGCGCTGGCAAGGCAGATTGACCTCCGGTCATCGGAGCGCCATAACCTTGCTTTAGAGGTGCGCTTCTCTTACCGGTTCGGCGGAATGACTTACGTCGGCACGGGCCGAACCCGCAATCTTGGCGGCGAAACGGTTTGTTTCGAGGTGGATCAGCAAATTCTGAAAAAAGGTGATGTGGAGTTGCGGATTGCCTGGCCCTTCCGGCTTCAGGAGATTTGCCCGCTCGAGCTCGTTGTGCAGGGCACGCTGATTCGAACCGATGATGCCGTTGCCGTGATCAAGATTCGCCGTTACGAATTCCAGACGCTGGGCGAGAGATCGTTCAGTCCGCTGGATAGCTGTGGCGTGATGTGCGATCTGGCCGCGTAATTCCACGTATTTCCCACTTGTTTCGTGCTCACCGTGCAGCAATCGCTGGCTGACCAGCCCTCTACCGTGACGCTGCCTGCGCGCCTCTGAATCAAATAGACCTCGCGGGCGCCGAATTCCTCAATCAGACCGGCGCGGCTCCAGCCACTCTGATTGATGACGCGGAGCTGGCCTGAGCGATCGAGAACGATGGCGGTGGGGCCGGAATTCGCGCCGGGCGAAGCGGCAACTTCGAGGATCGATTCGGCGCGGCGGAACAATTGGCTCACACCCTCTCTATCGGCGGAGTCAGGCAGATTTCGCGGGAAAGTTGGACGGGCCTAGAAACTCCAGCGGCCGGTGTGTCCCGATTGAGGAGGGCTGAAGAGACTGTGAGAGTGCTGGTCCCGTGGATTGGACGGACCTTTCGCCTGGTTCGGATCGGCGTGACGTTTGTGGTGGGTTTCCGCCTGGTGCTCGAGGGCCTCAATCATGCGGTGAAACCGGGTCCACTCGTTGCCCAGAAATGAAATAGCGCCGCGGAGAGACATATCG
>CAZWTH010000315.1:0-20825 GCA_964636715.1 uncultured Solibacteraceae bacterium | reverse complement strand
ATCGCCTCGGGCTCGGTCGGGAGGGCTACACCGGCCGAGGCTGCGATGCGCTGCGTATCGGCCGAGAGAATACGAACGGGCCTGTTCTTCAACAGCCCTTCCTGCACCGCAAGCTTCACGAGCGTCGTGGTCTTGCCGGATCCCGGAGGTCCCACGAGCGCCGTGATGCGTCCCAGACCGGGCCGCACGCGGAAGCGCCGCTCGATCTCGTCGATCGTCGCGCGCAGCACCAGATCGCTGCTGAAGCCCGCGCCAGTCTGTTCGCCAACGTTTACGGCCACGGCGTCGTCAATCTCCGCCGCAATCTCGCGCGTGACGCCCATCTCCATCAGCGCCTGCTCCACCAGACGCGGCCGCGCCTGCGCGGGCGCCCCCCAAACCGCGCCGCGAGTCGCCTTCTGCAACAAAACCCAGATCTTGTCCACGCTCTGCCGCAGTTGTTCAATGTCCTGCGTCATCGCCGCGTACGAAGGCGCGGGAGGCGCCGCGGTCGCGTCCGCCGGCAGCGGCTGCAACTGTAAGCCGCGGCTGCCCGAATCGTGCCCGAACACGACTTCAAGCGGCCCCAGATGCCGCGCCTCGGGAGGCGCTTCGCGGCTGTTGAGCAGCAGCGCGTCCGGACCCAACTCGCGCCGCGCCAGCTCGATAGCGGCCGGAACCGACGTCGCGAAATACGACTTCACATGAATCTGCGCCTGTGTTGTTGTGGTCATGGCTATTCAATCACTCCGAGAGAAATAATTTTGATGTCTGATGGAATTTCGTTATGCGAAATGAAGACCAGATTGCGGATAGAAGGCTCCGTAATCTGCTTCAGGAAGTACCGCGCGCCCGTGCTCGTCACTACCACCGTGCTCGCTTCGGGATGCCCCGTGCGCTGCGTAATGCGCTGCAGCACGTCGCGAATCGCCTGCGGAGCCAGCGTCAGATGGCTGTTCTGATCGCCGTGCTCCACCGCGCCTTCTACAAGCCCTTCAATCGCGGGGCTCAGCAGAAACGCCGGCAGTTCGCCCGTCGGCTTGAGATACGGTTTCACCAGCAGCCGCCGCAGGCACTGCCGGATGTATTCGGTAATGAGAATCGGGTTGTGAATCGACACCGCAGCCTCGCCGAGCGCTTCCACAATAGTCAGAGAGTCGCGAATCGACACGCGCTCGCGAAGCAGATTCTGAAGAACTCGCTGTACGGCGGAGAGTGGGAGCAATTTGGGAACCAAATCTTCCACCACTTTGGGCTGCTCCACGCCCACCCGGTCGAGGAATCGCTTGGCGTCCTGCCGCGAGAACAGCTCGTGCGCGTAGGTGCGGATCAGTTCCGAAAGATGCGTGCCCATTACGCTGACCGGATCGATCACCGTGAAGCCTTTGCGGCGCGCCGCATCCGACTGGTCGGCGGGAATCCACCAGCCCTGCATCCCGAACGCCGGCTCTTTCGTCGGCTTGCCGCCCTGCAGCGGCTCAGGCTTGCCCACCGGAATCGCCAGTTCGCAGCCGGGCGGTAATTCGTAGCGTCCAATCTCGGCGCCCTTCAACAGAACCACGTACTCATGAGCCTTGAGCGCGATGTTGTCAACCACTCGCACCGGGCCCAGCAGAAATCCGATGTCGCCCGCAAGCTGCCGCCGGATTCCGGCAATACGTTTGAGCAGCGGCGATTCTTCGCGCCCGCCCACGTACTTCACGAGACCCAACCCCATCTCGACCGTCAGCGGCTCCACCTTCAGCAGCGTTTCCAGATTTTCCTTCGCGGCCACCGGCTTCGCCATCGATTCGGCTTTCTCGATCGCGGTCTGCTTTTTGCGCATGTTCCACGAAACGTAGCCGATGCCGCCGCCCATCGCCATGAACGGAATGGTCGGCAGACCGGGGAACAGCCCCAGCACCACCAGCACGCCGGACGCAAGCATCAGCGGCTGCGGATCGCTGAACAACTGTTTCGCGAAATCCTGCCCCACCCGCTCATCCGAGCTGGCACGCGTCACAATCAGGCCGCCCGAGATCGAAATCATGAGCGCCGGGATCACGGTCACCAGACCGTCGCCGATTGTCAGCACTGTGTAAGTCTGGAGCGCGTGGCCCAGATCCATACCGTGCTGCAGCACGCCGATCAGGAATCCGGCCAGGATATTGATGCCGGTGATCAGAATGCTCGCTACCGCGTCGCGCTGCGTGAACCGCGAGGCGCCGTCCATCGCGCCGTAAAATTCGGCTTCCTTCGCCAGATTCTTCCGGCGTGTCCGCGCTTCGTTTTCGTCAATCAGACCCGTGCTCAGATCCGAATCTATCGACATCTGCTTACCGGGCAGAGCGTCGAGAGTAAATCTCGCCGTGACTTCCGAAATACGCACCGCGCCATGGTTGATGACGACGTACTGGATCGCGATCAGCACAAGGAAAATCACCGTGCCGATGATGTAGTTCCCGCCCACCACGAAGTTTCCGAACGCCTGAATGACGTCGCCCGCGGCCGAGGTACCCGTATTGCCGTTCATCAGAATGAGCCGCGTCGAAGAGATATTGAGCGCCAGCCGGAACAGCGTGAGCAGCAGCAGCGCCGTGGGAAAGACGTTGAACTCCACCGGCTTGCGGATGTGCATCGCGACCATCATCACGACGACGGACATCATGATGTCCGTCACGATCAGCACGTCCAGCAGGAAGCTGGGCATCGGCGTGATGAGCGCGATGACGATGGCGAGCACCGCAACGGGCGCCGCCAGCTCACGCAGCGTGGGGGCCGAGAAGAAGGGTAAGCCCCTCAGGGGCGCAACGGTCGCGACTGCTTTTGCTTCTGCCAAGGTTTAGATTCCTCTTCCGGCCTGTGCAGGCCGCCTGCCGTTCATCACACGATAGATGTAAGCCAGAACTTCCGCGACCGCTCTGTAGAAGTGCGCCGGAATTTCGTGCCCAACGTCGACCGACTTGTAAAGTCCCTGCGCGAGCGGCGGATTTTCGATGAGCGGGATATTGTGATCGAGCGCCTTCTGGCGAATGCGGAGCGCGAGATAGTTCTTGCCCTTCGCCACCACCATCGGAGCGCCCTTCGCTTCCATGTTGTAGCGGAGCGCGACGGCGTAATGCGTGGGATTCACGATGATGGCGGTCGCCGTCGGGATTTCCTTCATCATCTGCTTGCGCGCCATATCGCGGCGCAGCCGGCGGATGCGGCCCTTCACCATCGGGTTGCCTTCGGATTCCTTGGCTTCGTCGCGAATTTCCTGCTTGCTCATCTTGAGCTCTTTCGCGTAGCGCGCCTTCTGGCGGATCAGATCCACCACGCCGAAAACCAGAAACAATCCCGCGGCCTTCCAGAGCAGGCTTTCAATGGAACCGCCCACCATTGCGACGCCGCCCGTGAGGCTGCCGAGCGGCAGCGCGAGGTACGCCGTCAGATTGTTGGTCACCACGAAATAAACGGCCGCCCCGAACACCGGCAGCATGATGATCGCCTGCAGCAGAGACGGCAGGTTCTGGCTCGGAAGCTGCTTCAGCTTGTCGATCGGATTCAGGCGTTTCAGATCCGGCGTGACTTTCTTCAGGCTCAGTCCGAAGCCCGTCACCACAAGCTGGATCGCGATCGTGACCACGACCATCGCCGCCCCCATGACGACGATTGGCGTCATCATTTCCTTCATCAGCGCCATCGAGAGCCACACCAGGTCCATCGCTCTCAGCTTCGGATCGAGCGCCGACTGCGTCAGCCGCAGCATTCCCACCTGCATGTTGTGAAACCACGCCGCGCCCCACACATGCAGCAGGCTGACGAACATCAGAAACTGCATGGAGTTCACAAAGGTCCGCGCCGAGGGAAAATTACCTTCTTCGCGCGCCTTCTTCAGGCGCTGCGGAGTCGGTTTCTCGGTTTTTTGATCGCTGCCGGCCATGTCTGTCTCAGTGAATAATCAGAGTTTTCATCGCCGAAGATCCGGCGGCGCTCGCGCCCCGCATCAGCGCCGGCAGCAGTACCGCGATCCACGCGAGCAGCGCGATACCGACCACCATCTTCACGGGAAACGCGATCGTGGTGAGCTGCAGTTGCGAATTCACGCGGCCCAGCAGCGCCACCGAGATATCGATCATCGCCATTACCGCCATCACGGGCAGCGCGAGCCGCAGTCCGGTTGAAAACATCGTGGAGCCCGCCAGAATAATCGTTTCCGTCGCGCCGCGCGTCAGCGTGAAGGTTCCGGGCGGGCAGGTTTCGAGGCTCCGCGCGAAGATTCGGATAACCTCCCGGTCGAGGCCCATCGTAAAAAACAAAAGCGCCGCCACGGTCTGCGCGAAAAGCACAAGGACCGTCGAATCGGCCTGCGTCGAAGGATCGATGGTCGAAGCGAAGGAGTAACCAGCCTGCAGTCCGATGATCTGCGCTCCAATCATGAACGCTTCCACCGCGAACCCGACCGCGAGTCCGATTCCCACGCCGAGCGCCGCTTCGGAGAGCACCCACGCGGTCATCGTCGCCGCGCTGGTGGTGGCCGCCGGATGCGGCCATACCGGATAGAGCGAGAGCGTCACTCCCAGCACCAGCAGAATGCGGGCCGGGTCCACTACGCTCTTCAGTCCGGGCACGGGCACAAACGCGAATACGCCGGCGAGGCGCACCAGCGTCAGGAAGAACCCGAGAACCATCGGCAGGGAAAACAGGTTCTCGAAGATGCGTTCAACGGCCGTAACGGTCAAGGTTTCCCAGCACTCCTGTCATGTAGACCGTCATCTTCTGCAGCATCCACGGCATCGCCAGAACAAAGGCGCCGAGGAACGCCACGAGGCGCGGAACCGCGGAGAACGCGGAGTCCTGAATCGAGGTCAGGATCTGAACGAAACTCACCGCGATGCCGACAATAAAGCCGACAATCAGCAGCGGCGCGCTGATCATCAGCGTCGTCGTCAGCGCGTCCCGAACCATCTGCACAACCGATTCCGGCGTCATACGTAGAACCCTTTCACGAGCGAACCGATTACCAGATTCCAGCCATCGGCCAGAACGAAGAGAAGTATTTTGAACGGCGCCGAAATCATCACCGGCGGCAACTGCACCATGCCGATGGAGAGCGTGACCGATGCCACCACCAGATCGATGATCAGGAACGGCATGAACAGCACCGCGCCGATCTGAAAGCCCGCTTTTAATTCCGAAAGAATGTACGCGGGGATTAGAATTCTGAGCTCCAGATCCGATGTGTTGTGTGGTTGCGGAGAATGCGAAATTTCGAGAAACAGCTTGACGTCCTTCTGCCGCGCGAATTTCACCAGGAAGTCCTTCAGGGGCTGGCTGCCGGCGTCGAAAGCCTGCTCCACGGTGACTTTGTTTTCCTGCAGCGGTTCGAGCCCTTTGTGGTACATCTCGGTGGCCACCGGCTGCATGATCAGCATGGTGAGAAACATCGAAATGCCGAGCAGAACCTGATTGGAAGGCGTGGTCTGCGTGCCGAGCGCCTGCCGCAGGAAGTGAAGCACGATCGAGATGCGAAGGAACGGCGTGATCGACATGACGATCGCCGGCAGCAGCGTCAGCAGCGTGAGCAGAATGACGATCTGCATCGGCACGCTGAGCCCGCCCTCCGCCGTATTGCTGAGATTCACGCCTAAAATGCTGTTGGCGGGAGCCGCGGTCTTCGCCGCGCCGAACGCCGAAATCGAAAAAACGAACCCAACGGCGAAAAGACGGCTGACAAAATTCTTCATCCGCCGATGCCCCTGTCTTCGCCGTTGTCGAGCAATGCGCATCCGCCGGGCGAGACCGCGATCAGCATCACGCGCCCGGAAACTTTCACCAGATGCAGCGAATGCTGCGCCGTGAGCGGCAGCCGTTCAATCGCCTGCAGCTTGCGGCCCTCCGAGGCGCGAAGTCCTTTCACGCCAAACGTCACCATGCCGCGATTGCGAAGGACGTACAGGGCGATGCCGAACGCCGCCAGCACGCCCATCACAATCACGGCCTGTTGTATTTCTTCCACTCTTATTCCTCTCCCCGAAAACGAAGAACCCGCACAACCGCCTTCCCGCGCGAAGCTGTCAGTTCGCCGACGCCCAGGGGGGATTTCCCCGCCACCACGTCGACGTTCTCGCCCGCCGGCCGGCTGGTCTCGATCACGCTTCCTACGCGCAGAGCCAGCAATTCCCGAACGCGGAGGCGCGGCCCTTCCACCAGCGCCTCCACTTCGAGCGGCACCTCCATGAACCGGGAGAAATCAGTTGCTTCCATGGGTTATCCGATTTCGGAGTCAGCCAATTACGGATGGATCAGGTTGACCGTTTCCTGCAGGATCTGGTCGGACGCGGTGATCACGCGTGAATTCGCCTGATAGCCGCGCTCGAACGTCAGCAGGTTGGTAAACTCCTGCGCGATATCGACCGTGGAGGATTCGAGCGAGCCCGCCACAATCTGGCCGCGCGAGCCGCTGCTTGGCACGCCGATGGAAGGGGCGCCCGTCGCGGAGGTCGCCGCGAGGTTGTTGTTCCCGACCGCCGAGAGGCTCTCCGGATTGCTGATCGAAGCCAGCGCGACCTGCCCGACAGTCAACTGCTTGCCGTTCGAATACTTCGCTACCAGAATGCCGCCGTTCTGCAGGCTCACGTCGCTGATCTGGCCGGCCGCGAGGCCGTCCTGCCAGGTCGAAGCCACGCCGGAGTTTTCGGCAACCTGTGTCAGCAGCGACTGATTGGTGCTCGGGTCGTACAGGTTCCACCCGATCGACATATCGCCCGCGCCGTCGGCGAGTCCGGTGATCGAAATCGTCTGCGGATCGGTCGTCGAGGCCGGCGTCGTGAGCTGGCCGTTGGCGTCGAAGGTCAACGAGCCGGTCGCGACTGTGTTGCTCGCGGTGGACGAAGCGAGATCGCCCTGTGGAATGGTGACCTTGTAATCCCACTGGTTGGCGGCTGTTTTCGTGAACGAGGCGGAAAGCGTGTGGGTGTTGCCCTGGCTGTCCACCACCTGAACGGGAGCGCTGAACGTCGCGCCGCTCGTACCCACGGCCGCCCGTGAGTCGAGGTTGACGCCGAGCTTCATTCCGGTTGTTGCCGTGGCGGGAATGGTCGCTCCCAGCGGCACCGAGATACTGCCGATCGGCGCGTTCGTGTCGACATTGCCGTTCAGCGAATTCCAGCCCTGCACCACTTCGCCGGTCGCCGTCGTGAGCTGTCCGCTGGAGTTCACCTGAAACGCGCCATCGCGCGTGTAGAGCTGCTGGTTATTGTTGTCCTTCACCACGAAGAAGCCGTTGCCCTGAATGGCTACATCGGTGGGGCTGCCGGTGTTCTGGAGCGAGCCCTGCGTGTATTTGGCGTACGCGTTGACCTGGCCGACGCCCATACCCATCTGGCTGCCGCTGCCGCCGAGCGTCTGAGACATCAGATCGGAGAAAGCAAGCTCACTGGACTTGTAGCCGGTGGTGTTGAGGTTGGCGAGATCGTTGCCCACCACGTTGATGGCTGTGGAGGATGCCGTGAGGCCGGAAAGAGCTGTGGAAAATGCGAGGTTCATGAAAGTCTCCTTGAGATGTCTTTAGTTGGTCGATGTCTGATTGGTCGTTTGGGTCGCGGTGGGATCGGTCACCGTCGTCTGATTCGCTTTCGCGATCGCGTCCGTGTCGCCCTTGATGCCGATCACCTGTTCGAGTTCGCTGAACTGAGCAAGCTGCGTCACGAACGTGGTGCTGTCCGTCGGATTGAGGGGATCCTGATTCTTGAGCTGCGACACGAGCAGCGTCAGAAAAGTGCTTTCGCTCGGAATGCTGCCGCCGAGCCCGGTCTGGTTGCTTTGCGTTTGGGTGTTGGCGTTATTGCCGGTGTACGTGCTGCCGAGCGGGTTAACGGAGGAGGCCATGGAAAATTCCTGTTTCTGGCGCGCTGGAAATGTTGGCGTCGAGTTCTTCGATCCAGCGCGGCCGGTTGTTTTGGTTGTCGTCACGCCGGCCGCCCTGCTGCTGCGACCAGCCCGAGTGCGATTGCGAATCGCCCTGCGATTGCTGTTGTTGCGAATGGTTGGAATTGCCGGAATCGGCCGGGTTATCGGCGGCGGCTGTGGTCTGACCGGGATGCCACGTATCGGCGTGAAAGCCGGTTGCGTTGAGCCGGTCGCTCAGTTCGGAGAGGCCGTGGCGAAGGCCCTGCGTCGATTCGCCGGTTACGGATTTGACGGCAATCTGAACGTCGCCCGCGCGGTGCAGAATGCGGACGTCGACGTTTTCGCCCTGATCCGATTGAATCCGGACGGAAATATCTTTCATCGGCGCGGCCGGCATTTCGGGACGCGCGGGCGTGATGTCTTCAGCGGCCGCGGCGCTCGATGCGTGAGTGGGGCTGGCAGAGCCCGTTTTCGTGACCGGAATCGATGCTTCGCCAACCGCGGTGGGCGCTTCGAAGGTTGAGTTGGCGCGCGTGGGCTGCGCGGCGGCTTTCGTGGCGGTTTCGCCCGCCTTCATCGAAAACTGCGAATCGGAATCGCGGCGGCTGGAATTCTGCTGCGAAGGCTGTTCGTGACGAGCCGGCTCCGCGGGCTTCGCGGCGACCGGGGTTTCAGCGACGCGATGCGATACCGTTTGCGGTTTGGCGAGTTGCACTTTCGCCGCGAAAGCGAGCTGATCGGCTGTTGAGACCAGAGGCTTCGTCGCCTCCGCGGGCAGCAGGGCTGCCTTCGGGTCGGCATCGCTGTGAAAAGGATCGGAGGGTTCGGAAGGATCGGCCGCCGGCGGAGCTTCGGCGCGCACCGGGGTCCGCGTGGTCGCGACAAGCGTTGCGGCCGGAATCCGATTGCCCAGCGGGATCAGCGGATGGCTGAAACGCGCTGCGACCGGCAGAACCATGTGGATCGGTAAAGGTGCGGGCGCGGGAACCGGCGTTGGAGCGGGGGGCTGCGGCTGCGCATCAGTAGTTTCTACAGACTTCGTTTCCGTCTTTTCGGCGTGAGCGTGATGTTTGTGTTCGACGCGCGCTTCAGACTTCGCTGCCGGTGCGGCTGCTTCAGGCGATAAAGGTTTCTGAGGAGGCGCCGAGGCGGGTGGTATCGGCGCCTCCTCAATCGCCGGGGACGCATCCTGCATCCTCGGAGCGATGTCTTCCTGCGGCTTGACTTCAGCGGCAGGCATATTCGTAACAGGCGCCGGGGTCGCCGGAGCGTCCGGAGCAATCGAAACGGCGGGCGCGGCCACAGCCGGGGCCAGGGTCGCTCGGATCGGAGTCGCGGGCGCGGCAACAGCCGGAGCCGGGGCGGGCGTCAAGACCGTCGAACTCATCGGCGCCTGCGGCGCGCTGCGCCGGAAATGCAGCTCCGCGGTCGAATGAAAGGCTATAGGCGCGGCGGGCAGGATCGAAGCGGCTGGCGGGATCGAAGCAAAGATCGGGAGGGCATTCGGCTGCGCCGGAATCTTCGGTCCGGCGGGATTCGCCGCAACTGGCGCCGCGGTATCCGGGCTATTAAAAGGTAAAGCGACAGGCGCTGACGCGTCCGGTGGGGCCAGGGCCGCCACAAGCTGCAACTGCTCCGCAAATCCGGTGGCCCCGGCGCAGGAAGAGGGAAGCGCCGGGACTTGTCCGGGTAAAACATTGCTGTCGAGAGAGATTGGAGAGAGCAGCACCGGCGCTGCAAAATGCAGGCGTCAAGCCAAAGACGTTTCTGTTATTTATCACGAAGATAGACGCATGAAATCGCTGTTAGCGTTTTGACACCAGGGCGCTCTGTCAAAGCGTTGACAATGTCTGGCTTCCCTCTTTGTCACCCTCATCGGAAGCAGGATCAACAATTTCGAAGATTTTTTTCAAATTATTTTTTTTGGCCACTCACCTGCATTCTTCCGGCCCGGATATGGATAACCTGGGAATCGCGGCCGCGAGCGGTCTGCAGTCACGCATGACCTCGCTCGACATGCTGGCGAACAATCTCGCGAACTCGAACACCGTCGGATTCAAGAGCGATCGGGAGTTCTATGGCACCTTCGCTTCCGACGACGCGCAGAACGGCGTGGATGGCGGCTCCGGCGCTTCGCTTCCGGTCATTCAAAAGCAGTGGACCGACTTTTCGCCCGGCTCCATCGAATCCACTGGCGCCCCGCTTGACGTCGCCATCACCGGGAAGGGCTTCTTCGTCGTCAGCGGCCCCAAAGGCCCGCTCTACACGCGCGCTGGACATTTCAAGGTCATGCCGAACGGCGAGCTCGCTAACGATAACGGCTATGCCGTGCGCTCGCCGAGCGGCGGCAACATCACCATCCCTGCCGGCAAGACCATCAACATTACGAAAGACGGCCAGGTCCAGGCCGATGGCGCCGCCATCGGGCAGATCGACGTGGTCGATTTCAAGAGCACCGAGCCGCTCACGAAAGCCGGCAGTACGTGTTTCGAGAACAGCGATCCGAAAAACCAGACCACACCGGTAACGAACCCTGATATCCAGCAGGGCAAACTCGAAGGCTCCAACGTCCCCGTGGCCTACGCCGCCATGCGGCTCGTGAGCATCATGCGGCAGTTCGAAATGCTCCAGAAAGCCGTCGGCGTCTCGAGCGAAATGGATACGAAATCGATCACGGACGTCGCACGCGTCGGCAATTAAGGGATCCAAAAGAAAGAAGAAAACTATGATTCGAGCACTCTACAGCGCAGCGAGCGGCATGACGGCCCAGCAGCTCAACGTCGATAACATCGCCAACAACCTCGCCAACGCCAACACCGCGGGATACAAGGAACGCCGCGCGCAGTTTCAGGATCTGCTCTACCAGAACATCGTGCAGCCCGGCGCCGCCGCCAGCCAGCAGACCACCGTCCCTTCCGGCCTCCAGCTCGGCATGGGTACCCGCTCTTCCTCGAACGAAATCATCTTTACCCAGGGCAACTTCTCGCAGACGGATAACCCGCTCGACATCGTGATTCAGGGCAACGGCTTCTTCCAGGTGCGTCGCGCGCAGGGCGATCTCGCCTACACGCGCGACGGCTCCTTCCAGGTCGATAAGGACGGTAACCTCGTGACCTCGGACGGCAATGTCATCGAGCCGCAGATCACGATCCCTTCGAACGCGCAGTCCGTCACGGTCGCGCCCGATGGCACCGTGAGCTACATGCAGCCCGGACAGAGCGTTGCCACGAAGGCCGGCCAGATCCAGATCGCGAACTTCCAGAATCCGGCCGGACTCAACAGCCTGGGCCACAATCTCTACCAGCCCACGGACGCCACCGGCGCCGCGACGCTCGGCACGCCCGGCGGCCAGGAAGGCCTCGGCACGCTGCTCCAGGGCTACACCGAGCAGTCGAACGTCAGCATCGTGCAGGAATTCATCAACCTGATCATCGCTCAGCGCGCCTATGAAGCGAATTCCAAAGTCGTGAAGGCCGCCGACGACATGTACCAGCAGGTCAACAACCTCAAACAATAATGAGCGCCCTTCGCATCCTCGTTTGCCTCGCGATTCCCTGCGGCCTGATGGCGCAGCCGGAATGCGTCACCGTCTCGGGCGGCCAGATTCTCGGAAAGGATCTGGCGCGCGCCGTTCCCGCGCTGTCCCGGATTCCGCAGTCCACGCCTGTCGCGCCCGCGCCTATTTTCGGCGGTTCGCGCGTGTTTTCGGCATCCGAGCTTCAATCGATCGCGGCGCGCTACGCGCTACCCCTCGCCGAGGCTTCCGAGGTCTGCTTCCGTTTCGCGGCCGAGCCGCTCGATCTCGCCGGCATGGAAGCGGCAATGAAGAAGGCTCTGGCGATCGGCGACGCTCATATCGAAGTTCTCGAAACCACCGCGGGCGACGTTCCGAAAGGCGTGATCGAGTTCACGCGCGAAGGTCTCGGCGTTCCCTCCACTCCCGATCAGCCAACCGGTGAAATGTGGCGCGGCAACATTATTTACGGGAGCGCCCAGCGCTTCCCCATCTGGGCGAAAGTGCGCGTGACTGTTCCCTCCGCCCGTCTCGTGGCTGTGGAATCGCTGCGCCCCGGCTCCGTGATCCGGCCCGAGCAGGTGCATCTCGAAATCGTGGATCGCTTCCCACAATCGGGCGTTGGCGATCTGACGCCGGAATCGGTCGCTGGCATGGCTCCTGTCCGCTCCATCGCCGCCGGCGCGGAGATCCGTCGCGACAATCTGGTTCGCCCCAATGACGTGAATCGCGGCGACACAGTTGAGGTCGACGTGCAGTTCGGCGCGGCGCATCTCTCCTTCTCCGGACACGCGGAATCCGGCGGTCATGCCGGCGATACCGCCTCCGTCCGCAATCCCGAGAGCAACAAACTCTTTCAGGCAGTGATTGCCGGCCCCGGCCGCGTGGTGGTCGGAAACACGCGGATCGAAATGGCGCGAAGGGAAGGATTCTAACTTGAAAAACCAGGCGATACTGCGCATCGCGATCTGCATTCTGCTGATTCCCTATGTAGATGCAGCGGCGAAAAAGAAAACGAAAGCTCCTGAGCCTACCGCGCTCGACAAATACATCCAGGAAGCGACGGTGAATCAGCCCTCCATGCAGGCGCAGCCGACTATGGGCTCGCTCTGGACTCCCGCCTCGCGCCTCACCAATCTCGGCAGCGACACGCGCGGCGTGCAGGTGAACGACCTGGTCACGATTCTGGTGCAGGAACAGGCGTCCGCGGTCGTCAACGGCGCAACGCAGACGGCGCGTAAATCTTCCGCCACTGCGTCCGTCAACGCGTTGGGCGGCGCCAAAGCGGCTACGAGCGCGCTGGCGAACCTGGCGAATATGAGTGGCGCTACGTCGCTCGATGGAAGTGGAAGCGTCTCCCGCACCAGCGCGCTGAGCACAACCCTGAGCGCCCGAGTGACCCACGTCCTGCCGAACGGTTACCTGGTGCTTGAAGGCTCGAAAAGCGTTGAAGTCAATTCCGAACGCCAGCAGGTCACGGTGCGCGGCATCATTCGCCCCATGGATCTGAGCCCCGGCAACGTGGTCACCTCCGATCAACTCGCGCAGCTTGAAATCAAAGTCGACGGCAAAGGCGTTGTCAACGATGCGACGCACCGTCCCAATATTCTCTACCGGCTTCTGCTCGGCATACTTCCCTTTTAATCAGACATGAACCGCATTCTTCCCGCCTCCATTCTGCTGACGCTCAGCGCGCTCGATGTTTTCGGCGCCGCTCAGGTACGTCTGAAAGAGCTCATTTCGATCGAAGGAGTTCGGGAAAACCAGCTCATCGGCTACGGCGTCGTGGCCGGTCTGGCGGGCACGGGCGACCGCGTCCAGACTATCTTCTCCGCCCAGAGCTTAACCAACATGCTGGCGCGCATGGGGCTGACCGTCAACCCCGCCGCCATTCAGGTGAAGAACGTGGCCGCCGTGATGGTCACGGCAAAGCTGCCGGCATTCGCACAGCCCGGTTCGCACATTGACGTCACGGTCTCCGCGATTGGCGATGCCCCCAGCCTCCAGGGCGGCGTCCTGCTGATGACCGAATTGAAAGGTCCCGATAGCCAGGTTTACGCTGTCGCGCAGGGCCCCATGGTTATTGGCGGATTCGTCGCGGGCGGTCAGGGTAATTCAAAGTCGGTCAACCATCCGACAGTGGGTCGCATGCCGAATGGCGCCATCGTGGAACGCGCGGTACCGCAGGTTGCGCTGGGCAAACAGATTCATCTTCAGTTGCAGGATGCCGATTTCGCTACGGCCGCGCGCATCGCGAGCGCCGTCAACAAGCGCTTCGAAAATTCGGCGCACGCGGACAATTCCGCCATGGTGACCGTGAACCTGCCCGAACAATGGCAGCCGCAGCCGACCGAATTTATCGCTGAGGTAGAAAGCCTGACGATCGAGCCCGACACGAAGGGTCGCATCGTCGTCAACGAGCGCACCGGCACCATCATCATGGGCAAGCAGGTCCATATCGCGCCCGTCGCGATTATTCAGGGCAGCCTGACGGTGGAGATCCAGACGCAGCAGCAGGTTTCGCAGCCGAACGCGTTGAGCCAGGGCCAGACGAAGCAGACCGAGCAGGTCGATGTCGGCGTTTCGCAGGATTCCCCCAAGGACCTGATGCTGAAAGACGGCGCTACGGTCGAGGAGCTCGTTCAGGCCCTCAATTCCATCGGCTCCACTCCGCGCGACATCATTTCGATTCTTCAGAACCTGAAAACGGACGGCGCGCTGCAGGCCGAGCTCGACGTTATTTAGGGGGAGGGCGTATGCATTTCGACAAGCTGACATCCGTTGCGCCGCCTGACAGCAGCATCACCGTCAAGCCGAAGGATGATCCGAAGAAAGTAAAGGACGCCGCGCAGCAGTTCGAGGCGCTGCTCATCGGTCAGATGATGAAGTCGATGGGCGAAGCCGAAGGCGGATGGCTGGGAACGGGCGGGGATGAATCCGGTTCGTCCGCCATGGAATATGCGCAGGAAACTTTCGCGCAGTCTCTCTCCAGTAAAGGCGGATTGGGGCTCGCCTCCATGGTTGTCAAGGGACTCGAGCAGCAAAAGTGACCCGGCTGATTGTACTACCAGACCTGCATTTCTCCTCTGGCCGCGAAGACTTCAAACGGCGAGGGCTGTAAGTTGCCTTGGTTGCGGCCATGCTGCTCTGTGGGGCGGGGCTTCGGCCCTGCCGCCGGGCTTCTGCCCGGCGCGGAGCTGCCGGAAAATCTCAGATCAGATGCGGCGCCGAAATTGGCGTTACCCGAACACTTCGGGTCACTTGCTCCGGCCGGAAGGCCTGCGGCAGGGCCGAAGCCCTGCCCCACTTTTTCAGGCGTTCCAGCTTTGGGAGCTGTAGCTCGCGGTCGATTCCATCACCGGGGCCGCGGCCCAGCTCTGCATGGTGTTGTTCGACCACGTCGAAATCTGCGGCATCGCCGGAGCGCTTCCCGCAATTTCCTTCCATCCATCCCCCAGCGTTTTGAGCAGCGCTTCCACTTCGGCGAGCGGCTCATCCTTCTGCGTGATGTTGGCGTGCGTCAGCCGGCTCCGCATGTAGGGGTAAAGCCGGCCCAGATTGGCGGCAATCTCTCCGCCCTGTTCACAGTTCAGCGAACCTTCGAGTTCGCCTACAATAGCGATCGCTTTGGTGACGGCGCGAGCGCGGCCCGGCACGTCGCCGGCGGCCAGGCTCTGGCGCGCGTCCTGCACGCTGATCGTGGCGTATTCGTAAAGAATGCTGACCAGTTCGACCGGATCGGCCGAAAGAATTCTCGTTTCGAGGTAAGCCTGCTTCCAGCTCATGCGAGCGTTTCTCCCGTAGCGTTTACTTTCGCGCTGGCGGGCGTGAACGCCGCGAGCTGCTGCAACATCTTCAGAATTTCTTCGGGCGGAAACTGGTCCAGCACCGTTCCCGTCTTGTCGTCGAGAACCACCACCACGAATTTCTGGCTGTGCGGATCGCGGATTACCGAATACTCGCGGCCTGAAATCTGCAGACTGTTCAGCTTCCTGGCAGCCTCGAACGCCATGCGCTCGTTAGAAGGCTGCGACGGTCCGCTGGACACCCCCAGCGAGCCGATCAACGGACTCTGGGTGACTGATGGTACTTGCATAACTTGCCTCTCGGGTGACATTTCTCGCGACAATTCCCACATCGGCGCGACCCGATCAATTTCTAACAATTTGGAGGTTTTCCGGCCATGAATCGGCCATCCACTTTTGCGCTCATTTTCTTTAGCTGCGCGCTCGCGAGCAACTCTTTGAAAGCGGCTTCTATGCTGACGCCCGAAGAGATCCGCGGCCGCATGGAACAGAGCCTCGGTCGCCAGCAACGCTCTGTCGACAACATGGCCGAATCGCTTTCCCACCAGCGGCAGCGCCGCTCCGTGGAGAGCATGGCGGATTCACTGGCCAACCAGCAGCGCTCTCTGACGAAGCAGCGCGGCGCGTCGCTCGCGGCCGATTTCTTCCGCCCTGCGCCCTGGATCCCCGCGCAGCCCGCGCTGGCGCCCTCGGGCTGCGACTCCCTGCCTTCGCAGTTCATCGATTCTCTGATCGATTCCGCGTCGAAGACTTCCTCCGTGGCGCCGGAGCTGATTCGCGGCGTGATGCAGCAGGAATCGGCGTTCCGCCCCTGCGCGGTATCGCCGAAAGGAGCGATGGGGCTGATGCAGCTCGAACCGGCGACGGCCGCCGACCTGGGCGTGAAGAATCCATTCGACCCAACGGATAATGTGCTGGGCGGGGCACGCCTGCTCCGGCAGTTGCTCGACCGCTACTCGGGCGATCTGCCCATGACGCTCGGCGCGTATAACGCCGGAGCCGGTCGCGTGGATGCGGCCATGGGAGTACCGGCGATCCCCGAGACCATAGATTATGTAAAAAGGATTCTGGACAAACTCCCGGCGGGGAGCCCGCTCAAACAGGCGCTGCCCCAGAGCCGGCTGGCTCTGATTCCAACGACCCGCTTCGCGCTGATCCCGGCTGAGCCTTTGAGCGCGCCGCAGGATTCTCAGTTCGATCTGGAGAGCGCGCCGGCCACCAATTTCTGGCTGGTGGGCAACGACGGCGGCAAATAGCCGGGCGAGGAGACAAGTTCCCGAAGCGCGGCGATGAGAGCGGAGCGATCGCGCGGAACCGCCGAAGCGGCGTGCGAAAGTTCCACCTCATCAGTATGTTGCGAGCGTTTCGAGCCGCCCGCCGAGGTGCGCGACTTTCCCTTCGAGCTCGTCGAATTTAAATCCGGGGTGGAGGTAAGAGGGCCGATAGGAAACATAAGTGAGGCGCCGTAGCTCCTTCTGCTTCCTGTTATCGGAAGATATTTGCGGATTTCGAATATTTCAAAACTACAGGAGTACTGGAACTCACCTCATGACCGGACGCAGCGATTTTTCGTCGTACATCGCCTCGTCCGCACGGCTGATCAGATGTGGAATGTCTTCCCGGAGGTCCCAGGCGGCCATCCCGACAGACGCCGAGACCTGGACCTGAAAACTTCCGTTGGGCGTCTTGACCTTATAGGCGCCGAATGCCCATTTCCTCACGCGCTCGATGCAGTTGCGGGCGTCATTCAGATCGCCGTTCGTCACGATGACGAATTCGTCGCCGCCCCAGCGTCCAATGATGTCGCCGGCGCGGAAGTGCGCCTGGAGTTCGGACGAGAATCCCTTCAGCAGATCGTCTCCGGCCAGGTGTCCATACGTATCGTTGACCTGCTTGAAGCCGTTCAGGTCCAGAAGAACGATGCAGAAGGGGATTTTCTCCGCGCATCGCTTCGACATGGCGAGCTCGATCCCGCGGCGATTGATGAGACCCGTCAGGGCATCGATAGACGCCTTGCGTTCCGTTTCCGCGAGTTGCTTTTTGTACCCTTCGAGCGTGGCTTCCAGGCTGGCGATGGTCTTCTGACCATCCACCTCCATATTTTTGACGTCGGCTTCGAGCTCGGCGGCGCTCGAAATCAGCGAGCGGCGCATGGCGGAAATGTCGCTCAGGTTGCCGATTTCATTGAGGCGCGACGTGATCTCGCGAAATCGGCCGGCATAGCGTTTGTCCCGCGCCGTGACGTTCTGCGCGGTATTCGCCATCACGAGCATCATCTCGCGAAACTCGTTGGCCTTTTCCTTCAGGTGGCGCTCCACGCTGTCCGACCACTGGCTGAGCTCGCCATCGAGCGCATCCTGAGCCTGAGACATTGTTTCGGGCCCTACATCCGACTGGAGACGGTCCCGCAAAGCCGTCAGGTTCGAGGAAATGGGGAAATCAACGCCGGGCAGAGCGCGCTCGGCGTTGGTCCCCACCGACGTCAATGCGGCATGGTAGGCCTTCGACGTCGCATCCAGCAGTTGCTGGGTATGCGCGTCTATTTGCTTGCGAAGCGATATCATGCGCGCTACATCCGGGGGATGTTGCTCGGCACGTTGCTGTTCGCCGCGAAGGTGGATTCGAAGCCGAGGGTCCGATTCACATAGATCGAATTCAGCGGCTCGTAGTCCGTTGGACGGCTGGTCTCGCGGCCCGGCAGAATGGCGTCCGGCACGCAGTGGCGAAGACCGAGCAGCGCCAGTTCGTAACGGTCGGAAACGCCGAGCTTCTGGAAAAGGCGCGAGAAGTAAACCTTCACCGTGCCTTCCGTGATGCGGAGCGCGTGGGCAATTTCCTTATTACGAAGACCCTGCACCACGAGGCTCAGCAACTGACCTTCGCGGCGCGAGAGGTGGCAGCGGCGCGAACGCGAGGCGGCCTGAGCGACGGAATCCGGAATCCAGGCGCAGCCTTTTGTCACGGAGTCGAGGCAGGCAATCACGTCCTGCGAAGAAGAGTTATCGTGCAACACGCCGGCGGCGCCCCAATCGAGAGCGTTCAGCGAAGGCTCGTTTGCGCGCGTGCGCTGCCACACCACGATCGGCACGCGCCAGTACGTGACGGAGAGTTTGCGAATCAGCTCGAAAACTCCGGCGCGGCAATCGACGATGAGAGCGGAGGGCACTTCGGCGCCCGGCGCGGGTGTGGGTTCAGCTCCCATGTCGGTCCGGATCAGATCGTAGTGGAACGATTGCCCGGCGATGTTCGGAAGGGCGAACGCCAGGAGCTCGCGGTCTGTGTAAACACGGATAAGACGGTTGGTCGGCTGCATAAGTTGTGTTGTATTCCTTACGACAGCCTCCTCGGCGGCATTCTCTCGGATTTCTAACAGTTTTGCGCTATCTCTTGTAAATTTTTTGTGATCGTCCGGTGGTGTGATCCAAAAGTTCACGCCTGGTTATAACGGCGTATATAACGAAGGAAAACAAACAGGGGCGCAGCGATGCGCGCGGGGGATTCTGGAACGGCTTAAGCGTGGGGACGAGGATCGTAAACGGAGGACGGGTTGATCTTCCGCACTTTGGTGGGAGCCTGACGGGGTGTCTGCCTGCGATCGGCGGCGCGGAACTTCCAGTCGCAGTCGCGGCAGAGGTATTTGCGAAGTCCCGTGTACCAGACCATGAGACGTTCGAAGCCTTCGAGGTTTCGAATTCTCAGATGATCGGATCCGCACTTCGGGCACATATCCAAATAGTACGTGCGCCGCGATCCACGGTCCATACTGTCCGAAGACAACAGAGTTTTCCCTACTCCCGAATGAGGTAATTTTTCTGTCGAAATCGCCGCTCCGGCGGACGATTACGAGAGAGACATGTTTGCCATTATCGGTATCGTAGTTGTGTTTGGCGCCATCATCGGCGGCTTCCTGATGGAAAAAGGACCCTTGATGGTGCTGGTACAACCGGCCGAGCTGATCATCATCGGCGGCGCGGCCCTCGGCACGCTGCTGGTGGCGAATCCGCTTCCGCTCGTCATCAAGATGTTCAAGAGCGTGCTCGGCGTACTGAGCGGCAACCGATTCACTCAGGCCTTCTATCTCCAGAGCCTGAAGATGCTCTATGAGATCTTCCAGCTTGCCCGCAAGAGCGGTATGGCGAAGCTCGAAGAAGAAGTGGAGAACCCGAAGAAGAGCCAGATGTTCTCCAAATTCCCGCAGATCATCAAGGACCACCATATTCTCTACTTCATCTGCGATTCGCTGCGCACGGCGGCCTCCGGCGTGGTTCCGGCGTTCGATCTGGATTCCATGCTGGAAAACGATATTGAAGTGCATCACCACGAAATCCTTGCGCCGGTGCGGTCGCTTTCTTCCGTGGCCGATGCGCTGCCGGGCCTCGGCATTGTCGCCGCGGTTTTGGGCGTCACGATCACGATGAGCGCGCTCGGCGGACCCCCGGAAGAAATCGGACATAAGGTTGCGGCGGCGCTTGTGGGAACGTTCCTTGGGATTCTGCTCTGCTACGGCGTAGTCGGCCCGCTGGCCGCGAACCTGGAAAAGACTACGGAAGCGGAATCGCAGTTCTATCAGGTGCTGCGCGCGGGACTGATGTCCTTCGCCAAAGGAATGGCGCCGATGATCGCGGTGGAATTTGCGCGGCGAGCCATCCCGCACAACGTACGTCCGACTTTCACCGACATGGAAAAAGCCTGTAAGGGTGGCGGCGCCGCAGCAGCAGCCAAGGCCGCTTAGTCCGGCGCGTTTCGTACTGAGGCCACCTGGAACAGGCACCCATTATTGTCATCAAGCGTAAGAAGCACGCCCACGGCCACCACGGCGGTGCCTGGAAAGTGGCTTACGCCGATTTCGTCACCGCCATGATGGCGCTCTTCATCGTGTTGTGGCTGCTGAGCAGCAGCGAGCAGGTGCAGAAGGCGGTCGGCGGCTACTTCACGGATCCCACAGGAAGCGGCAAAGAACTGGGCAACGGGCTGCGCGGTATCGGTGGCGAAAGTCTGACCGTCACCAAGATGGATATGGCGAAGCTCAAGGACAGGCTGGATCAGGCGGTGAAGCAGACCGCGCCCTTGCAGAAGATCAAGGAGCACGTCGTGATGACGGTAACGGGCGAAGGGCTTCGCGTGGAGCTGACCGAAGGCCAGCAGGCTGGGTTTTTCTTCCAGTCCGGCAGTCCGGACCCAAGCGGCGTCGGCAAGGACATGCTAAGCACGCTCGCAGCTGAGATCGGGAAACTCCCCAATACGGTAATCATCGAGGGACACACGGACAATAAAGCGTTGGCCAAAAAGGACTACACGAACTGGGAGCTCTCTACCGACCGCGCCAACACCGCTCGACGCTGGATGGAGCAGAACGGCATGCGTCCCGATCAGGTAGTACAGGTACGCGGATTCGCCGACCAGAAGCCGCGCGATGCGACGAATCCCGATGATCCCTCGAACCGGCGCATCACGGTCATCATTCAGAATCCTGAGAATCAGACCGGATTTGGCGCGGCGGGCGCGACGGGCGCGAAAGCGGGTACGGGAGCTGCGGCGCCGGCAGCCGCGGCGCCAAAACCATCGCCGGTCCCGGCTAAGAAGTAGCCGGCCGGGCCTCTATAATCGTAGAGTTGTGGACTGTCAGGAAGCAATCCAAAAAGCCGTTGCCTCCC
>CAZWTH010000314.1:0-1947 GCA_964636715.1 uncultured Solibacteraceae bacterium | reverse complement strand
TGGGCTCACACAGGTGCCATCGACGATCGTCCGGCCACCGCGAATCGCAGAGTGCGTACGTCACTTCGAGTGCCAGGTGGAATGGACTCGCGACTGGGCGAACCGGCGCATGGTTGTCGGCAAGGTCGTCGCCGCGTCGGCTCATGAAGGCGCCGTCGACGACAACGGCTACGTGAAGTGGGATGTCGTGCTCTCCACTCACTATTGCGGCGCGCACTACGGCCACAAATTCGTGGCCGCGTATGAGACGCTCGCTGCCGAACCCGCGTATCACGGTCCTGAAGCGGACGTTTATGCCGCCATGACAAAAAAAGCGTTCGGCATCTAAGTCTTTCAACCCACCCGCAGGCCGATACTAGGTCTTGGCAACGATCCGGTTCGTGACTTCACCGATCGCTGCCGAGCGCACCGTAACGATATCGCCCGGCTTTAGGAAAAGCTCGGGCGGCTGCGTACCGTCGGCCATCACCGGGCTGGAATCAGCGGCGGTGCCCGCCGCAGTACCGCTCGCGATCATGTCGCCAGGATGGAAGGTAAAATCTCGCGACAGATGTTCCAGGAGTTGACCGAAGGAGAACGTCATGTCCCGGGTATTGAAGTCCTGGCGGAGTTCGCCATTGACTAGAACTTGAATGTCCACGTTCATGGGATCGTGTTCTCCGACCACAATGCACGGACCGATCGAATAGGCGGTATCGAAGTTCTTGCTCGGCGAGAAGTTCTGCGGACCTGACGGTTCCCTCGGGGCGCGCACGCTCCAGTCAGTGAACAGCGTGATACCCCATACGTAGCTGCCGATATCCCCCGCGCGGATATCCTTCCCCTTCTTGCCGAGGATGATGGCGGCCTCGCCTTCATAGTCGAACCGCGTGGCCCGCGCCGGATAGATGACGTTTTCATCGGGACCTACCGGATCCCGGCCGAGTTTCCAGAAGCCCCAGATGAAAGGCTTTTCGTTGTTCGCTGCAGCCGCCTTCATGGCGCCGCCTGCGAAATTGCGATTCGCCATGGCGTCGGCGTGGGCCTTGAAGTTCGCACCGGCGCAGGCAATCCTGGCAAGCAAAGGCCGCGGTGCGTGCAGTTTGACCTTGGCAAGGTCATGGACAATTCCGTTCGATCCCGCGCCTTTGATTCCGTTGGCACCCACATGTTCGGCGGCGGCCTGCGCTGCGGCAAGAGCCGGTCCGCCACCTTCGATGAAGCGGGTCAAATCGGCAAAGGTACTCGCCGCAACCTTTGCGCCCGAGGTACCGGCGGCGGTCGAATCGGCCAAGTACGTCTCGTAGGCCCGCATCAGGTCAATCACGGAATTGTCCTGCAAAACACCGAGGCGCTTATCGTCACCGAACAATACGATCTTCATGGCTACCTCTATCCGTCAGTCCGGCCGGGCGACTCAACCGGACGTGTCAATCCAGTTTCACGTTCGCGGCCCTGGCGATGGCGCCCCACTTCTTCATCTCGTCGCGAAGAAACGTACGATACTCCGCCGCGCTTCTGAGGTCCGGCTCCCCGAGCTTGCCGCTCACCTTCGCCGCATATTCGGGCGAGCGGACAACGGCCTCGACGCCAGAGGTGAGAACCTGGAGCGCCGCAGGTGGAACCGAGGTGCGGGCCAGCAGCCCGACGTACCCCATCGCTGAGATTCCAGGATAAGTCTCGTCGATCGTTGGAACTTGCGGCAGGTCCGACAGCCGCTTGTCGTTGACAGTCGCTATGACTTTGAGTTTCCCCGCGGCGACCTGGGGCTTCGAGGCGTACCACCCGTCAAACATCACTGGTACGCGGCCCGCGATAATGTCCACCTGAGCCGGAGTGCTGCCTCCGTACGGAATCTGTTGGATTTGTATGCCTGCTGCACGCGCGAACAGCTCGGCGCAGAGGTAAAGGATGCCGCCCGGCGATGTGCTGGCAAACATCAGCGGATTTTTGGACTTCTTGGCTTCG
>CAZWTH010000313.1:0-12790 GCA_964636715.1 uncultured Solibacteraceae bacterium | reverse complement strand
GTGGACATCCGTAAGCTTCGTTACCGTCAGTCCGATGGCAGAAATGTCAACGATGTTCGGGTGGTTTGTGGGCTGTTCGACCGGAACGGAAACTTTGTGCAGAGCGCCGCAAAACTGATTCAGCTTCGTCTGCTGGACGATACGCTCGAAAACAAACTGGGCGACGGAATTCCCGTGCGCGCCGATTTCACGGTTGCCCCCGGCGCTTACGTGATCCGTCTGGTGGTTCGGGACGCTGAAGGCCAGACAATGACGGCGCAGAACAGCGCGGTGCGAATTCCATGACAAGAACTCTTCTCATCGCCGGGTTTGCTTCCTTATTCATGGCTGTGGGCGCTCACGGTCAGAAAAAGAGCGAACCACCCGCCGACACCGGCTCTTTTTTCAGCAGCGATTCGAATCTGGTCCTTGTCGATTCGATCGTCACGGATAAGAAGGGCGCGTATATCGACGATTTGACGAGAAGCGACTTCACCGTCCGCGAAGATGGCAGACAGCAGACGCTCGCCAGCTTTTCCCACGTAGCGGACGGGTCGCCGGATACGGAGAAGCACTACCTTGTTCCTCTATTCGACGACTCGACCGTGCCGCGTGTCGCTCAGCAATACGCGCGCGACGCCGCGGTCCGGTTCATCGGATCGAACGCCGGCCCTGAACGCTATATGGCGGTCGCCGAGTGGAACGGCGTTCTGCGGGTCACGCAGAATCTGACGGACAATGCGGACAAGTTGCAGCAGGCAGTGAACGCAGCGAAATTCTCTCCGGTTTCCACCGTTCCGCAACCTGGCGCGTTACCCGCCGCGCTCAGGAACCTTGCTCAAGGTCTGGCGCGAGTGCCCGGCCGCAAAACGGTACTGCTGTTTTCGGAAGGCACGCTCGTCACTCCGGAGCAGATGCAGACCGCGATTGACGAATGCAATCGCGCGAACGTGGCGATTTATCCGGTCGATATCCGCGCCCTCCCCGCCAGCGGTCTGGGCGGCGCTTCCGTGGGCAACGCCTCCCTGGGCCGGCAGCAACTCACGTATTCGCCGCCTCAGAGTACCCCCGCGGCCCGGCAGGCGCTGGTGTCCGAACTGAACGCATTAGCCACGCAAAGCGCGCCCGAATCCGCTCCGGATCTGCTTTCCGGGCTGGCCGCGGGTACCGGCGGTTTCGTCGTTTCCGGTTCCGGCAATCTGCCGGACGATCTCGACAGGATCGCGAAAGAAGAAAGCCAATACTATGCGCTCGGGTATGCGCCGGCGAAAGCATCGAAGCCGGGCGCCTGCCACAAGATCAAAGTCGACGTTGATCGCGAGGGCGCCAACGTGCGCGCGAGGACCGGCTATTGTGACGCGATCACTCCGGATATTCAGACGGGGACGCCAACCGAGCGCGAGCTCGAAGCGCGTTTGAATGGGAACGAGCCCCCCACTGTTCACGCTACATTGCAGACGTCCTTTTTCTACGTTGCCCCGAATACAGCGCGGGTGCAGGTGGCGATGGATATTCCGGGCGCGGCGGTGAAGTTCGTAAAAGACAACGGCAGGTTTGCCGCGGCGTTGAACATCATAGGGATTGCTTACCTGCCCGATGGCGGCGTGGCGGCGCGCTTCAGCGATACCGCGAGGATCGCGCTCAATGACCGGAAGGCAGTAGAAGAGTTCGCCGCGCGGCCGTATCACTACGAAAAGCAGTTTGAAATAGCTTCCGGCGCATTCGAGCTGAAATTGGCGTTCAGTTCGAGCGTAGCCAGTTTCGGCAAAATCGAATCGGCGCTGACGATCGATCCGTGGACGCCCTCCAAATTTCTTCTGAGCGGGCTGGCGCTCAGCCAGTCGATCCGTCCCGCAGCCGCGGCGCCTGGCGACGAAGCAGATTTATTCGGAGAAAAAGTCCCGTTGACGTTCAAGGGAATTCAACTCATTCCCGCGGGTACGAATCGATTGCGGAAGTCGGAGAAGGCTTATGTTTACGCCCAGCTCTATGAGCCCGCGCTCTCCGCTTCCGCGGATGTGCGATTAACGCTGCTTGACGCCAAAACCGGGAAACTCGTGAAGGATGCCGGGATCTCAAAGGTGACGCGGGAGACGGCAGAAGGAGCCGCCGTAGCGCCGTTGGGGATGATCCTGCCGGTCGCCGACCTCGCGCCGGGATCTTACGTTGCCGAGGTCACGGCGCAGGATGCCGCGGGCGATCGCTCCACGCGCAACATTACCTTTGAGCTGGCGCCCTAGCTGCGGCGTAACGCTTCGCGCCCGCGGCATTCGACCATTTCGGGGCCTCAGCCGCATCGGCTACCGCCTCCACGCCCGCCGCGATTCCCCGATCCACCTTTGCCAGATTGGCGTAGTCGATCTTCTTCGCCTCATCGCTCACCTCGTGATAGTCAGGAAATTCGAATGCCACAACCAGGGTATGGGCAACAATGCCGGCGGCGGCGAATGAATAGTTGTCGCTGCGGTCGAAGTAGTCGTCCGAAGTGTCCTTGTGGTAAATCGACACGCCCTGCGTCTTCGCCGCGGCGGCAACGATATGGGGAAGATCCGAATAACCGTCGCCGGTAAACGCGAATGTGCCGATCTCCGGTCCATCGCTCGAATCGGTGCGGCCCAATTGTTCCAGGTTCAGATTCGCCACCGTCCGATGGATCGGAACGAGCGGATGCCGCACGTAATACTCAGACCCCAGCAATCCCTCTTCCTCACCGAACAGCGCCAGGAACAGAACGCTGCGTTTGGGCTTCGGATCGGCCGCAAGGGCCTTCGCAATCTCAATCAGCGACGCCGTGCCGCTCGCATCGTCGTTGGCGCCGTTGTAAATGCGGTCGCCGGGACCAGGCGGCTTCGTCCCGAGGTGATCGTAATGGGCCGAAACGATCACGTACTGGCCACGCAACGCCGGATCGGAACCGCGGAGGACACCCGCCACGTTCCGCATCTTTACCTCGCGCCGCGCGGGCGCCGCCAGGTGGAGCGTCAGCCGCGCATGGCCGCCGCGAAACAGTGCTTCCGCCGCGCGGCTGTAGACCCGAACGATCGGCGCGATCGCAGGATCGGCATCCATCAGGATGGGCTCCACCGGGCGCTGCCGTGCTCCCCCGCCCGAAAGGAGAATCAAAGTCGGCTTCTTCGCGCGCAACGCATCGAGTTCCGGATCGTCCAGCGATCGCCGGCCGGCGTAAACGATCCGGCCCGCCACGTCCGCGGCCGGCCACAGCGCCACCGGTTCGTTTTTGAAATCGAGAGCGCGCGTGGAATGCACCTGTACGTTCAGCGCCGGAACATCACGCCCACTCGGGTCCACGCTTAGCTGAAAGCCCTCGAAATCGGGCGTTACCTGGACGAAATCCGCGGTCTGAAAAAACGATCCCCCGCCAGTCCCGCCCGGCGCGAGCCCGGCGGCGTGAAACTGAGCGGCCAGATAGTCGGCGGAGGCATCGAGCCCGGGCGAAGGACTGAGCCGCCCCTGCCGCTCGTCGGACGCCAGCCATGTGATGTTTGTACGAAGCGATTCCGGAGATATACCGTCAAAAGACGCGGCCAGGGCGGCCAGCGCCATCAGAAAACCAACAGCGAGTCCGGCGCGCCGCACTTAGTCCTTCAGGATGGCGCGGACGTTTTCCGTGGCGCGATCGAGCAGCATCGCGAGATCGTTCGAGCACCCGACGAACAACATCCCGCGATCTTTCCAGAATTTCGCCATCGCGGGACTCTTCGTGTGGATACCGGGAATGATTCCGTGGCGCACACAGGCGTCGCGAATCTTCTCGATGGCTTCAATCATTTTCGGATGATCCGAATTCCCCGGCACACCCATCGAAATCGAAAGATCGGCGGGACCGATCATCACCGTATCGAAACCTTTCACGCTGAGAATCTCGTCGAGCATCTCGATCGCCCGCACGCTCTCGATCTGCACGACGCGCATCAGATTGGCGTTGTAGTGATCCATCATCTGCGTGAACGTGAGCGTTTCGTATTCGAGATTGCACGGCGCGAGACCGAATCCGCGCACCCCGTCCGGCGGATAGATGGTCCAGCTCAGCGCTTTCTCCAGCACCTTTGGATCGTCCACGCGCGGGAAGATGATGCCGCCGGCTCCGTTATCGAGAGCGCGCGCCACAAGCGAATACTGGAAATCCGCGACGCGAACCACCGGGCAGAAGCCGATCAGGTTCGACACGCGGCAGATATCGTTCACGGTTTCGAGATCGAAATTACCGTGTTCGGTATCGACAAAAGCCCAGGTCAGGCCGGCGGCGGCCAGCAGCCGCGGCATCTCCGCCGAACGGAAATTCCCGAATCCGCAGCCGAGCTGCAGCTTACCTGCCTGAAGTGCCTTCTTGACGGAGTTTTCGCGCATCAATATGAAGATAGCAGCGCAACCGGTTCCACACGCTTCAGAAGATCTTCACGCGCAGATATTTGCGGGGATTCGACCGGAAATCTTTCAGGAACGCATCGAGATTGCTCAATGAACCGGCCAGCGATTCGTACATCTGCGGGCTCGTCAGCAATTGTCCGAACTGGCCTTCACCGCGGTTCAGCGCGGTGAGCGAGCCGTCTATATCCGCCAGCATGCGCGTGAGCTTTCGATACGCTTCGTCATCCTGCAGCGAAGCGCCTGTCTTCGCCATCTGCGCGCGAAAGTCCGCGATGGATTTGCGGAGGTCCCCCACTTTCGCCAGAATCTGGTTGTACTGATCGTCGCTTGCATAGAGCCGGCCGGCCGGCCCTTCGCCACGCTGGATCGCCGCGAGCGTGTCGTCGATGCTCCTCATCGACTTGTCCCATTTCGAATAGTTCGTGCCGAATACAACGTTACCGGCGGGTGTTCCATGCGCCACGACGCCGCGCAGGCTGGTTTCGAACGCCTCTATGCTGTGAATCGCCGATTGGTACTCCTTGTCTCCCATGACGTAGTGACCGAGCGGCGTGTCAGGCGACGCCACCGTGATCAGCATGTCGTCGATTTTACGGAGGCTGTTGTGGATGCTGTAGATCAGATCCGCCTTGTCCGCGGCGGTATCGGCGGGCTCGCTCGGGAGTTCGCTGCCCTGAGCCACCGTGCGGCGATCTTTGCCGGACGCAATGTCCACGAATTTATCGCCAATCAGGGTGTCCGAACCAATGCTGGTCTGCGAATCCACCGGGATCCGCGGCGCGTACCGGGCGTCCAGGCGCAGGTCGACGCGTACGGCGCGCTGCGCGTCGAGGTAATGCGAAATGGCAATGCGTTTGACCGCGCCGACCTCTATTCCATTCAGACGAACCGGGCCGCCCACGCCGAGACCGGTGGCATCCGGCATGTACGTTTTGACATCGATCTTACTGGCGAACAGGCCAACGCCGCCGCCGGTCAGCAGCCAGATCAGTACGCCGACAATCGTCAGCGCCGATCCAATCAGCAGGCCGACTTTCGACAGCATCTTCGGCGATGGTTTGATTTCAAGCTCAGCCATGCCCGTCCTGGGCTTCAGTTTAGCAATGCAAGCTGATAGGCTGTTGGCTGCAAACCGGATGAAACCCACACCGGGGCGCATGCGATACGAAACCCAAAAACGATGCCAGAACTGATTGAGGTTTTCACACAGCCAGGAACGCTCTTCGCGTCTTTGCCGGAACGCCGCGCGGCGTGGGTCTCGCCGATGATCGCGAACGCGCTGCTGCTGACGGCTTCCACCGCGGTCACGCTGAACACGCTCGGCATGGAGCTCATCATGCGGCAGCGGCTCGCGAATTCCAACATGAGTTCGGAGCAGATGCAGGTGGCGATCCAGCGCGCGAGTTCGCCCCTGGCCACGTATTTCAGTTACGGCGCGGTGGCGCTCGGAACGCCGCTCTCGATGATCGCGATCGCGGGAGCGCTCTTCGCTTTCGGTCTGATGACCAAACGCGCGCCGAAATATCCGAGCATGCTCGCCATGGTTTGCCTGGCGTTCTTCCCGTACTTCCTGGTCACCGTGATCATGACCGTGATCGTCATTTTGGCGGCTCCGGATAAAAGCGCGCTCGATCTTTCCAATCTGCTGGCGACCAATGTGGGGGCGTTCGTCAGTAAGTCCGACACATCGAAGGGGCTGTACGCGCTGCTGACATCGCTCGACGCGCTGAGCTTCATCGAAATCGGTTTCCTTTCGTTCGGCTTCTCGAAGCTGACGAAGTCCGGGATTTTCGGGGGTCTTGGGGCTGTGCTCTGCCTCTGGTTTCTTTACGTGCTCAGCAAGATGGCGCTCGCGTTTTTCCAGTAAAAACAGGCTTTGGCGTAAACCAGCCCTATTTGACAAGGGCTCATTCCGCTCTCTACACTAGGAAGTTCAGGCAGGCATTTCATGGCGAGGCGCAAGGCCCCTCTGAATTCGCCGGTTGTCAAAGGACGGAGCTTCCCGTTCCGCTATGTTGGGCACTGTCCGCCTGAAGGAGGTGCGCCTTCTCGAGTAGTCTGCTGACGAGAACGGCCGCCCTTCGTTTCCGAGCGATCCCTCACGGACTTTTTTCGCTTTTTTTCCCCGCCGACTGCCGCATTTGTGGCATTCCTCTCGAAGGTTTCACGCGCGTTCCGGTCTGCCGGGGTTGCCTCGAAGAACCGCTCCCTCTCGAAGCGGAGTATTTCTGCGCCTCGTGCCATGCGCCGTTTCAAAACCGTTTCCCGCTGGATGAGACGGGCGTCTGCGCGCTTTGCCGTTCCGGCCTGAACCGCTTCGATCGCGCCGCGAGCTTCGGTTATTACGAAGGAACGCTGCGGAAGCTGATTCACCTCTTCAAGTACAGTGGCATGACGCCGCTTACGGGCCGGCTATCGCGGTATCTGGAAAGCGCCCTCCCGGTGGATGACCGCTATGACGCCATTGTGCCGGTGCCTCTGCACTGGAAACGTCGCTGGCGCCGCGGATTCAACCAATCCGAACTACTGGCGAACTCGATTTCCAAACGGCGGCGGATACCGCTCGTGAAGGCTTTGCGGCGCGTACGGCCTACGGCTAACCAGTCCGGCCTGACAAGCGCCGCCCGGCGCCGCAATATCGCAGGAGCGTTTCAGCCCCGCCCCGGACCTAACCTGCGGGGTGCAAGAGTTCTGCTGATTGACGATGTTTTCACCACGGGAGCCACGGCCAGCGCCTGCGCCGCGGCCCTGAAGCGGGCGGGAGCGGCTTCCGTATCCCTGTTGACACTGGCCCGCGCAGACCGGCGATGGAAAGATTAGCGACAAGGAGCGAGAACGAACGGATGGAAAAAGCATCGAAGATGAGCCTGGCAACCTCCAGGCTCCAAAGGCCCGTGCTCGTACTGAACGCGAGCTATGAACCGATCAACATCTGCGCGGCGCGGCGCGCCGTGGTCCTCGTACTCAAAGGGATCGCGGCCGCGGAAGAAACCACGGCGCATTCTCTCCATTCCACACGCCGGTCCATGCGCGTGCCGAGCGTGATCCGGCTGCTCGAATACCGCCGCATCCCGCACCAGACGCGCGCGCTTTCGCGCAAGAACATCATGATGCGGGACCGCTACACCTGCCAGTACTGTGCTAAAACCATGCCGGCCGGGGAACTGACGCTGGATCACGTAATTCCGCGCTCCCGCGCCGGGGAATCCGCCTGGGAAAACCTGGTGGCCTGCTGCCACCCCTGCAATAACCGGAAAGGCAGCCGGACCCCGGAGGAAGCCGGTATGAAACTGGCGCGGCAGCCCAGACCGTTCAGCCTCCATACCAGCCGCCACCTGATGCGGCTGTTGGGCAAGGGCGAGGACCAGTGGCGTAAGTACCTGTTCTTTTAAGACTCTGCGGGAGGCCCATCACTTGCGGAACAAACCCGCGTGGCATAACGTAAAGGTTAGGTAGAAGATGCCTTTCTGCACGCAATGCGGGAAAGAAGTTACGGGCAGCGCCGCTTTCTGCGGCAATTGCGGCGCGCGCCAGGGCGCCGGGGCGCCACCCCCACCGCCACCGTTCCCGCCGGGTCCTGCTCCGGATCCTCTGGCGGGTCTTTCCCCGCGTAGCGCGTCGATCCTTTGCTACATCCCGATCGTCGGCTGGATCGCCGCTGTGATCGTGCTGGCTTCAAGGAAGTTCAAGAACGATCATTCTGTGCGTTTTCACGCCTTCCAGGGGCTCTATCTGTTCGCGGTTTGGCTACTGCTCGACTGGATCGGGCCGATTGTGGATACGGGAACCGTTCACTTTGTACGATTTGACCATCTTTTCCGCGGTATCCTGTTCGCCGTCTCCATTTTCATGATCGTCAAAGCCAGCCATCAGGAGACATATGTGCTCCCGATCATAGGTGAACTGGCGAAAAGATCCGCCACGGAATAATACCGGGGTACGCGCGGCGCGAAAAAGCGCTACCATGTGGTTGTGGCTGGCCCGATGCCACCGACTGCTTGCCTTGCCCGTCTTGACGTATCTCCGGCCGAGATTAGCTCCCCCAGTTCAACACGCTTCCGGCGCCTTGCGTGCCGGAGGCCACAACAGGATGATCGACTAACATGAAGAATATTTATGTCGGGAACCTTTCGTTCCAGACCAGCGAACAGGACCTTGAAGCGACGTTTTCCGCATACGGACAGGTGGAACGCGCCCAATTGGTGAAAGACCGCGAAACCGGAAAATCGCGCGGCTTTGGATTCGTCGAGATGGCGGACGATTCGGCCGCCGATAGAGCGATTGAAGCCCTGAACGGCTCCCAGCTGGATGGACGGAATCTCACCGTGAATGAAGCGCGCCCGCGCGAACCCCGTCAGGGCGGCGGTGGAGGAAACCGCTTCGGCGGAGAGAGCCGCCGGCGCGAACCCCGCTGGTAGAGGTCTCCGGGTCCCCGGAACAACTCCTCACCCCAGACTCTGAAAATCTCCCGATCGAAGGTGGACCCTTACAATAGTGGTTCACCTTTCACCTGGAGAGTTCATGAGCAAGAAAAAAATCGGCATTCTGACCGGAGGCGGCGACGTTCCCGGTCTGAATGCCGTTATCAAGACAGTTGTCTACAGCGGCGGCGCGATCGGCGCGGAAGTGACCGGTCTGAGGCGCGGATGGGAAGCCCTGACCCATCTGAATTTCGACGATCCGGCCAGCGTTTCGCGCTACGTTTTACCCCTCGACCGGCAGAACACCCGTACCATTGACCGCACCGGCGGTACCTGGCTGCATAGCTCCCGCACGAATCCCCTCAAGATGAAGAAGGTGCCCGAATTCCTCTCGGGCGAGACTTTCCAATCCTCGGAAAACACCAAGAAGGGCATCACGTCGACCGTTTTCGACATGACGCCGCGCGTGCTGAAGAATCTCGAAAAGCTGGGTCTCGATTATCTGGTAGCCATCGGCGGCGACGATACGCTGAGCTATGCCCAGCACCTCGATAAGCAGGGCTTCAAGGTGATCTGCGTTCCGAAGACGATGGACAACGACGTCCGGAACACCGAATACTGCATCGGCTTTTCGACCGCCGTCAACCGCGCGCTCGACGCCATCGACCGCCAGCGCGCGACCGTCGGTTCGCACGAGCGCATCGGGATCTTCCGCATCTTCGGCCGCGACGCCGGCTACACGGCGCTCTACACGGCTTATGTGGCGTCCATTCGGTGCTGCATCCCCGAGTTCAAAGTGGACCGCGACCGGCTGATCGAGCTGGTGCTCGAAGACAAGCGCAATAACTCGTCTTCCTATTCGCTGGTTCTGCTTTCGGAGGGCGCGGAGTGGGAAGGCTATCAGGTTCAGGAATACGGCCAGGCCGATGCTTTCGGACACCGCAAGAAAGCGAACATCGCGGAAGTCCTGAACGATTACATCCAGAAGCGCGGCGAAGAAACGATCGTCAGCGATCTGACTTACGATCTCCGCAGCGGCGCTCCGGACTTTGTGGATCGCATGGTGGCGAACACCTTCGGGGGGATGGCGATCGACCTGATTGCGCAGGGCAAGCATGGCGTGATGACCGCGATCAACGGCGGGAAGTACGCGGCGGTTCCGATACCCGACCCGAAGCTTGGACCCCGCGCGGTGGATGTCGAGAGAATGTACGACAAGCAGCGCTACCGGCCCAGCTACACCGGCAAGATGGATCTTCCGATCTTCCTCACGAATGCCTGATATGAAGCGGGGGAAGGTGCGCGCCGCGGCCACGCGGCTGAAGCAGATGCTGAAGCGTACGTCCCCCGCCCCGCCTCCGGCGCTCGATGAGCGTCTGGTCCGCGAAATCCGCCGGAATTTCGACGCCGAGGCGGCGAATGAAGCGGACTTCCCTTCCACCATCGATCCCCGCATCCAGCACGTGGCATTTCTGCGCCGCTGGTTTGCGCCAATCGGGAGTCACCGGCTCCTCGACGCAGGTTGCGGCAAGGGCCGGTTCGCGCGCGTTCTCTTTGAGGAGAACCCGGGGGCGCGCATCAGCGGGCTCGATATTTCCGAGCAGATGCTGCGCTTCGTGCCGGAAGGCGTTGGTAAAGCAGCCGGGATTCTGACCGCCCTGCCCTTTGCCGATAACTCGTTCGATGGGGTTTACGCGACGGAGTCGCTCGAACACGCCGTGGATATTCCGCTGGCGGTCAGCGAATTGTGCCGGGTGCTGCGGCCGGGCGGAAAACTCGCGATCATCGACAAGAGCGCCTCCCAGTGGGGACGGCTCAAGACGCCGGAATGGGAGCGCTGGTTCGACCGCCGGGAACTCGAAAAGCTTCTGGCCCGCCACTGCCGGACTGCCGGGAGCGAACCGATCTCCTATTGGGAAGACGTCGCCCCGGACGGGCTGTTTTACGTCTGGTTCGCCGAGAAGTAGGGGATGTCCCCGATATACTCTTAGATGCATATGGCGAATGGCGAGGCCGCCCTCGGCGAGCCCACGAATTTCCCCGTCGCGTTGCCGCACGAACAGCCGGTGTGGCAGATCGCTGTCAACTGGACCTGCGCGATCCTGATCGCGATTGTTTTCCTGGCTGCCGGCCTGTGGAAGGCCAGCGATCCTACGGGAGCGGCAGTCCGGCTGGCGCAGGCGAAGGTTCCGGAATTCCTCAGCGTGCCGGCGGCCGTCCTGTTCGGCATCGCCGAGACCTTCACCGGCGTTCTTCTGCTGATGCCGCGTTTCCGGCGCTGGGGTTCGTGGTGCGCTTCCCTGCTCCTCGTCGCGTTCATCGTTTTCATCGGGATCCACTACCGCGAACTGGTGGGAGCGGACTGTTCCTGCTTCCCCTGGATCAAGCGCGCGGTGGGCCCGCAGTTCTTTGTGGGCGACGGGATCATGCTGCTGCTGGCGATCGGCGCCGGTCTCTGGTCCAGCCGTCCCCACAGCCTGCGCAGCGCCGCCCTGATTCTCGCCGCCGTTACGGTCTTCGCGGCGATTTCCTACGGATTCGACGCGACGCGGCGAACCGGCACTGCGGCTCCGCCAACCATCGCCGTCGAGAGCGGTCCGCCGATCTCGCTGCAGGACGGGAAGGTCCTGATCTTTTTCTTCGATCCCCACTGCCTGCACTGCCTCGCTGCCGGCAGGAAACTGGGAGCGCTCGATTGGAATGACACGCGCGTTATCGGCGTGCCGGTCGTCAGCCCGGAAGCGGCCGGCAACTTCATGACAAAGACGGGACTGGCGTCAAAAGGACCGGTCTCAACGGCCTCGGACGCCCTCCGGAAGATCTTCAAATTCGACACGGCGCCCGCGGCGGTCGCGCTCGAAGATGGCCATGAAAAAGCCCTTCTGCTTCAATTCGAAGACCAGGAGCCCAACGCGACGCTCAAGCGCCTGGGCTTTATCCGGTAAACATCTCTCCCTATAACTACCTGTAACAACGACGCCGCCAACTGCACTTAGTGGTCGGAGGCGCAGGTTAGGCTGCGATACAAAACCGGGGACGCTCGGAGGGCGCTCTGGTTCATCTTTGGCGGCGGGAACGTCTCGGAGGCGCTCCCGCCGCCGCAAAACGAAGGAGACGGCTCGGAGGCAGTCTCCTCGTTTTGTTTTTGCCCCTGACTAATAGAGCAAGCGCGTCCGGATGGTGCCGGGCACGCCGTCCAGACGTTTCCGCAACTGAGCGGCGGATCCACTCGCCGGATCGATATCGATCACCACGTAACCGATCTGCGCGTTCGTCTGCAGATATTCGGCCGCGATGTTAATCTTCTCTTCCGAGAAAATCGCATTGATGCCGGAGAGCACGCCCGGCTGATTGCGGTGGATGTGCAGGATGCGGTGCTTACCCGAATACGCCGGCAGCGAGACTTCCGGGAAATTCACCGCGGCGAGCGTGGATCCGTTATTGCTGAACCGGATCAGCTTGTCCGCCACTTCCTTACCGATATTGCGCTGCGCTTCTTCCGTGCTCCCGCCGATATGAGGCGTCAGCAGAACGTTCTCGAAGCTCTGCAGCGGCGATTCGAACGGCTCCCCGCTCTTCGGCTCCTTCGGGAATACGTCGAGCGCAGCCCCGCCCAAATGGCCGGACTTCAGCGCTTCCGCCAGAGGATCGATCTGGACTACCGTGCCGCGCGACGCATTGATCAGCTTCGCGCCCGGCTTCATCCGCCCGATCTGCTCCGCCCCAATCATGTTGTGAGTCGCGGGCGTTTCCGGCACATGCAGCGTCACTACGTCGGACTGGTCGAGTAATTCCTCGATCGAGTCCGCCTGCGTCGCGTTACCGAGAGCCAGTTGCTTATCGATGTCGTGGAAGATCACGCGCATGCCGAAGGCTTCGGCAAGAAGACCCACCTGCGTTCCGATATGCCCGTATCCGATGATGCCGAGCGTCTTACCGCGGACTTCGTGCGAGCCAGTCGCCGTCTTCGGCCACTGGCCGCGATGCGCCTGCGCATTGCG
>CAZWTH010000312.1:0-13016 GCA_964636715.1 uncultured Solibacteraceae bacterium | reverse complement strand
TCCTCTTCGCTACCGGGTGGTTCACACGGCATCGCTTTGGAAAGCGGGCGAGCGGCCTTTGCTGCGCCAGCAAGTCATGGAGGGCGATCCCGGCCTTTCGATCTGAGATGGCTTCAGGCGGCCGTTCCGGACGAGCCTATGGCTTTGCCTGATTCGCCGCGCCCTTCTCGATCTGCGCGAGTTGAGCTTTTACCAGCCCGGCGTCCGGCGCTTCCGGCGCCGCCTTCAGGTAACGCCGCAATTCCGCCGCCGCGCCCTCGCGGTCGCCCTTATGCGCCAGCACCATCCCCAGAACATACCCGGCGCGCGGATTTCGTCCTTTCGGATCCAGCCGCACCGCCTCGCGCGCGCTCTTCTCCGCATCGTCGTATTCCCCGAGGTAATAATGCGCCACCGCATCGCCGAACCACGCCTCGGGATGATCCACCGGGTCCAGCCGGAGCCCCTTATCGAGATATTGAGTAGCTGCCTTCCACTCGTGGCTCAATCCCGCGTCGAGCCCGAGTTCCACATACGCTCCCGTCAGCTTCGCGTCGAGTTCGATCGCCTTTTTCCACGCTTCCCGCGCCGCCGGCGCCGTACCGAGTTGCTGCCTCGCCCTCCCCAACTCGAGCCACGCGTTCGCATACGCCGGGTATGCCGCTATGGCGCGTTCCAACTGTTTCGCCGCTGCTTCCATCTTTCCCGCACGCATGGCTTTCAATCCGCTCTCGTAGTCATCACGGGCTTTTTTCGGAGCATTCAGAGACGTGCTGCTCACCACGACGCCCTCCATCGCGAAAACGCGGTGCAGTACGATCGTGCCTACATCCCCGCGCTCCAGAGCGCGGCGGTCCGTGAGACTGATCTCATCCGACTGGTATCCCGGAAGGGTTGCGCGCAGGTTGCAATCCACAATCGTCCGCAGCGCCGTGGCCGCGTCTCCCGATGAAATGCTCAATAGCGGGTTAGAACTCTTCTGTCCCCAGTCCGACGCATCCGAAACCGAGCTGGTGGATCCGCCGTACTGGAAAGTAAACCGTCCCTCGCTGTCGGTCGAGGCCACCGTTCGCCGGAGGGTGGAGCAGACCATGTCGATCGCAATGCCGAGAGGCGCAACCGCCCCATCGTCCACGGCGACGCGCCCCGAAAGACTCGTACCGGCGGAGTAGTCCCCACCGCTCGGCAACGGAGTGGGCGGCGGCAGTCCTCGAATCACATTTGGGGAGGGCGAATTGCCGGTTTGTCCGAGCGCGGCCGAAGCGCAGAGAAACGTGACTGTCAGAAGATATCGCGTGCCCTTTATCTTACTCGAATTTCGGGCAACCTATGGTTACCCGCGGATAACCCGCGGGACAACGTTTCCGCTGCTAACCGGATGCATCGTTGTATTAACCATTGTTGAACTGGTACTGGATCGAACGAAATCTGAGAATAGTACCTGATGCAGGAATCTCCCTCTCGCGGAAGGAAGCGGCTGTTTGGATCGGAGCGAGGTACCGCCGCTGTCGAGGTCGCTCTGCTGCTCCCCTGGATTGTCGTTTCGTTCATCGCGGTTCTCGATTTTGGGTTCTCCGCTTACGCGTTGATCGCAACCCAGAATGCCGCGAGAGTCGCCGCCACCTGGGGTTCCGCGAGTTCGGCCAACTCCACCGCCTTAACGGCATCCCCATCGCCTGCGTGCGGAACTTACGCCCTCCCACTGTTCAAGTACGCGCCCACGCCCGTCTCAGCCTGCGGGACATCTCTCAGTGCGACGCCTGAGACCCACTCGCTCGGCTCAAGCTCAGTTTCTTACGTCCAGGTTGCGGTCGCCTACACGGTCAACCTGATCGCAATCCCAGGCATCATGCCGGGCAGCATCACGATCAACAGAACCGTCTACATGCCGATCCGCGAATGAAAATGTCCAGATCAGACTCTCAACGCCGAGGCTCCACCATGCTGGAATTCACCTTAATCGGTGTTCCACTGATTTGTACTCTCTTCTCGCTGTTCTGGATGGCGCTCGGGATGTGGCAATACCACACCATCGCGGAAGCGGTGAACGCCACCGCGCGAACCGCTTCTGTACATGGAAAAGGCTGCTTCGGCAAGACCTGCGCCACGACGGTTGGGTCGGTTGCGACTCAAATCGCTTCCAGCGCGCTCGGAATTCCCGCCAGCCAACTGAATGTCACGCTGCATTCCAATGACACCGGCGACATTTCCTGTAATCCGATTTCCACGTGCTACAGCAGCAGCACGGCATTTCCCTCTACCAACGGAAACACAACCGCCACGATGGTAACCATTTCCGCCACCTACCAGTTCAGCCCGGCGATATCCTTCTGGACTCCCTGGGGCGGTGGAGTAACCTTCAACCCGATCGTGCTGGGCGCGAACTCATCCCAGCCCATAGTCTTTTGAACCCAATGAAAATGAAATCAAAGAACGGAAGAAGCGGTCAGGCGTTGCTGATGGCGTCGGTTTCGCTTTTTGCGATGCTCGGCATGATGGGGCTCGTGGTGGATCTCGGCTACGGCTATTACCGTCGAGACGTCGCTCAAACCGCGAGCGACGCCGCCGCCGCCGCAGTCATTGAGGCGGCAATGAAGAACTCCCCCAGTTCCCAGACCTGCGACACCAACCACGTCTGGTGCGGCTCACCCGCGGGTACAGCGACAAATTGCCCGGCGACTGCGCCGACTATTTCGGGTACTTCCAGCGCCTTCGATTACGGTTGCAAGATGGCCGCTCTGAACGGATTTACGACAACCGGCAACCAGACGGTCTCCATTCAGGCCAACACAACCAGTTCGGCTCCCACCGTTCCAGGCACGGCAGTCTCGTACTGGGCCACGGTCCGAATTACGGAAAATCAGTTTCAACTCTTTGGCTCTAATGTGCTGAGTAGCAGTTCCCGTTCGAGCGCCGCAATCGTGGGGTCCGCCAGTTCGATCAGCAATAACTGCCTCTACGTGCTGAGCGGCACCGCTCCAGACGCTCTCAACATGGGCAACGGTGTTCACGTGACAACTTCTTCCTGTGGCGTCTATGTAAATTCCAATGTCAATTCCAGCAATAGCGAAGCTGCGCTGGTGACCGGCGGCGCGATATTGACCACGCCCACATTCACGTCCGTGGGTAAGGTAAGCCACCCCAATGGCGGCTGCATCAATACTCCCACCGGAGGCTGCAACAGCCTCACCGTCACTCCTGCCACGGCCGCGGTGACCGATCCGTTTGCGAATCTGCCCGCGCCCACCCCCGCGGGGTCGTGCATCAACGGAAACTACACAGCATGGCAACCGACCGCTTATCAGTTGAGCCCCGGCACCTACTGTAACTTCACCCTCTCCAATGGGATGTCTGCCGTCATGGCCCCCGGAATCTACATCATTAATGGCTCGGGCGGATTCAACGTTTCCAATGGCGGGGGAACTCTCACCGCAACCGGCGGCGTGATGATTTACCTCACTGGAGGAGCGCAGGCCAACATTTCGAACGGCTCCAGCGTAACGCTGAGCGCCCAGAGTTCCGGGTCTTACCAGGGCGTGCTTTTTTATCAGGATCGTACCCAGACAGGCGGAACCAGCACGTTTGCGGGAGGCTCGAACCAGAAGCTGACAGGCTCTCTGTATTTCCCGAAATCGCTTCTCAAGATCGATAACGGCTCCAGCGCCGCCACTCTGGGCATTGTGGCCAACACCGTAACCTTTCAGGGCGGAGCCAATATTAAGCAGGCCACCAGCCTGTCGCAGACGGGCCTCGGCACAGCCGGGACCAGTTCCGTTGCCATCATCGAATAGCCGGGCCATCGCTCGCTCCCATTTATCAGGCGAAACGAATCTCTACCGGCGGTTGACTGGAAGCCTCTACAGAGCGAACCTCTCGCCCAGCACGCATGCGGCGCGCCGCAGTTCGATCGGTCCGCAAGGTCCCGCATCCGTTCCTCATCCTCTTCCGTAAAATCGATCAACAACAGGAACCTGGCAACGTCGGCGGACAGAACATCGGTCTGTGTGCGCACGAGTCGCGCCCCAATTTTCGCTTCGCGGTTCGCGCCGGCCTAAAATGCCCAGCGCCACAGGCTCGCGCCCGCGGTATATCCCGCCCCCACCGCCGCAAACAGCACCAGTCTGCCCTTGCTCAGCCGGCCTTCGGCAACCGCATCGCACGTGGCAAGCGGAATCGTCCCGGCCGTCGTGTTCCCGTAGCGATTGATATTGATCATCACCTGCTCCGGAGCCAAACCCAGCCGTTCCGTCGTCGCGTCGATAATCCGCCGGTTCGCCTGATGCGGAACCAGCAGATCTATATCTTTCGTCGTGAGGTTGTTTCGCTCCAGCAGCGAAGTCGACATCTCATACATCTTCCGCACCGCGTATTTGAAAACCTGCTGGCCTTCCTGATGGACGTAGTGCATCCCGGCCGCCACCGTTTCCGCGCTCGGCGGCTTCCGGCTGCCGCCGCCGGGCATATAGAGAAATTCCCCGCCCGAGCCATCGATCTCACCAAAAAAATCGATGAAACCCGCGTCTTCACCCTCTTCAGCCGCTTCCAGCAGCATGGCGCCCGCGCCGTCGCCGAAAAGCACGCAGGTGGCGCGATCTTTGTAGTCGATGATGCGGCTCATCGTGTCGGCGCCAATCACGAGTACCTTCTTGTGCGTGCCCGCGGCCACCAGACTTGCGCCCGTCGTCAGGCCGTAAACAAATCCGCTGCACGCGGCCACCAGGTCGAATCCCCACGCGCGATGCGCCCCGAGATTGTTCTGCACGAGACACGCCGTCGACGGAAACATCATGTCCGGCGTCACCGTGCAAACGATGATGGCGTCCACCTCGTTAGCCCCGATTCCGCGATGCTCCAGCGCGTCTTTGGCGGCCGCGGTCGCCAGATCCGACGTGGCGGCTTCCGGCCCGGCAATATGGCGCTCGGAAATGCCGACGCGCGTCTGAATCCATTCGTCGGTTGTCTCCACCATCCTCTCGAGATCGGCATTGGTGAGAACGCTGGGCGGAACGTAACGCCCGATCGATGTGATTTTCGCTCTTTTGGCAGGCATCAGTGGTGGGTGCGTAATCTCTTATTATGGGCGATCGGGTCTCCTCTCCCGCTCCGAACCTTTTTGACGACGATACCTTCTTCGCGCGTCCAGCGGCGGAGCCTGCCCCGGCCCCAGCCGAGCAGGGCACAATTCGGCCCGTAAACCTCGCGAGTTCCCTGTTTTTCGAATCGCCCGCCGAGATCTTCGCGCGGGTTCACCGGGAGCTGCGGCCACGCACCGCCATCCCGCCGATTGAAGTCAATTACAAACCGTTCGCCGATCCCAACAGCCGCGTGCGGCTCGAAAACGGCGCCATCTCGGTCCAGATCACGGACCTGCTCGAAGGCGCCCCGGCCCCGGTCACCGAAGCCCTGGCCCACATCCTTCTGAGCAAGCTTTACCGGAAAGACATTGCCCCGCACCACCAGCACCGCTACCGGCTCTATCTGAATCGCCGCGATATGCGCGGCAAGATCGAAGCCACCCGCCAGGCGCGCGGACGCAAGACGCACAAGGGGCCGGAGGGCGCCGTTCACAATCTTGAAGCCGTTTTCGAAGATCTCAATGCGCGCTACTTCGGCGGGATGATGTCGCGGCCGCAGCTCGGCTGGAGCCACGTCCGCTCCCGGACGCGGCTCGGTCACTTCGACCCGTCGCACAACATGATCATGATCAGCCGGATCTTTGACGACGTTCGCACGCCGCTGCTCGCCCTGGAATACGTCATGTTCCACGAGATGCTGCACCTGCGGTATCCGGTGGATCACTCGGGCGCGCGCCGCTGCGTCCACACCCCGGCGTTCAAGGCGCACGAGCGCCAGTTCCCGCACTTTAAGGAAGCGAAAGCTCTCTTACGCAAACTTTGAGCGCGTCTCCAGGTTCTTCATCGCGTATACCGCCAGTTCCAGACGATCCCCTGCGCCCGTCTTTTCAAAGAGGCGTGACAGATAAGCTTTCGTCGTGCCTTCCGTGATGTTCATCCGCCCGGCGATCTCTTTATTTCGCAGCCCTTGCGTCAGCAGCCCGATGAGCTGCCGTTCGCGCGGCGAGAGCCGCAGTGTGCGCGCCGTGAGCAGAGCATCCGCAAGATCGCGCTCCAGCCAGAGCTGCCCCGCGGCCACCTTATCCAGGCATTCGGCGTAGCTCGCCGCCGCCGACTCCTTGCGCAGAATCCCCCTGACGCCGCACTGCAGAGCTTCACGCGCAAACTCCGGCGCGATCCGGTCCACCCAAAGGACAATGCACGGATGCGGGACCCGAAGTTTCCACTCCCGCAGCCACCCGGGGTCCGGCAGTAACGCCGAGTCCACCAGCACAAGGCCGGGCCGCTCCTCCGCCAGCGCGGCGCCAAGGTTCGCGAGATCCGGACACTCCACCACCGCAATCCCGCGCGGTTCCGCAATCAGCGCACGAAAACCCGCCACCAGTACCGCATGACGAGAGAACACAACGGCTTTTTCCATGGAATGCCCCATGGAGGCCTTATCGGCCACACGCGGAAAAACTTGAGAAACACTCCGCCCGCCGCCACTTCTCTTCAAACGGACGCCCGAATTGAACCATTTCGTCGCACTGCTTCTGATTCCACTCGCCTTCTGGGTCGTCCTGAGCGGCCTCGATGACTGCGTGATCGACATCGCCGCCGCCATCGCCTGGTTACGGCTCCTCAGAACCGGCTCCCCGGAGGACTGCGAACTCGCCGCCGCCCCTCCGCGCCGCATCGCCGTCTTTGTGGCCGCCTGGCAGGAACACCGCGTCATCCAGAACATGCTCGATAACAACATCGCCCGCCTGCGCTACCCCAACGCCGATTTTTTCGTTGGAGCCTACCCGAACGATCCCCTCACCCTCGCCGCGGTGCGCCAGGCCATAACGCGGCATCCGAACGTACACCTCGCACTCTGCCCACATGATGGTCCCACGTCCAAAGCCGACTGCCTCAACTGGATCTACCAGCGCATGCTTCTCTTCGAAGAGGAGAATAGCGTCCGCTTCGAGACGATCCTGACGCACGACGCGGAGGACGTCATTGACCCCGACGCTCTCACCTGGATCAACTACTACGCACAGTCGTACGACATGATTCAGATCCCCGTGCTGGCGCTCCCCACGCAGCTTCGCGAATTGACCCACGGCGTCTATTGCGATGAATTCAGCGAATACCAGCATCGCGACATGATGGCCCGCTCGCTGATGGGCGGTTTCATTCCTTCCAACGGCGTGGGTACGGGATTCTCCCGCCGCGCGCTCGAAACACTGGCCGCCATCTATTCCAATCGCATCTTCGAGCCTGTCTGCCTGACCGAAGACTACGAAAACGGGTTCCGCGTCGGAAGCCTCGGCCTTCCGCAGAAATTTATCCCGATTTCCGTGCGGCGCGGCCGCGTCATCGCCACGCGTGAATATTTTCCGCGCGATTTTCGCAGCGCGGTCCGCCAGCGCACCCGGTGGATCACGGGCATCGCGCTCCAGTCCTGGGAGTTCCATTCGTTCGGCGAAACTCTGGCGCACGCGTATTGGTTCTGGCGGGACCGCAAGAGTCTCGCCGGCAATATCGTCGGTCCGCTCACAAATCTGGTCTTTCTCTATGGAGTGGTGACGCTCGCCTGGGCTGCATCCCTGCACCGCGAATGGCAATTCGGACGCGATCTCGCGTGGTCCGCCCCCATAGCCGCCGCCGGACTCGCCCTGCAATGCCTCCACACCTCGATTCGCATGGCGTCGAGCGCGCGCGTCTATGGGTTCGGTTTCGCCGCCGCCGTGCCATTGCGCATCGTCTGGGGCAACTGGATCAATTGCTGGGCGTCCTGCCGGGCGATCGGCGGCTACGCGCGCGCGAAGTGGCGCCATGAGCCGCTGCGCTGGGTCAAGACGGAGCACGCGTATCCAGGCCGAGCCGCATTGCTCACCGATCGCAGGAAACTCGGCGAAATTCTGGCGGGCGGCGGCTGGATTTCAGCCGCGCAACTCGACCGGGCGCTCGCTTCCCAGACCGCCGGGCAACGCCTGGGCGAACATCTGATCGCAGCCGGCCAACTCACCGCGGACGACCTCTACATTGCGCTCGCGCTGCAGAACCGCCTCGAAATCGGAAAGCCTGCGCCAGCGGAAATTTCTCTCGCCGTGACCCGATCGCTCCCCGCCGCCCTGGCTCGCCGCTGGAGAATACTGCCGTTCCGGATTGCGGCCGGCGAACTCTATCTGGCCGGGCCGGAATTGCCGGATGATGAAATGCAGCGGGAGGTCCGGCGTTTCAGTTCGCTCGAGATCCGGTTTCACCTGGTGACGCCCGCCGATTACGACGAACTCGCCGCACGCTACCTGCCTCCGCCCCGCGCAACCCTACAGAATATTGACGGCGCGCGCGGCCACCAGCGCCAGAGCAGCCAGTGAAATCGAGGATTGGATCATCATCATCACCTTCGCCCAGCGTGTCAGCACCGGCACGTCGGTCGGCGAAAATGCGGTGCTCGAGTTGAACGCCAGGAAAAGATAATCCACAAAACCGGGATTCCAGGGATGCTGTCCGAGCGTTTTCCGTAGTTCCGAGCTGAGTGTCATCTGCGGAAAAAGGAAAGCGCCCGCCTGGTGCGTATGCCGCCGGTCACGCTCGTTCGGACCGCCGCTATCGAGCCGCCAGTACCACGACGCGAACACCAGAATATTGCTCAGCCACAATTCCACAGCCGCCTGCAGCAACTCGCCGGGCGAATCGATATGCTTCGGCAGCCGCAGAATCAGCAATACGAGCGAAGACGCCAGCGCGATCGTGGTGACCATCAGGCCGGCATAAGCGAAGATGTCATTGAGCTGCAGGTTGCCCCGGCGATGAAAAACCTTCGACGGAATGAACATCGCGGCAATCAGCGCAAGCGCCAGCCACCGCGGACCGACCGTGAGCGGTTCCGGCATTAAATAAAACAGAACGCCAATCCCCAGACCGGCTATGAGCGCCGGCCATCGCGGCTCGGGCACGGGTTTTGGGTTCGGATCCGCCTGGGTCACCACAAATGATAGTAGCCGTCGCGCTCGGCCAGTTCCACACTCACGCCGAATAAATCGCGCAGCCGCGCGGCGGTCAGCATTTCGCGCTTCGGGCCGTCGCCGGCGATTTCGCCGTTCCGCATCATGATGACGCGGTCGATTTCCGGAATGATATCGGAAAGATGGTGCGTTACCAGGATGATGGCGAGCCCCTGCTGCGCCAGTTTCCGCACAGTTTCCCGCAGTTCATGCTGCGCGAAGAGATCGAGACTGGTGGAGGGTTCGTCGAGCAGCAGCGCGCGCGGCCCGTGCACGAGCGCGCGGCCGATCAGCATGCGCCGGGCCTCTCCGGACGACATCTCTTCGACCGGCTTTTCCGCCAGATGCCCCGCATCCAGCAGTTCCAGCACCTCCTTCGTCTTCCGCCGCTGCGCCTCCGTCACGTGGTGGTTGGGCCAGATCCCGATGCTCGAGAAAAAGCCCGAAAGGACAATTTCAAACCCCGTGATTTCGCGCGTGCACTGCGCCATCAGATCGTTCGAAACGATGCCCAGCAGACTGCGCAGATCCACGACGTTCCACACGCGTTCGCCCATGATCGAGACGCTCGCCTGTGGCTGCGCCAGCGGATAACATTCGCGCGTAATGGTTTTGATCAGCGTGGATTTGCCGCAGCCGTTCGGTCCGAGAATAGCGACGTGCTCCCCCGCGCCGATCGTGAGGCTCAGATTGCGGAGCGCGATGTTTTCCCCCCGCATGACAGTAACGTCTTTCAGTTCAATAAGTGCTGGCGATGTCAATAAACCAGTATCGCCCGCGCTCAATCTCTTAGCGAAATTGACGATACGATCCATAGACTGAATGCGCATCCCCAAAGACAGATTGCCGGCCTCTGCCGTTTCCAACCCCTCGGACCCGCGCAGGGCCCGCCGCCTCATCGAAGGCGAAATGGTGGTCGAATACTGGGACGGCGTCGCTCCCGCCGGGCCTGGAATCCGCGATATCAGCGAAAGCGGCGCTTACATCCGTACGACGGAAAAATGGTATTCGGGTGCTATTATCCGGCTCGTTTTCCGTGGACGTGAGCAGAAGACGTCAGTCCCCGTCCTCGCCCAGGTGGTCCGCCAGGGCAATGATGGCTTCGCGATGGAATTCATGTTCAATACGTTCCGGCAGCGCGAGGAATTCCGGAAGTTCCTGGCCGCCCTCCCGCCAGCCGCGAAAAGCCCGCCGCAACCCGCACAATCCGAACCGGCGTCAGCCGTTTCAGCGGTAAAATAAGCATATGGCGATATCGGCGGTTGACGAGGCGCGGGCTCAGCGGGAACGGGAAGTGGAGAACGCGCTCGCCAGCGTGCGCATGGAAGGGCTCCAGGTCTCACCCGAAGCTCAAGTGCTGTTCCAAAAGTACGTCGATGGCAATCTGACTTCGGAGGAATTCGATCAGGCCTTCGATCAGTATCTCGACCGCAAATATGGACCCGTACGTTTACCCCGGAACGAGCGTCCTTAGGAATCTTCGCGATATCCGCGATCCCGGCATTCTGAGCGAGTATGAGGCGGACGCCACAGCTCGACGTTTGCGGCAGCTCGAACGAAAGCCACAGGCAGCCGATTTCGACCTCCGGCATCTTCGCGCCATTCACCGTTACATTTTCCAGGACATGTTCGAGTGGGCCGGAGAATTCCGCACGGTAAACATCTCGAAATCCGGCGACTCATTCGCCTTCCACGAATACATCGTCCCCACGCTGAACAAGACTTTCGAAGATCTCCGCAACGAAAAATATCTCGATGGTTCCAATCCCGAAACCTTCGCGCGGCGTGCCGCTTACTATCTCGGCGAAATCAACGCCATTCACCCTTTCCGCGAAGGCAACGGCCGCACCCAGCGGGAATTCATCCGCCAGCTTGCGGTCCACAACGGCCTGCGGATCGACTGGACCCCTATTTCTCAGGAGCAAATGATCGAGGCGTCTCGCCGCAGCCTCCGCGTCGACAATCTCGGCCTGGAAGACCTTCTGAAAACGGCGCTCACGTTCCCCGATGCTCCGCCGGCTTCCTCACCCGCGTAATATTCAGCGCCGTATTCACCAGCGCCACATGTGAGAATGCCTGCGGAAAATTCCCCACGAACCGTTTCCCGCCGGTGTCGTATTCCTCCGACAACAGCCCCACATCATTCCTCAATTCGAGCAGCCGCCCGAACAACTCGCGCGCCTCGTCCAGACGCCCCTGCAGCACATAGGCGTCCGCCAGCCAGAAACTGCACGCCAGAAAGACGCCCTCCTCGTCCCGCATCCCGTCCACATTCGTCTCGGTTTCATACCGCCGCACGAAGCCGTCCCTCAACAGCCGCTTTTCAATCTGCGCCACTGTGCCGGTTACGCGCGGATCGTCCGCCTTCAAAAATCCCACCATCGGAATCAGGAGCGATGTCGCATCCAGTTCCTTGCCGCCGAACGACTGCACAAACGAATTGAGTCCGGGGTCGAAGCCCTTGCTCTCAATTTCATCCCGCACTTCCTGCCGCGCACGCCGGAATTCATCGAGCGGCCCCCGCGCCCCGAATTCCTCCATCGTCCGCACAACGCGATCGAACGCCACCCAGGCCATGATCTTCGACCATGTGAAGTGCCGCCGCCCGCCGCGCACTTCCCAGATCCCCTCATCCGGCTCATGCCACAGCGTCTCCAGACGCTTCGCCAGCGCGGCCTCCATATCCCAGATATCGGTGGAAGATACCAGGCCCGCGCGCCGCGATTGATAAAGCGAATCGAGCACCTCGCCATAAACGTCGAGTTGCAGTTGTCCGGAAGCCGCGTTTCCGATCCGTACGGGCTTCGAACCCATGTATCCGCCGAGATGCGACACTTCGGATTCCGGCAGACGGCGCTCCCCCGCCATGCCGTACAGGATCTGCATTTTCTCCGGCGACCCCGCTATAGCGCGCATCAGCCAGTCGCGCCATGCGCGCGCCTCCTCGTGATAGCCGGATTCGAGCAGAGCGTATAACGTGAACGTCGAATCCCGCAGCCAGCAGTAGCGATAATCCCAATTGCGCTGGCCCCCAATCGCTTCCGGAAGCGAAGTGGTCGCCGCCGCCGCAATCCCGCCCGTCCATCCATCTTCGAGCGCCCGCAGCGTCAGCAGCGAACGAAGCACCGGCTCGCGATATTCGCCCAACACCGTACAGCGATCTGACCATTTCTTCCATCTCTGCTCCACCGAATTCAGCGTCGAGTGGAGATCGGGTGACTCCCCGATCGGCCGCCAGGATTCATCCCAGGTCATCATGAACGGAATCTGCGCGCCCTTCTGGACCTGAAATTCCGCCACGGTTTTCAGATCCTCGCCCCGGTGCGCGATGGGCGTTGCAAGCGTCAGCCGGTTCGGACCGGCCACCGCGTGCAACCGCCCATCCGGCAGACTGACCACCCACGGAACAATCTCGCCGTAGTTGAACCGGATGCAAAGTTCCATGCGCATATCCACGCAGCCTTTGCGCCCTTCGATCAGCCGCATCACATCATGCACGCCGTCGCGCCTCCGCATGCAATCGATCACGGCCACCACGCCGTCGCGCGTTTCGAATTCGGTTTCGAGAATCAGAGTGCCGTCGCGATACTTGCGGCGCACGCTGAGAGGTTCAGTCTTCGGGCCAAGGAGCCAGCGCCCGTTCTCCGGCCCGCCGAGCAGAGCGGCGAAACAGGCCGGGGAATCGAACCGGGGAAGGCAAAGCCAGTCAATCGAACCATCGCGCCCCACCAGAGCGGCCGTCCCGCGATCCCCGATGATGGCATAATCTTCAATTTTTCCCGGCACGCCGATCCCGCAACTGGCTTCTTTGCACGTTTTTCGCCATGCGCTCCCAACGCCTGCTCATCCACGCTAACCTGAAGAAGGAGCAGCGAATCATGACAAATTCTCTGGACTGGTCACAATGCCCCGCCGTGGAGAGCATCCCCGGCAAAGTAAGCGGAGCATGGGTTTTGCGCGGCACGAGAACCCCCGTAAAGAC
>CAZWTH010000311.1:0-5366 GCA_964636715.1 uncultured Solibacteraceae bacterium | reverse complement strand
TCAGCTCAGCCGCCAGGAAGCGCGCCGGCTGATCGGTGACATGATCGGGCGGAAAATACTCCGGCCCTTCCGGCAGCCGTTTCAGCACTTCGTCCCGCAGAAGATCGATCCCCTCGCCCTTCGCCGCCGAAATTGGAATATACGCTGCGAATTCCCGGTGCTTCTGGTACTCAGCCAGAATCGGAAGCAACTCCTGGCGCGATTTCACCGCGTCGATCTTATTCACCGCGAGTATTACGGGAGCGCCATCCGCTCGCAGAATCGCCATTGCGCGCTCGTCTTCTGAACTGAACGGCTTCGTTCCGTCCACCACGTAGATAAACAGATCGCGCTCATCGAGAGACGCTCGCACCGCGTCCATCATGCGCTTGTTGATCGACGAATCCGATTTGTGAATCCCCGGCGTATCGACAAAGATCACCTGAGCGCCCGGCGCATTCATCACGCCCTGGATCGCCGTGCGCGTCGTCTGCGGTTTATCGGCGACGATCGCGATTTTCTGCCCCACGAGCGCATTCAGCAGCGTGGATTTCCCCGCGTTGGGCCTGCCCAGAATCGAAACGAAACCCGAACGGAACGTGTTACTCACTCGCGGGCGCCTCCTGCTCCGTCGCACGGCTCAGCTTCACCTGAGCCACGCGCATCTCATCCGCCGCCAGCACCTCAGCCCGCAGGCCGCCGCGCTCGATTGTCTCCCCGGCCTTCGGCACATGCCCCAGCCACTCCGTAATCAGTCCGCCAATCGTTGTCGATTCCACATCTTCCTCAGCATGAAAATCCAGCAGGTCTCCTAATCGCGCGAGATCGAAATTCCCGGAGACCACAAACCCGCCATCGCCATCGCCCGTCACATCCGAACCCGGCTCGTGCTCGTCGCGGATCTCGCCCACGATCACTTCCACCAGGTCTTCCATCGTCACCAGGCCCGCGGTGTTGCCGTATTCATCCACGACGATCACCAGATGGGCGCCTTCCTGCTGCATCTCACGCATCAACTCGTGCACCGGTTTGGTTTCCGGCACCATTTGCACGGGGCGCATCAGTTCGCGAACCTTGCGGACCTCGCGATCCTTCTCCGCCACTTCGAACATATCGCGGACATGGACAAACCCGGCAATCTCATCGATCGACGATTCGGAAACCGGGATGCGCGAATACTGTTCGTTCACCACAAGCTGATGCAGTTGCGCGAGCGTATCGTCAGCCCGCACCGTAATCATGTTCGGACGCGGGGTCATGACCTCCCGCACCACCTTATCGCCGAACGCAATCACCGACTCGATCAGCTTGCGGTCGTCTTCCTTGATCAGTCCTTCCTCGGTGCCGGCGGTAATCAGCGTGTCGATATTCTCGGCCGGCGTTGCTTCTTCCTGATTTTCCGGCTGCGGCTTCACAATATCGATCAGCAGATGCAGAAGATGGAGCGCCGCCACGAACGGCCGCACGATGATCTTCGCAATCAGCAGGATCGGCAACAGCGCCAGCATCCAGTGGCAGGACGATCTTTCGTAGATCACCTGCGGAACCAGATAAGCTGAGAACGCCATCAGCAGCACCGCCGCGCCCAGGCCTTCCCAGACATCCAGTGCGATCAGCGGCCCCGGCCCCGTCACCTGCGTCAAAACCAGCACTCCCATCACGACGAGACAGGTGTGCTTCCACAGGGAGAACGCGGTCGCGCCTTCTTCAGTCGAGCGCGCCTTCAGCTTGGGCTCCAGCACCTCCCGGAACCAGGTCAGCGACGGCAGTTCGCGCGTCCGCAGCCGCATGCTTTCGAGATAAAACGTCTGGATGGTCGTGAACAGGGCAGTGAACACCGCCAGCACAATCAGAGCAATCAGAATCATGCGCTCTCTCTCGTGGGGCGGGGCTTCGGCCCTGCACGCCGGGCTTCCGCTCGGCGCGGAGTTCCCGCAATGCTTCGGGTCCGCTCAATCAACCCAACCGGCAGCTCCAGCTTCCGCCGCCAGCGAGTCTCCGCCCGCGCCATGGCGCCCCCGTCGGTCTCGTGATCCATGCCGAGCAGATGCAATACCCCATGCAGCAGCAGAATACAAATCTCTTCTTCAGTAGAATGCCCGAATTCCCGAGCCTGCGCCCGCGCGCGCCCCAGCGAAATCGCAATGTCGCCCATCGGATTTTTTTCACCCGAAGGAAACGAAAGAACATCCGTCGCCGCGTCCTTCCCGCGAAACTGGCGGTTGAGCGAACGAATCTCCGCATCGCCCGTGATCAGGCAATGAAACTCCCGCCCGCGCGCGATCTGGCTTTGCGCCAGCCGCGCGAACCGTTCGAGACGAGTCCGATGGAGAATTGCCGGCTTACGCCGGAAAGTTATGAGAGGGTCCGATCTCATGAGTGGCCGCTCAGGCCTGCGATGGCGCGGGAATCGCCGGGTCGGGCTCGCCATCCGCGCCCAGCTTCAGCGAGAGTTGTTTTCCCGCCACGCCTTCGTTGTACTTCTCATACGCCCGCACAATGCGCTGCACCAGGCTGTGGCGCACCACATCGCGATCGTCGAATGGGATAAAGGAGATTCCCTCCACGCCCTTCAGAATATCGACGGCGTCCAGCAGGCCGCTGCGGCGCCCCATCGGCAGATCGATCTGCGTCACGTCGCCCGTGACCACCATCTTCGAATTGAAGCCCTGCCGCGTCAGGAACATCTTCATCTGCTCCTGCGTGGTGTTCTGGGCTTCATCCAGGATAATGAAGCTGTCATTCAGCGTGCGGCCGCGCATGAACGCCAGCGGAGCCACCTCAATCTGCTGCCGCTCCACCAGCTTCTCCACGCGCTCCACTTCGAGCATGTCGTAGAGCGCGTCATAGAGAGGCCGCAGATACGGATCGATTTTCTCCTGCAGCGACCCCGGCAAAAATCCGAGGCGTTCGCCCGCTTCCACCGCGGGGCGCGTCAATACGATGCGCGTCACGCGCTTCGATACCAGCGCCTGCACCGCCATCGCCACCGCGAGATACGTTTTGCCCGTGCCCGCCGGACCGATCCCGAACACCAGATCGCTGCGCTCAATCGCTTCCAGATAGCGGCGCTGGTTGGGAGTCTTCGGCGCCAGCACTTTCTTGCCGAAGCTGCGCTGCTTGCCGCTGTCAAACAGCGCGCGCAGCGTGACCTCGGGGTCCGACGTCACCACGCGCAGCAAGCTGTTCAGATCGCCATTTTTGAAAACCGCGCCTTCACGCACGAGCGCGAAGTAATCCTGGAGGATGTGCTCGGCGCGCGCCACCGCGGCCGGCTCGCCTTCAATCGAGAGCGCGTCGGTATTGAGGCGCGTGCGGACGCCCAGCTCCGTTTCGAGAAGCCGGATGTTTTCATCGCGGGTACCGAACAGATTTTCAATGCCCTGCGTAACTGGAACGCTGGTAGTCATCGGGACTGGGACGAACCTCCATGTATGAAAAAATCCGACGGAAAGAAACCCGGGTTACTCATGAGCGGGCACAACGGACGCGAGGGGATGATCGCAATGCGAAGGAGTACAACGCCGCGAGGAAGCGGGGAAGGATAAAACCATCCGCCTTCAGTATAACAGGGATTCGGGCCGTTTTCCCCCGCAATCGGTGATACATTGATCCGCATGAAAACCTTCGTGGCCACGTTTTTTGCCTGTATCGCGGCCGTGGCCCAGCCCCTGCGGGTCGATTCCGGGAACCCGCACTACTTCGCTTTCCACGGCCACCCCACCGTTCTGATCACCTCCGGCGAGCACTATGGCGCGGTTCTGAATCGCGATTTCAATTACAGGGTTTATCTCGATACGCTTCACGCGGATGGTCTCAATCTCACCCGCACCTTCTCCGGCTCTTATCGAGAGGCGCCGGGAGACTTCTCGATTGCCTCCAACACCCTCGCCCCCGCGCCGGGCCGCTTCATCGCACCTTGGCGGCAACGCGAGGGAAAGTTCGATCTCGAACAGTGGGACCCGGAATATTTCGAGAGGCTGAAAGATTTCGTCGCGCAGGCGGACGCGCGCGGCATCGTCGTGGAACTGGTTCTCTTCTGTCCGCTTTATAACGATTCGATGTGGACCGTCAGCCCGATGAACGCCGCCAACAATGTCAACGGCATCGGCAATGTTCCAAAGACGGATGTACTGACCCTGAAAGACACTCGCCTGAACGCGATCCAGGATGCGATGGTTCGCAAGATTGCCACCGAGTTGAACGGTTTCGATAACGTGTATTACGAAATCTGCAATGAGCCGTATTTTGGCGGCGTCACGCCGGAGTGGCAGCGCCATATCGCCGAAACTATCGCGCAGACCGAATCGGCGTTGCCAAAGAAGCACCTGATCGAGCAGAACTGGGCCAACGGATCGAAAGCCATCACGAATCCCGATCCGCTGGTCAGCGCGTTCAACTTTCATTACTCGCGCCCACCGAACTCAGTCGCGATGAACAGTAGTCTCCGCCTGCCCATCGGCAACAACGAAACCGGCTTCGACGGCTCGGCCGACTCCACCTATCGCATCCAGGGCTGGGATTTCCTGCTGGCCGGCGGCGCGCTCTATAACAATCTCGACTACTCGTTTATCGCCGGCCACGAAGACGGTACCTTCACGCCGCCCGACTCCACGCCCGGCGGCGGCAGCCCCGCACTGCGTCGCCAACTCGGCTACCTCAAAAAGTTTTTCGACGAAATCCCGTTTTTCCGCATGACGCCAATCGCCCCGGCCGATCTTCAGGCTCCCGAAGGCGCATCCATCCGCGGTCTCGAAGAGCCGCGCAAAGTCTACGCGATCTACATACAGCACGCCCGAATCGTGCCCAATGCGAAACCGAAATACCAGACCGAAACGCCCATCGCCTCACGCCAGTTCCGCATCCACCTGCCCGCCGGCGAATGGACTGTCACGTGGCGCGACACCAAAACAGGCAAAGACGCAAAAGAAGAGGCCGTCCAGGCTGCCCCGGACGGCCTCACCGTACTCCACTCGCCACCCTATTCAGAAGACATCGCCGTCCTCATCCGCGCAAAATAGGGGACCGGCAACTACCCCTTCGCCGCCGAAGCCGCGCGCGCCGCCAGCATCGCCTTGATCCGTTCCCGGATCGCATCGATCTTCGTGCGCGCATCCGGCCCGCTCAGAGCCACTGTCTCCAGGCTCTTCCACACGGTGGGATCGCCCATCCGCTCACGCCACTCCGGAATCAGGTGCTCCACTTTGCCGAACACCACCAGGTGCTCCCCATTCGCTTCATTGAACATCTTCGGATCGATGGCGCCATTCAGCACAAGCGAACACGCCATCTCCCAGTAGCTGGGTACCATCCGGACATGCGCGCCGTTCGGCCCCGCCAGCGCCGCCAGCATGTCATCTACCGTCTGCGGATTGAAAGTAATCCAG
>CAZWTH010000310.1:0-19398 GCA_964636715.1 uncultured Solibacteraceae bacterium | reverse complement strand
CTCGCGAATAACATCGTCCGCATCGCGACGTGCGCCGCGGAACTGCCGGGCGCGGAAGCGTTCTATCGCGCCGCATCCGCCCGCGGGTGTCTCGTCACGTGCGGGCACTCGAACGCGAGCTGGGCCGAGATGGTGAGGGCGTTCGACGCCGGCGTCCGCCACGTCGATCACTTCTGGTGCGCCATGAGCTCTGTGCCTTCGCTCCGCGCGCGTTTCGGGACGCCGATGCAGGCCAGCATGGAGCAATTCGTTCTCGCTACTCCGGAGATGAGTACGGAGGTCATCGCGGATGGCTGTCATCTCTCGCCGGAGCTTCTCGAATTCGCATTTCGAATGAAAGGGGCGTCGCGCCTCTGTCTTGTGACCGATTCGAACCGGGCGCTCGACATGCCGCCGGGCCGCTATCGCTTCGGGCCGGAGGAAGACGGTTCCTGGTGCGTGAGCGATGGCTGCGTGGGCCGCGCTCCGGACAGCGACGCTTTGGCGAGCTCCATCGCCGGCCTCGACGCCATGGTTCGGACAATGCGCCGCGATACCTCAGCGACCTTGCCCGAGATAATCCGGATGGCCAGTCTGACTCCGGCGGAGCGCGCGGGAATTGCCGCAGGCGCGGGAAGCCTGGAGGCGGGGAAGCGAGCTGACGTGCTGATACTCACCAGTAATTTGATAATTCAACACGTCATTCTGGGCGGTTGCGGGCTCATTTGAGGTCATTTCGACGGCGATCAGGAGGCGAATCCGGTGTGCAATTGCAACAGGGTGTTGCAGGTTCGCCACGATTGGTCGATCCACTACTCTTTTTATATCAAACGTTTACGCACCCTGGCCCGTCCTTTGCGATAGCATGAAAGCGGTGCAGTTCGAGACGACGATCGACCGCCCGGTCGAAGTAAGCGGCGTTGGGCTTCATACCGGCGTCCCTGTGAATTTGAGGATGGTCCCCGCCCCGGCAGGAACGGGAATCGTCTTCCGGCTGTCGCATCTGGAATACTTCCCGATTCCCGCCAGTTGGAAATATGTGGAAAAGGTCAGCTATGCCACAAGTCTGATGCGGCATGGTGTTTATCTTTCGACCACGGAACATCTGCTGAGCACGCTCTACAGCTTCGGCATCGACAATATCTGGCTGGAGATGGATAACCTCGAAGTCCCGATCCTCGACGGCAGCGGCAAGCCATTCGTGGATCTGTTGCGGCAGGCGGGCGTGCGGCAGCTTCGGCGCAAGCGGCGCTATCTGCGAATCCGGCGGCCGGTGATGGTGGAAGACGGACGTAAACGGATTTCGATTCTTCCGGATAACGCCTTTCGTCTGACGTGCGAGATCGATTTTTCGGAGCCCATCGGAAAACAATCCATCGAGATGGAGGTGACCTCGGAAAATTATGCCGCCGAGCTCGCCCCCGCGCGGACGTTCGGGTTCGAAAACGAACTGGATCAATTGCGTGAGATGGGACTGATTCGGGGCGCATCGCTCGAGAATGCGGTGTGCTTCACGCGTGAGGGTGTGCTGAACCCTGGCGGTCTGCGTTTTCCCGACGAATGCTGCCGGCATAAAGCGCTGGATTTAATTGGCGATCTCGCGATGCTGGGGCGTCCGCTGCTGGGCAACGTGATCGCGGAACGCGCGGGACACAAGCTGCACGCGGCGCTCGTGAAGAAGATTATGTCGGATCCTTCGCTCTATGAGATCGTGACGTTTGACGATGTCGCGTCGCGCGTAGCGGAAGCGGTTCTGGCGTAATGGCCCGCCGCAAATTGAAGGAATTCAGCGCCGGAAAAGAAGTAAAAGCCATTGCGCGCGAGCGCGTGGGCCGCGTGAAACCGGCCCGGATTATCCTGCCGAAAAGCGCGCGAAAACCGAAATATCCTCCGCGCAATGCGGACGAGTCAGAAGCCTGATTCGCACCCATTCTGAAATTTTTCGTACATTGGCGCACCGTTTGCTTTTTCACGAGGCGAGGTGCTTTCTACATGAAGTATTTATCGATCGTTTGCATGGGGGCGGCGATGCTCGCGGCCAGCGGCTGCGCCACCAAGAAATTCGTGAGACAGAGTATCGATCCGGTGAACCAGAAAGCGGATCAGACCAGCACGCAGCTTTCGCAGACCAATGAATCACTGCAGAAGACGCAGCAGACATTGCAGACTGACGAAACCACGCTGAGCAAGACAACCGAAACCGCCACGGCGGCGGATGCTCGCGCGGGCGATGCTCTGAACAAAGCCGGTCAGGCGGATCAGAAAGCCGTCGATGCGGGCAATCGCGCGGATCAGGCGAACCAGGCGGCTCAGCAGGCCAATGCCGGCGTCGGCGATCTGAAGAACCAGATGGCGAGCATGGATGACTACAAGAAAGTCTCCGAAACCACCGTCAACTTCAAGTTCAACAGCGACAAGCTCGACGCGGACGCCAAGCAGGCGCTCGATCAGATGGCATCCACCGGCAACAGCTATAAGCGCTTCTTCATCGCGATCGAAGGATTTACCGATAAGACCGGCGATGCGACTTACAACATGCAGCTCAGCAAGCGCCGGGCGGACGCCGTCATGACCTATCTCGTCGGCCAGCACGATATCCCGGTTTACCGGATTCAGATGATCGGCCTCGGCGAAGACAAGCCGGTTGATGAAGGCAAGGGCAAGGATGCGCGGGCAAAGAACCGCCGCGTGGAAGTAAGCGTGTTCAGCGCGGACGCGAACGCGTCGCCCATGGCGCAGAAGTAAAAGGAATCCTCCGCCAGGCGGGAGTGCCCGACACACTCCCGCCCCTGCGGACGATCCGCCGTTCATGCGGCGGGCGCCTTATCTGGCGAGCCGATCCGGCCGCGACAGGGCTGCTTCCCGACAAGGCAGTCTTCGAGCGGGCGGAAAGCGAGTTCGCCGGTTTAGAAGGAGGGATTGGACCTATCTCCCTGGGTTCAATCTCTCCTTTTCGTTTTTGGACGGTGTCGAATCTCGCGGGCGATTCTTCCATTACCTTTTCCTTTTCCCAAAAGTTGATACGATTGACTCAGAAGTGGCAGATACCGCTACAAGGGTGTGCAACGAAATGTCCCCCGCCGTGGCGGGAGATGCCATGGGGGCGCAACCTTCGGACGATCTGGCGCTTCTTGTCGAGGCCTCCAGCCGGCTGCTGCTGGCTCAGAGTTGCCACGATGTGCTCCAGACGACGATTGAACTGGGAAAACAGTTCATCGCGGCCGATGGATACGCGCTCTGGCAGCAGAATGCGGAGGATCAAACCTGGAGCCTTTCGGCCACGGCGGGACTTTCCGAAGCTTTCTGCCAGGCCCAGCGGCTGGCTCCCGCTCAGGAAGCTCCGAAAGAACCGCTGATTTTCGAAGACGTCGAGAAGTCGCCGTACCTTTCGACGCGGCATGAGGTACTTCGAGCGGAAGGAATTCGAAGCCTGCTCATCATCCCGCTGCGCGTGCTCGACGAGCAGCCCGGCACGATGGTGTTCTACTGGCATTCTCCGGCAACTTTTATTGCGGGAAAAATAAAGATGGCCGCGGTCCTGGGGCGGCTGGCCTCCTGCGCGCTGCGATCCGCGGGGACCATCGAGCGGGGCACGGAAGAACTGCGCCGTTCGCAGTCGGCGCTGCGCCGGACCAATGAGGATTTGCGCCGCGCGAATGAAGATCTGAATCAGTTTGCCTATTCGGCGTCGCACGATCTGCGGGAGCCGCTGCGCTCGATCTCGATCTACAGCGAACTGCTGCGCCGCCGGCTGGGCGGCCAACTCGAACGGGAAGCAGGCGAGTATCTGGAATATCTCATGGAGGGCTCCGCCCGCATGGAAGCGTTGATTCGCGATCTGCTCGCGTGGTCCGCGGCGTCGGGCACTCCCGGCCAGACTTCCGGCTGCGCGGATGCTCAGGCTGACGCCAATGAGGCATTGGAAGCGGCGCTGCTCAATCTGAAGACGGCTGTTCAGGATACCGGGGCGGTGGTGACGCGGGGAAACCTGCCGGCCGTTCCAATTTTGCCGGTGCATCTCTCGCAGGTATTTCAGAACCTGATCGGAAACGCGATCAAATACCGGCGGATGGAAGAGGCGCCGCGCGTACACGTGGACGCGGCGCCGAGCGGCGCCATGTGGCAATTCTCGGTATCGGACAACGGCATCGGGATTGACGAGAAGTATACGCAACAGATTTTCGGCGTTTTCAAGCGCCTGCACACGACCGAGGAATATTCCGGGACGGGAATGGGGCTGGCAATTTGCCAGAAATTCGTGGAGCGCGCCGGCGGACGGATTTGGGTGGAGTCAGAGCCCGGGAGAGGGTCGGTTTTCTATTTCACGCTTCCGGGCGAAGCGTGATTCCGCGATTGCAGGCTAACGGCCGGCTGCAGCCCGGCACTGCGAATCGTACCGGCCGCGCGCGATATCGAGAATCTCATCCGCCTGTTGCGGCAGGTTGTTCCGCAGCCAGAGAATGATTCCTTCCGCTTCCGGCAGCACCGCCCAGGCGGGTCGGTAGTTGGCCTTGATGAGCGTTTTGAGGCTTTCGGCTTCCGGCCCGAGCACTTTATCGATTGCAAAGTTGAGAGCGCCGGCCAGCTTATCCTGCTCCCCGGTGGGGATCAGGTGCGTGTGGTCGCAGAGGAGCGCGTCCACCCGCGGGATCTGAAAATCGGGACTGAAAATATCGATGGGGTAAGCGCAGAACAGGCTGAAGTCGCGGTCGCGCAGCAGCGCGTTCCAGAATCTTTCGAGTCCGATGGCCGAAGCGCGGCGGCCGGCGGACCACAGCACAGCGACCATCTCTCCGTAAGCGCGCAACCCGGCGGGGCGGGCCGCCCGCACCTGGGAGATGGCGGAGACGATGACCTCGCGAAACCGCGCTTCATCCGGTTCGCCGTCGATGAGGAACCGGCTCAGAGTCTCGTGAGCATCGAGAAAAAGCAGACCCGATTCCACGAGCGGGATGCCGGCGTCGATATCGCGCTTGCGAAGTTCTTCGCGGAAAATCTCGCGGTGTTCGGGCGTAGCGATAATAATCGCGCCCTCTCGGCGTTTCAACCCTTCCGAGATGTAAGCCGCGACGTTCTGAGCGAGCGGGAGCCTGTCCAGGTCATACAACTGGAGGTAGTGACTGCAGGGCGGCGGTGCTTCGAGTACATCCAATAAGGAAGGCATAAGGATGCCAAACCCTCATTGTAGATGAGATTGGAAAAACTGGCGAGATCCGCAACCCGATTTTCGCCGCCAACGCGTGCGAAACCGGACGCAACCGCCAGGGCCGAAAAATCCTCGGGAGCTATACTGAGGTTTCTTTACCGTTCCATTTTTACCTTCGATCGAGAGGATTATCTTGCGAAACAAAATTACCGTGATCGGCGCCGGCAATGTCGGCGCGAATTGTGCCGTGTGGGCAGCAAAGAAGGAACTGGGCGATATCGTTCTGGTGGACGTCGCCGAAGGCGTCCCGCAGGGCAAAGGGCTTGATCTGCTGCAGGCCGGACCGGTGGAACACTATGACGTTAGCATCACCGGCGCGAACGACTATACGCCCACGGCGGGCTCAGACGTCATCATCATCACCGCTGGTTTTCCGCGCAAGCCGGGGATGAGCCGCGACGATCTTCTGCTGGCGAATTATGAAGTGGTGAAGGCGGCGACCGAAAAGGCGGCGGCGGCTTCGCCGAATGCGGTGATCATCGTGGTCACCAATCCGCTGGATGCCATGGCGCAGGTGGCGTACATGGTTTCGGGATTCCCGAAGAATCGCGTGATCGGTATGGCGGGTGTGCTCGATTCGGCTCGTTTCCGGACGTTCATCGCTCAGGAACTGCAGGTTTCGGTGGAGAATGTGACCGCGGTGGTGCTGGGCGGACACGGCGACACCATGGTGCCGGTGGTACGGCTTTCGAGCGTGGCGGGGATTCCGCTGACGGAATTGATTCCGGCGGACCGGCTGGCCGCGATTGTGGACCGCACGCGGAACGGCGGCGCGGAAATCGTGAAGTATCTGAAGACGGGCAGCGCGTATTATGCGCCGGCGGCGTCGGCGGTCGAGATGGCGGAAGCGATTCTGCGCGACAAGAAAAAGGTGCTGCCCTGTGCGGCGTATCTCGAAGGCGAGTACGGCGTCAACGGTCTGTTTGTCGGCGTGCCCTGCAAACTGGGCGCGAACGGCATCGAGAAGGTATACGAGATCAAACTGCAGGACGACGAGAAGGCTGCGCTGGCGAAGAGCGCCGGGGCGGTGAAGGAACTGGTCGACGTCATCAAGTCGAAGATGTAAAAGGCTTATTGGCCACAGATGGACGCAGATAATTCGCGTGCATCTGTGGCCTGAGGCGGTTTTAGTGGTAAAACATATTTGAGGAGAATTGTCATCGTCAGGTTTTGCGTGCTGGCCAGTGGCAGTGCGGGAAATGCGGCGTTTCTCTCCACATCGAAGACCAGGGTTCTGATCGATGCGGGGCTGAGCGTGAAGGAGCTGACGCGCCGTATGGCTGAGATCGGCGAGAAGCCGGAAGATCTCGATGCGGTTCTCATCACCCATGAACATTCCGACCACGTTTCCGGGTTGCCGGTGCTGGTTCGCGCGCGGGCGAGAAAGAAAAAGCCATTGCCGGTTTATCTTTCGCGGCTGACCGCGCCAATGCTGGAGTGGGAAGGGATGGATGCGCCTCCGCCGGTGGAGCAGTTTCAGTCGGGTTCGGACTGGACGGTGGGCGACGTGAAGGTGCAGAGTTTCGGGATTCCGCATGACGCGGAAGATCCGGTGGGTTTTTGTCTCGAAGCCGAGGGCGTGAAGGTGGCGATCGCGACGGATCTGGGGTATGTGCCGGATTCGATCAAGTACCATCTGCGCGGCGTTCATTTCCTGCTGATGGAATCGAACCACTCGCTCGAGATGCTGAAGGTGGGGCCCTATCCGTGGAGCGTGAAGCAGCGCGTCATGAGCCGCAAGGGGCATCTTTCGAACGATTCGGCGTGCGGGTTTATTGAGAACGATCTGGATACCTGCAGTATTCAGGCGTTGATTCTGGGGCACCTGAGCGAGCAGAACAATCATCCGGTGATTGTGCGGCAGGGAGCGGAAGAGTCATTGCAGCGCCGAGGAATTACGCCGCGGCTGGTGGTCGCGGAACAGAAAAAGCAAACAGAGGTTTTTACGTATTGATTCCCCGTTATACACGCCCGGAAATGGGCGCCGTCTGGAGCGACCAAAACAAATTTCAGCAGTGGCTTGAGGTGGAACTGGCGGCGTCGGAGACGCTGGCCGGTCTGGGCACGGTACCCGCCGCCGACGCCGCGCTGCTCCGCAAACATGCGAGCTTCAATGTGGCTCGCATCGATGAGATTGAGAAGACCACGCGGCATGACGTGATTGCTTTCACGACGTCCGTGGCGGAATCGATGGCGGCGGCCGGGCATCCGGAAGCTTCGCGCTGGTTCCACTATGGGCTGACCTCGACCGATGTGGTGGATACCGCGCAGGCTTTGCAGCTGCGCCAGTCGGCGCAGATCCTGATTGCGGATTTGAAGCGGCTGCGCGAAGTGCTGAAGCGGCGGGCTTTTGAATTTAAGCACACCGTGCAGATCGGGCGGACGCATGGCGTTCATGCCGAGCCCGTGACGTTCGGGATGAAGCTGGCGCTTTGGTATGGCGAGGCCGGGCGCGATCTGAAGCGGCTGGAAGCGGCGGCGGAAGATTTGCGGGTCGGCAAGCTTTCGGGCGCGGTGGGGACGTTCGCGCATATCGGGCCGGAAGTGGAAGCGGCGATCTGCGAACGGCTCGGTCTGGAGCCTGCGCCGGTGGCGACGCAGGTGGTGCAGCGCGACCGGCACGCGCATTTCGCGGCAGTGCTGGCGACGACGGCGGCGCTGTGCGAGAAAATCGCGCTTGAAGTCCGGCATTTGCAGCGGACCGAGGTACGCGAAGCGGAAGAATACTTCGCGCGCGGGCAGAAGGGCTCCTCGGCGATGCCGCATAAGCGGAATCCCGTGACGTGCGAGCAGATTTGCGGACTGGCGCGCGTGGTGCGGTCGAATGCGCAGGCGGCTTTTGAGGATATCGCGCTGTGGCATGAGCGGGATATTTCGCATTCGTCGGTGGAGCGGGTGGTGCTGCCGGATTCGACGATTCTGACGGATTATCTGCTGGAGAAGACCACGAACCTGGTGGATAAGATGCTGGTCTATCCAGAGCGCATGCGGCGCAATCTGGAGATGACGAAGGGGCTGGTGTTCTCCGGACAGTTGCTGCTGGATCTGGCGGCGGCGGGAATGCTGCGCGAACAGGCTTATGCGATTGTGCAGAAGCACGCGATGGAAGCCTGGGAGAATGAAGGCAATTTCCGGGCGGTGATTGAGGCGGATCCGGAAATTGCGAAACTGGTCAGCAGAGAGAAGCTGGCGGAGACGTTCTCGGTGGAACGGCAGTTGCGGAATGTGGATGCGATTTTCGCGCGGGTGTTTAAGGACGCGTGAGATCAGGCCAGCAGGACGTGATGCTGTGCCCCGTAAGCGCGGATGCTCTTGTCGTTAGTAAGAAGTCTTGCGCCTAAAACTCTGGCTGTCGCCACGATGATGCGATCTGCGGGATCCCCGTGGAACTCGCCGGGCAGGTGATTGCTCTCAATCGCGATGGCAGGCGAGAGTGGCGCCAGTGTCAGGCCGGCAATCGCCAGCGCTTCGTCAACCCATTGTGCGCATGTCTTGAAGAGCTGCACTCTTCCTTTTGCGTCGAGCATCGCGATTTCCCACACAGAAATCGCGGAAACCAAAAGTCCGTCATGATCGGCGGCATCCTGGAGAAGATTGATCACGGAGGATGTCAGCCGTTCTTTGTCGCCACCTGCCAGCCAGAGCCAGTAGTGGGTATCAATGAGCAGCGGGTGATGCAACCCGCTACCGTTCTGCATCCCAAATCTCTCCGCTTGGAGCCATGATGTCGCCCGTTATAGCGAAAGTCCCTTTCATGTATCCGAAAAGCGGACGCTTCTTTTCTTCCTCTACGGGCACGAGACGCGCCACGGGTTTGCCACGCTTGGTGACAACGATCTCCTCGTGCTTTTGCTGAACATCATCCAGCAAGGCAAGGCATTTGGCCTTGAATTCCCCGGCTGCGATCTGGCGTTTCATTCTATGGTCATATTACCATGGTCACGAAGTTATGGCCTCACCGTCGAATGGAGTCGGTTTTCCAGATTTATGGGCGCAACGACTTCGCTCTCCCCATCATGGTTCAGGACGATCGGGGTAGCCTGATCGCGATAGATCACCTTCACTTTGCCGGAGACAATCCAGGGATCGGTGAGTTGCGGCAGAATATCCCGATCGAACGCAGCGCGGAATTCCGGGCTGACTTCGAGCGTGACCGGCGCGGGCGCAACGCCCAGCACGCGCAGCACGCACGGACCCGGTTGTTCGGCGCAGGCGCGGGGAGCGGGGAAGAGGAACAGAGTGATGCAGGCCGCGGTGGCGACTGCGGACGTCCATACCCAGCGGCGGACGCGTACCGCACGAGTACGCAGGCGGGCGAGCGTACGGGCGGAGTTGGGCGTCCAGGCGCGATCCGGCGCGAGCGCCGCGAGGCGGTTATCGACCCAGTCGTGGTTCGCCATAAAGGTTCACATACTCCTTTCGAAAAGCCTCGCGCGCACGGGCGATCAGGGTACCCACGGATGCCGGGTTCAGCCTGAGGGCGGCGGCGATTTCTTCATAGCGCAAATCGTTGTTGCGAAGCAACAGAAGCTCCGCGTCGCGTGTTTTCATGCGTGAGAGAACCTCGCGGACCTGGCGCTGTTCTTCGTCGGCCGCCTGAATTTCTTCCGGCGTTGCGGGGGAACTGCGACGGAACAGCCGCTCGAAGCGAGCGTGACGCGCCCGGCGCCGCAGTTCATAGAGGCCGAGATTGATCGCCACCCGGTAAAGCCAGCCACCGGCCTTTTCGTTGTGCGCTTCGGGCGATTGCCAGAATTTCCAGAAGGCTTCCATCGCCAGTTCCTCGGCGCGCGCGGGATCGCCCACGATGCGCGCGATCGCGTACGCGATCCGGTCGTAGTGCAGATGGAAAAGCGTTTCGAAATCGGCGGCCGATTCCGGGACGGCCTCGCACGGCGCCTGCACAATACTCGAATGCCCGAGAGCGCCGATTTGTGACACCCGGTTTTGTGACACCTATTTTTTGGACGGCCGGCGCCGGCACAGGTACCGGCCGACGAGAACAACGGCAACGACCAGAACGCCCTCTACCGTCCAGATGAGGGTTTGCGATGGGTGAAACGTCTTCTCGACCCAGGGATCGGTCATCATCATTTCCCCGCCGACGCGTCCCAGAATCGCCGAGCCGATATAGATGATAAACGCGTAGCGATCCATCAGTTTCGCGATGAGATTGCTCGAAAAAACGACCAGCGGAATGCTGACGCCGAGGCCAAAAATGATGAGCCCGATGTGACCGGCGGCGGCGCCCGCGATGGCGAGAACGTTATCGACCGACATGGTGATGTCAGCGAAGACGATCATCCAGATAGCCTGCAGAAGACGGCCCCGGGCGGGGATGTCTTTTTCGTGCGCGCCGGCGTCGGCGAGAACCTTCACCGCGATCCAGATGACGAGCGCGCCGCCCACCAGCTTGAGAAATTCGACATCGAGCAGCCGTGCGGCGACGATGGTGATCAGGATACGCAGGATGACGGCCGCGCCCGCACCGGCCCAGATGGCGGCCCTCCGCTGGCCCGCAGGCAGGCCGCGCACGGCCATCGCCAGGACCAGGGCATTATCGCCGGCGAGCAGGAGATCGATCAGGACGATCGAAAGCCCGCGGACAATGACCGAAGAATCGAGCGTCAATGCCCAACCTTATAGCCGAAAGCCCGGAGGCCATCGCGGCCGTGGCCGGTCAGCAGCCATGTGGTGAACGCTTTGGCGGCGTTCTGATTTTTCGACGCGGCGACGATGCCGAGCGCCTGTTCAATGGGCGAATGAAGATTATCATCCACGGGGATGACTTTGCCGCTTTCTTTGAGAATCAGCGACCAAGCCGTGAACACGGCGTCGGCGTTGCCGGAAGAGCCGTACTGTTTCGCCATGTTGATGTTATCGGCATAAACGACGCGCGATTCCACCTGGTTCCAGATACCGAGCTTTTGCAGGGTTTCGCGCGCCGCGAGTCCGTAAGGCGCGAGTTCCGGCTTCGCGATTGCGATAACTTTTACGGTTGGCTGGGTGAGGTCGGCGGGCTTCGAAACGGCCGCATGAGAACTGGGCGGAATCCAGAGGGCCAGGATACCGGTCGCGTACACTGCGCGCGATCCCGGCACGATGCGCGATTTTTTTTCGAGCGCGTCTACGTGTTCGGTATCGGCGGCGGCGAAGACGTCGAAAGGAGCGCCGCTATCGATCTGGGCAGCCAATTGCGCGGTAGAGGCGAAACTGAAGACCGGATGAATGCCGGTTTCGGCTTCGAATTGCGGGCCCAGCCTCTGGAAAACCGCGTTCAGATTCGCCGCCGCCGCAACGGCGACTTCGTGTTTCGCCGTCTGTGCGCCTGTGATGCCGAAACTGACGAGCGCGGCGATCGCCAGAACCCTCATGAGCCGATTATGCCAGTATTGACCGATTCTTTTTGTTCGCGGGCGGTAATACTGTTTTGAGGGACATGGACACGGATTCGCTGTTGCCTCCGCTGTTTCGCTTCGCCTACCGGATGACGGGGTCGGTGGCGGACGCCGAGGACATTGTGCAGGAGTGCTTTCTCGCGGCGCTACGGCCGAATTCCGCCTATGACGCCAGCCGCACGCCCATGCGGACGTATCTGTTCGGGGTGGCGCGCAATCAGGCTCTGAAGCTTCTGGCGAAGCGGACCGTGACCGCGGAGGATGACGAGCGTGTTTCCGGTGAGCCTTCGCCCGAGCGCGCGGTGTTTCACGCGCAACTGGAAGCGGCGGTCGCGCGAGCGGTGAGGCGCCTGCCGGAAGGACAGAGGGAAGTCCTCATCCTGGCTCATTACGAAGAACTGCCGCTGGCGGAGATCGCGCGAGTGATGGAGATAGAGGTGACGGCGGTGAAGTCGCGTCTGCAGCGGGCGCGGGGGCAGTTGAAGGAAACGCTCGCGGCGTACGCGGCGGGAACGGAGAGAAGCAGATGAACGATACCGAACTCGATGAAATGCTGAATCGGTGGAAGGCGCCGGAGCCGGGCGCGGAACTGCGCGGACGGATTCGGGGCATGCAGGCGCGCCCGCGGCGGTTCGCGTGGCCTTCGTGGCATCTCAGCAAAGGGCTGTTTGCCGGAGTGGCGGCTGGCGCGGTGATGTGCCTCTTCGGTATCGGCGTTGCATTCCCGCAGGTATTCGCGCCTTCCGGAGCGCGATTCAATCTGCTCTCGGAATCCGGCGTTTATAGCGACGATGGCTCATTCACCGTGCGGGAGGTGCGCGCTTCCACGGCCGTCCATGGCAGGGAAATTATCCTCCAGCGCCACGTCCCGGACAATGTGTTTATGTCCGCGCACATGCAATTCTTCGACATGATTCATCGGTGGTTCGGTATGAACGATAGCGCCCCGTCCTCCATGTCCAGCGATTGTTCGATGCCGGGAACCGCGGTGACGGGAAATGCGACGGTGCTCGGGTACCAGACGACGGTCCTCCGCTATCCGGAGGACAAATCCGACCAAAGCCGGTACACGGAGTGGCGCGCGCCGGATCTCGATTGCATCACGATGAAGTGGGTTGTGGAGAAGCCGGCCGCGAATGGCGGATTTCGGATCACGTCGGAGCGCCGGCCTCTGACGGTCCGGATCAATCCCTCAAAATAGGAGGGATGGAACCTCTCCTCGGCAAAACAGCACTGGTTACAGGAGGTTCGCGCGGCATTGGACGGGCGATTTGCCAGGCGCTGGCGCGCGACGGCGCGAGCATCATCCTGCACTACAACAGCAACCTGACGGCGGCGGAGCACACGGCGGCGGCGATTCGCGGCGACGTCCGGCTGGTCCAGGCGGACATGAGTTCCGTCGCGCAGATTGAAGCGATGTTCGCGGAACTGGCGACTGTCCGCATCGATTTCCTCATCAACAACGCCGGTATCTGGCGGTCTACGCCGATGGGCTCGTCGACGGAGCACGCGGTCGACGAGATGCTCCACACTAATCTGCGCGGGCCGTTCTGGGTGACGCAATGCGCGCTGCCGCTTCTGAACGACGGCGCGCGGATTGTGAACCTTTCATCCGTCGCAGGTCGTATCGCTACGCCTTCGGGACGCAGTCTCTACGGCGCTACGAAAGCCGCGATCGATAGCCTGACGAGGAACTGGGCGCTCGAACTCGCGCCGCGCCGGATTCTGGTGAACTCTGTGGCGCCGGGTTACATCACCACCGATATGACGGAACCGTTCTTCTCCGATCCGAAGAATCTGGAATTCGCCATTCGCCGTCAGCCGATGGGAAAGATCGGCACGCCGGAAGAGGTGGCGGACGTGGTTGCGTTTCTTTGCTCCGAAGGCGCGCGCTTTATCACCGGGCAGAGTATTAATGTGAGCGGCGGCTCGATCATTTAGTAGAATGCGAACCTGGAGAGTCCGCTATGACACCGAATGAAGTCCTGCAGTTCGCGAAAGAGAATGGGGCCAAGCAGGTGGATGTCCGCTTTGCCGATATTCCCGGGCTGCAGCATCACATCTCGTATCCGATCAAGGAGCTGAGCGAAAGTTCCTTTACCGATGGTTTCGGTATCGACGGCTCGAGCATTCGCGGCTGGGCGGCGATCAACGAAAGCGACATGCTGCTGATCCCGGACGCTTCCACCGCTTTCATGGATCCGTTCATGGAGACGCCGACGCTCGTGATGATCGGCGATGTGCGCGATCCACTGACGCGGCAGAATTATGAGCGCGATCCGCGGTGGATCGCGAAGAAAGCCGAACTCTATCTGCAGAACACTGGCGCGGGCGATATCGCGTACTTCGGCGCGGAAGCGGAGTTTTTCATCTTCGATAACGTGCGGTTCGATCAGAACGCGCACTCGGGTTTTTATTTCATCGACGCGGAAGAAGGCCGCTGGAATTCGGGGCGCAAGGAGAACAATCTCGGTTACCGGCCGCGCTACAAGGAAGGCTACTTCCCGGTGCCGCCGACCGATCACTATCAGGAACTGCGGTCCGAAATGGTGGCGACGATGGAGCGCTGCGGGCTCGAGATCGAGTGCCATCACCACGAAGTGGCGACGGCGGGGCAGAGCGAGATCGACCAGCGCTTCAACACGCTGGTGAAATCGGCGGACAACATGATGACGTACAAGTACATCGTCCGCAACGTGGCGCATCAGTATGGCAAGACCGTGACGTTTATGCCGAAGCCGCTGTTTGGGGACAACGGCAGCGGCATGCACGTGCACCAATCGATCTGGAAGGAATCGAAGCCGCTGTTCGCGGGCGATGAATACGCCGGGCTGAGCCGGATGGCGCTGCATTACATCGGCGGCCTGCTGAAGCATGCGCGCGCGCTTTCGGCGATTATTGCGCCCACCACGAACAGTTACAAACGTTTGGTGCCGGGATATGAAGCGCCGGTGAATCTGGCTTACTCACGGCGCAATCGATCCGCGGCGTGCCGCATTCCGATGTATTCGGCGAGCCCCAAAGCGAAACGCGTGGAGTTCCGGCCGCCCGATCCTTCGGCCAATCCTTATCTCGCGTTCGCGGCTCTATTGATGGCGGGCCTCGATGGCGTGCTCAATAAAATCGAGCCGGGCGAGCCGCTGGATAAAGACATCTACGATCTGACGCCGGAAGAAATGAAGTCGGTCGCTTCGATGCCGGGGTCGCTCGACGAAGCGCTGGGGTGTCTCGAAGACGATCACAACTTCCTGCTGAAGGGCGATGTGTTCACCGAAGAGCTGATCGAGACGTTTATCGATTACAAGCGCCGGCATGAAGCGGACGCGGTGCGGCTGCGGCCCCATCCGTATGAATTTTCCTTATACTACGACATTTAGAATATTCCGAATCGTGATGTGACGCCGCGATTAAGTGGAGTCCTTCGTGGTAGTTGCCAGCTATGCGTTCCGCGTATCTGGCGCATTCAAGAATTCTATTTCCGTTGTGGGTTCGTGCGCCCGTAAACTGGCTGCTTGAGGCCCGGACACAGTGTTCGAAACTGTCCGTCTCATGTCAACCAACTAAGGGAGAACTCACATGAGAATTCCAATTTGCCTGCTGGCAATCGTGTCTTTAGCGAGCGTAATGTATGCGGAGGGTCCGGACGATCAGGCGCAGACGCCCGATTCGAGCGCGGCGGCGGCAGCCCCCGCGCCCACGCCGCCGCCGAAGTTCGGCGGGTTCGTGTTCAGCGGTCTGATCGACGGTTACATCAATGACAATACGAACCATCCATCGGGCGGGCCGCTCGGAGCGTATAACCAGCTCCAGAATTTCGACATCATCAACGGGCAGCCGGAACTGAGCCTCATCAAGTTCACGGTGGATAAATCCGATTCGATTTTCGGCTTCCATTTCGATGTGGGCACGGGCGAGACGATGCGTCTGATTCACTCGTTCGATCCGGCGGTGGCGGACCACAAGGCGCTGCGTTACTTCGAGCAGATGTATGTGATTGCGAAGCCGAAGAACATGCACGGGACGGAAATCGATTTCGGAACGTTTGTGACGTCTGCGGGCGCGGAAGTAATCGAAGCGAACGCGAACTGGAACTACAGCCGGTCGCTGCTGTTTGCCTGGGCGCTGCCTTATTACCACTTCGGCGTGAAGGTGACAACGCCAGTCAACAAGGTTTGGACGGTGGGCGTTCAGGTAGTGAATCCGTGGAACGAGACGGATGGCGGGCATCGCTTCACCAATGTGGGTTTGACGTCGGCGGTGGTGAAGGGGCCATATAACTGGTTTGTGAATTATTATGTGGGGCCGAACAATCCGGTGGTCGCGGGTTTGCCGTCGAGCGGCATCCGGCATCTGCTCGATACCACGCTGCTTGTGAATGCGAACAGCCACCTGAGTTTTTATATCAACGGCGATTACGGGCGCAACAACGATCCGTTCGGCGGACACGCCACCTGGGGCGGTATTGCCGCGGCGGCGAAATATCAGGCGACGAAAAAATTTGCGCTGACCGGGCGCGGCGAATATTTCAAGGACGCGCAGGGCTTCTCAACCGGCACGGCGCAGAACCTGGGCGAATTCACGGCGACCGGCGAATTCAAGTTCAGCGACATGTTCATCGCGCGCGCGGAAGCAAGGCACGACATGTCGGACGTGCCGTTTTTCAACAAGGGCACGGCGCCCTCGAGCGTGGACAGCCAGACGACGCTGACGCTGGGCGTGATGGTGGTTTTCGGGCCCTATAAATAGACTGCCGCCGCGAGGCGGGCTTTGGGCGCGGAGTGGAAATTTCACTCCGCGCTTTTTTTAATGGGCCGCATGGCAGAATCAAAACGTGCGATGGCTTGCGGCGCTGATTCCCCTGGCTGCGTGGGCGCAGATGGCAGATATGCCGGGAATGGACATGCATGCGAAGTCCGGAATGGGCATGGCGGATATGAATCCGGCGGGCATGCAGGCCATGAACCTCGCGTCCGGAACTTCACAGAATCCGCTCTCCTGGCCGATGCCGATGGCGATGTATCACCACGGCCAGTGGAACTTCATGTTCATGGCGAACGCGTTTCTGGTGGAGACGCAGCAATCGGGTCCGCGCGGCGCCGATAAGCTGTATTCGCCCAACTGGCTGATGGCGTCCGCCTCGCATCGCGTGGGGGCGAAGGGCAGCTTTGATCCGGAACTGATGCTGAGCCTGGAGCCGGCCACGGTCACGAGCCGCCGGTATCCGCTGTTGTTCCAGACCGGCGAAACAGCGTACGGACAGCCGCTTGTCGATGCGCAGCATCCACACAATTTCGTGATGGGGCTGGGGTTCCGCTACACGCATGAGATTGCGGACCAGACGTTCCTCACCCTTTACGCCGCGCCGGTAGGCGATCCCGCGCTCGGACCTCCGGCGTATCCACATCGGGCATCGGCCATGGAACTCCCGCAGGCCGCGCTTTCGCACCACTGGCAGGATTCGACGCACATCGCCTATGAAGTGATAACCGCCGGAATCTCGCGCAAACAGTTTCGTCTCGAAGCCAGCGGATTTCACGGCAGGGAACCGGGCGAAGACCGCTGGATCATCGAAACCGGAGCGATCGACTCGTGGTCCGGGCGGCTCTGGTATTTGCCGTCGAAGAATTGGGCGGCGCAATTTTCGGGTGGGCGCATTGCGCAGCCGGAAGGGCCCGGCGCCGGCGATCAGATCCGGCTGACGTCGTCAGTGGAATACACAAGGCCGATGGGCGATTCGGCCTGGTCGACCAGCCTGATCTGGGGCCGCAATCACGACACCGCGACACAGCGCAATCTGAATTCGTATCTGATCGAATCGGTTGTGCCTGTCGGCGCGAAGAATTTCCTCACGGGACGCGCGGAAATGGTGGATAAGGATGAGCTGTTCGCCGCGCAGCCGGCCATTGAATCGGCGCTCGATGCGACGGCGGGCAGTACGTTTCGGGTGGGCAGTTACACGGCCGGATATACGCGCGACTTCGATTTGTGGAGCGCGCTCGAGACAGGAATTGGATTCAACGTGACCGCGTATTCGCTGCCGTCCGCGATCAAGCCTTATTATGGGGATCATCCGGTGGGAGGCAGCGTATTTCTCCGGGTGCGGTTAAAGAGACAGCAATGACCGGCAAACTCACTCTGGCGTGCTTCGCAGTTGCGGCGGTTATTTTCGCGGCCCCCGCCGCGAACGAATTCAGCGGCGTTATCACCGATACGATGTGCGGTGCCAAACCGCACGCCAATATGATGAAAGACAAGTCCGACGCTGAGTGTGTCCGGGTCTGCGCGCGCGGCTCATACGCCTATGCGCTCGCGAGCGGCGGCGCCGTGATGAAGCTCAGCGATCAGAAGACGTCCGCGAAATACGCGGGCCAGAAAGTACGCGTGACGGGCGCGTACGACGAAAAGAGCAAAACGCTCCGCGTGGTTTCCATGGCGCCCGAAAACGGTAGCGTACAATAGTTCTTACTCCGCTTCGCAATCTTAAAAACCTGGAGGACATTGTTGGATTCTGCAATCCTGGCTCTGGAAGACGGTACGGTCTTCGAGGGCAGGAGCTTTGGTGCGCCCGCTGAACGCTCCGGCGAAGTCGTTTTCAATACATCCCTCACCGGCTATCAGGAAATCTTCACCGATCCCTCCTATACCGGGCAAATCGTCATTCTCACAAACCCTCAGATTGGCAACTACGGCACCGCTGTTTCGGATAACGAAGCGAAGAAGCCGTGCATCGAAGGCCTGGTCGTGCGCGAATTTTCCGCGGTCACCAGTAACTGGCGCTCGGATACGGAAGCGCGGCAATTCCTCGCGAAATCGGGCATTCCGGTGGTTTCCGATCTGGATACGCGCGCGCTGGTGCGCCATCTGCGCAGCCGCGGCGTGATGCGGGGCGTGCTTTCGGCCACTGAAAAAGACGCGTCGAAGCTGGTGGAGAAGGCGCGGAAGATTCCGTCGATGGCCGGGCTCGACCTCGCGACGCGCGTTTCCACGCCGGAACAATATATCTGGACCGAAGGCGTGGCGCAGTGCTCCCCGTCGGATCTCGTGGGCGAAGCGGCGGAGCCGAAGCACCACGTGGTCGCCTACGATTTCGGGATCAAGCAGAACATCCTTCGGCGCCTGGTGCATTCCGGCTGCAAAGTGACGGTGGTGCCGTCGCTCACATCCGCGGAAGACGTGATGGCGCTCAAACCAGATGGCGTGTTTCTCTCGAATGGACCTGGTGATCCGGAGCCGCTCAGCGCGCAGATCGGCAACGTGCGCAAGCTGATCGGCAAGACGCCGATTTTCGGTATCTGCCTGGGGAATCAGATTCTGGGGCTGGCGCTGGGCGGGAAGACGTACAAGCTGAAATTCGGGCATCGCGGCGGCAATCATCCGGTGCTGAACCAGATCACCAATCGCGTGGAAATCACTTCGCACAACCACGGGTTCTCGGTGGATCCCGATTCGCTGAACGCGAACGACGTCGAGATCACGCACGTGAATCTGAATGACCAGACGCTTGAAGGCTTCCGCCACCGGCGCGAGAAGGTGTTCTGCGTGCAATACCATCCCGAAGCGGCCCCCGGTCCGCACGATTCGCATTACCTGTTCGACGATTTTGTAAAACTCATGGCGGATAAGTAGACGACAGATGCCGCGCAGAAACGACATCCACCGCATTCTCATCATCGGGTCCGGTCCTATCGTGATCGGACAGGCCTGCGAATTCGATTACTCCGGCACGCAGGCCACCAAGGCGCTCATGGCCGATGGCTTCGAAGTGATCCTGGTCAATTCGAATCCGGCGACGATCATGACGGATCCCGAACTTGC
>CAZWTH010000309.1:0-11176 GCA_964636715.1 uncultured Solibacteraceae bacterium | reverse complement strand
CGACGATCCTGCGCGCGCAGACGGCGTCATGAGTGGCGCAGACGAAAATCTTCGAGTAACTGGCGGGATGGCCCGGAGCCGGATTATAAGGGCCCAGAATCTCCACAAACTCGCCGCCGAGCCTGCGCCGTCCATCGGGGTTCAGATTGGTGCGTGGATTATCGAGCTTCGCGTTATCGGGGAAGTAAGCCTGAATGCGGTGTTCGCCAGCGGTCACATGGATCCGCGCGGTCGTGGGGCCCCGAGTGTACGTGTAGGCCTCCTCGCCCTCGATCATCTCCTTGTGGACCTGTTTGCCATCCACATCGATATCGAGTTCGACTGGCGGCGCGGCCAGGCGCTGCGCTTCTCGTATGGCCGCGAGTTGTTCCGGTGTGACAGGTTGTGCGGCGCGTCCACCGCCGCGGCCGCCGGAAGCCCCGCGCCCGCCCCGGCCTGCCGTCGTAAGCGCCACGCCCGGCGATCTTCCGCGGCGGTTCGAGATGCGGAACTGAAGGACGTAGTCCGCCTCGACGGGAAACCGGAAAGTCCCGTCCAGCGTTCCGCGGATGGAAAAGCCGATCGTGTTGCCGCTGACCTGGCCATCGTCCTGAACGGTCTTCACCAGAAGCTTGCCGGCAATCCCCGGCGTCTTCTCGTAGGGCTCGCCGTAAACCGCCACGCGCGAGATGGAACGGGCCGCGGCCATGTACTTCTCCATCAGCATGGGGGAAAGCGTCAGGACGTCGCCGTTGTTATCGAAACCGTAGCCCTGGTTGTCGATCGGGAAATCGTCAGCGGGCCGGACAGCCACGCCGAGGAGGTCGCGCACCGTGTTGTTGAACTCCACGCGGTTGAGACGGCGCGCCGTGACGCGGCCCGGATCGCTGGCGGCGCTTGCGGACGCCGTTTTGGTTGCGCCCGCGACGGAATCGATCCATTGGATGACGCTTGCGCTATCCGCCGCGCTCAGACCCGGGATCGGAGGCGGCGGCATCAGATGCGCATCGAGCTTTTCGCGCACCTTGCGCCAGAGATCGGGTTTCGCCGCCGCGTCCGAGCCGTTTTTGAAGGCTGCAAAGTCGATTCCCTGGGTCTGCATATCGCTGCCGTGGCACGCGAAGCAGTTTTGTTCGAGGACGGGACGGACTTTGGTTGCAAACGCGTCAGCGGCGGCCTGGGCGTGCGCGGCGGGAATAGCGAGAACAAACTCGCCGAGAAGGGAAAGACAAATGGCGGTTTTCAGGCGACTCATGGGGATGGTTTCCGCGCGCAGTTGTAATCATATTATGATTTCTGGCGCGGGAGCGCAGCCCGGACGGACGCCTGAAGTCAGTCCGGGCAGTCTCTTCAATCGCGGGCTAGAACGTCAGCTTCAGCCCCAGTTGCATGGTGCGGCCGCCGCTGGCTCCCGTGATGTAACCATAATTCGCGTTGCTCACATTCGTTTGCGGATTGCTCCAGTGCGGGTTGTTGAGCACGCCGAAGGCTTCTCCCCGAACTTCCAGCTTGAATTTTTCCTTGAGCGCGAAAATCTTGAACAGCGACGCGTCGAGGTTGTAATACCCCGGACCCGAAGCGATGTTACGTCCCGAGTTGCCGACGCGGTAAACGCCAGGGGACGGATTGTAGACGGGCTGCACGAAGGCGGATGTGTCGAAATATGCGCTGCCGCCCCGGGCAGGAGTGTTGATACCGCCCAGCACCTTGTACGGTCCGACCTGATCCGCCGTGGCAGGCTCACCGGGGGTGTTGAGAGTCCCGCCATTCGCGGTGAAAGTCATGGGCGTACCGCTCAGGATGCTGAGAATACCGTTGACCTGCCAACCTCCCAGAGCCTGAGCCGCTATTCCATGATTCAACATCTTCTTGCCAACGCCGAACGGCAACTCGTAAACGTAGCTCTGCGTGAACGTGTGGGTGCGGTCGAAATCGGTGCGGGCGTAGCCGCGGCGCTGATCGATATAGGTCCATAGACCGCCATCGTCGCCCGTCTGATACGACATCCCCTTGCCGAAGGTATAGGACGTGGTGATCCCCAGCCCTTTGCTGAACCGCCGGTTGAGCTTTACCTGCAGCGCATGATAGTGGGTTGACGACCCCACGAAGAAAATCGTGGTGTCCGCGCTGCGCCCGAATTGCGCCACCATGGGCCGGGAGTTGTTGCCGCCGCCCAAAACGCTGGTCGGCAGATTCAGGTTGTATTGCACCACCGAATCGACGCCGTGATTTCCGACGTACGCGACATCGAGCGTGAAGTTCGCCGGCAGCGACCGCGCCACTGCAAGATTCCAGGACTGCACGCTGGGGTTCTTGAAGTTTTTCGGAATCACGAAATCGGACTGCTTGGGGTCCGGGTTGGTGATTACGCCATTCGCGGGAATTGTGGCATACACAGGAACGGGAAATCCGTTCTGGAATGTCGCCGGCGTCACCCCATCGTCGAGCACGGCCACTCCAAATGAGTTCGTACTGTTGTACTGCTTGTTCTGCTTCACCGGATAGTTGAACGCGTAGGTGTTATCGGGGAAGGGCGTATAGGTGATTCCGAACCCGCTCCGGATAACGGTCTTTTCGTTCAACCGGTAAGACAAGCCGAGACGAGGCGCGTAATTCTTGTAATGCGTTTCCATCCCGAGATTCATCGGTATGGAGCCGATCCCGGCGATCTCCAAAGTATTGTTTTGCGGGTTGTAGTTCGAAAAGCCGCCCGGGAAGCGGGGCGTAAAGGGCGAATAGAGTTCCCATCGAAGACCGAGGTCGACCGTCAGTTTGCTCGTGGCCTGCCACTTGTCCTGCACGAAAAGGAACAGCTCGTTGCCGCGGATCGCCGGGAAGTATCCCGCGGCGAGATCGCGCCCGGCGAAACTGGCCTGATCGAGCAGGAAGCTCGCCATGTTGTTCGCGGCGCTGGTCTTGGGCTGGGACGATCCGGCGGCCGGATTCAGCGATGTCTGGTTGACGTCGAAGTTGTACTGGCCGCGCGGGTTGACGGTCTGCGTCTGTAACAAGTCGTCGCGAATACGGCGGTAATCGGCGCCCCATTTAATCGTGTGGTTGCCGAGGGTCTTCGTCCAGCTATTGGAAATACTGGCGTTCACCTCCGCGCGGCTCCAGGGCAGACTGGCGGAATAGCCGACGATGGGCGTACTGAACCCGTTGATGTTGATCGAAGGAATTCCGCTGGTCCACGGATCGATATTGGCGCCGGGAATACCGAGGGTCGTCGCTTCGTTCTCGTTGTAATCGGAAGGCAGCGCGTCATTGTGGTAATGAGCAACGCCCACCCGAAGCTCGGCGATCAGAGTGGGAGAGAAGACGCGATTGTAATTAATACCCGCGCTGTAGGTTTTCTGAATACTCGTTCCCTGGAACGCGCCCTGCGCGAAGCCGCCCGCGACGCTGCCAAAAATCGGCGCCTGGAAGACGACGGGCCGCGCATAGCTGAAGCGTCCGCTGAGACGGTTGTTGGCGGACATATTGAAGTCGATCTTGGTGTCGAACGAATCCGTGTCCTTCGTGAACGGCAGCAGCGCGAAGTAATTGTTGCTGGGCGTCGTGTTGTTGATCTGTTGATTGGGATTCGGCGTCAGGGCGATGATCTTCGCCGAAATCGAATTGATCCGGCTGGAAGGGATGATGTTCCCCTGAAACGGCGTTCTTCCGGTCCCGTCCGCATTGCCGGTCGCGGGATCGTAGATTGTGGTATTGGCCGCGCTGAAATCGCCCGTTCGCCACGGTGTTGGGGGAATTGTGCCGGTGTTCGAATTGGCTTCGTGGTCGTAGATCTTCAGATAATCGCCGAAGTAAAACAGCTTGTTCTTCCTGATCGCGCCGCCCACATTGCCGCCCACATAGTTGTAAGCAAGGTGGCCGATAGACGTATCGAAGAAGTTACGCGCGTTCAACGCGCTGTTGCGTAGGAACTCGTAAGCGCCGCCGTGCAGATCGTTGGTTCCGGATTTCAGCACGACGTTCGCATTGGCGCCCGAGGCGCGGCCGAGCTCGGCTTCAAAGTTGCTCGTGGAAACATCGACGACTCGTATTGCTTCGATCGGCGGAACCAGGATTTGCAGAAGACCGGTGCGCTCGTTATCGTCGATACCTTCAATCTGGTAACTGTTGCCCTGACGCATCTGGCCGTTCACTTCGGTTTGCAGCGAGCTCGCGGCGTTGAAGAATTGGGAGTGTTGAAAGCTTGCGGGCGTAGTGCCCGGAACCAGATTCAGAAGGCTTTGAAAATTCCGGTTGGTGCCGATGGGAAGATTCGCGGTTTGCGCCAGCTCGATCTGTGAGCTGGTATCGGCGCGGTCTGTCTGCAATGCCGGTGGCTCGCCCGATACTTCAATCGTTTCGGAAACGGCGCCGGGCTGGATCTGCATATCCACACGAGGCGTCTGGTTCACCAGGATATCGATGCCGGTCCGGACTTCGTGCTTGAATCCCTTTGCTTCCACGTCCACGCGATAAGTGCCGGGCGGCAGATCGGTGAAGCTGTAGTTTCCGCTGTCGTTTGTGTTCGAGTTGCGGGAGGCGTTGGTGTTGACCTCCAGAATGGTTACTTTAGCGTTCGGGACAACGCCACCGGACGTATCCGTAATGGTCCCCACGAGACTGCCATTCACCGCCTGGCCCCACAAAAGCGCAGAAATCCCCGTGGCCGCCACAAAGGCGGCTGCACAAAGCCGTAATTTGCTCATTGGTTCCCCCTTGAACCGTTTTGAGAGCGCAGATTCCCCAATCTGCGACAGCTCAATATATACACCATTCCGTAACATTGCACAACTCAAAGGTTTACGGAACCGGTTCCAGTTAGAGGAACTTACTCAGGGGGTAAGTGTGAGTCAACCTAACATGTCAATAGATGACTGTGAAGTTACCGTCGGGACGCGCGAAGGCGGCGACTAAACTCCAGCCAGGAACGCCGGACATCTGGCCACGTGTGGCTTCCGGCTGAAGGCTGCGATTGTAGGTCTGCCAGACCACGGATCCGCCTTTACCCCAGGCCATGTTTTCGGTCCAGACAAACAGAAGCTGGCCGTTGCCGTTGACCGCGAGCGCCGGATATTTTCGATTGACGCCTGTGCCTGGCGCCGCGACATTTCCAGCAAGGTTGTGAGTGCTTTGATCGACTCGTCCGAAATAGACCTGCTTCTCCGATTCCCACGCGGAAAAAATATCTTTACCGCTCTGTGTCAGAGCCGCGGAACTCATCACGCAGGCTCCGATATTCCAGTGGGAGATATCGGCGCCGTGAAATGTCGCGCCGCGATCCGTGGAAGAGAGCAGATACATATCGCGGTTCACCATCTGCGTAGCCGCTCGAAACATCATGTACACGGTTCCGTCCGCGGCAGCGAGGGCGCGGCTTCCACAGCAGCCGCAAACGCCGGTGGATTCGCCATACGCGATCTTTTCGCCTTCGAAAGTCTTTCCACTGTCGGCGGAGCGCGCCATCCAGACGCGGCGGTTCGATTCGTCTTTTCCCTCGGGAGGCTGAGCGTGCCAGAAGACGTAAACGTTGTTGCGGGAATCGGCGGCAATACTCGCGCCGTCGGCGCCCCACGAAGCCTGATTGACGCGCTGGGTGGTCTCGAAACGATCTTTCGAGTCGCTCAATCGGGCGTAGAGAACAGGCGCCGAGTTCCGGGCGGCGCGCGGCATCGCGGCTGAGGAACCGATCCATGCGACGTGCACTCGTCCATTCGCGCCGATAGCCAACTGGCCGCCGCGGATATTGCCGGTCGCCATCACTGTACCCGGCTCGCTGTTCACCCGGATGGATTTCGAAAAAGTCTTGCCGAAGTCGCGCGACGTCGCATAGTTCAGGTCACCCTTTGCCGGGTCGCCCGTGAAGTAGAGGAGATGAACAACGCCGTCTCTCTCAACCACCTGAGGCTGGATGCCATTTTGCGGGACTCGAATGAGGTCTACCGAAGGCTCGCGGACATTGGCCGTGCTGACAGTCGCCGCCAATACCCAGGCTCCGAGGCCGGCGGCAATTGCGAACAGAATTCGTGAGGTTCTCAAATAACCAGTATCGCGCAATCTTAGCGGCAACCTGCGGCGTCCGGCAGAGGCGGCGCCACGATTCCGACATTCCAGTTCCAGGGCGTCTTCCCTTCCGCGCGGCGGCGGCAGAGGACCTCTTCATAAAGCCCGTACATGCCCGGCATGGGATTGGCGTCCAGCCGCGGATCGTCGCCGAAATTCATGTATGATTTCGCCGAACCGAACGGCGGCCAGCGAGGTTCGCCTCCGGCGCTCGGAGTTCCCGTTTTGACGAAGGAAACCCAATAGTCTCTGATAGCCTCCGCGAAATGAGTCTCGGCCCTCGTCATCTCCATCTTTGGCCAGGCGGATGGGAGGCGATCGGCGGTCCCAAAGACGTAAGGAAGTTCACTGGCGTGGAATGCGTGGAGCGCGGCCGCGTCGGCTGCCGGGAAACCGTGATCGAAAAGGTAGAGGAACGCCGGTTGTCCGGCCGCGGTTTGTTTGGTGGCGACGCGCTGGGCGGTCCAGCTATAGAGCGCGTCGCGCGGGGCCGCGAGGATGCTTTCGGCGAGATTCGATGCGGGATAGAGCCGCAGCCACGCGTCGGCCAGCGGACCGTAGCGCTGGCGGATCGCGGCTGTATAGGCTGCTTCACTCGCCGGCGCCGGTGGGGCGAGGAATCGCAGAGAGCGGATTTCACCGGTGTTGGATCCTACAAGCACAGGGACATGCGCCTGCTCGCCGCGATCGAAAGTTTCGACGAGTTGCCGGGTCAGCACATGTCCGTCGATGGTTCCAAACGGCAGATAACCGGTGAGGGGCGCCTGTTCCGTGATCGCGCCAGCGTCCATCGCCCGCAGGCCGGCGAGATCGCGAGCCTTTAGTCTGGCCGCGAGCTGAGCGCCGCTCGACTCGGCGGATTCTTCGCCGAACCGCTTTTCGCGGAGTTCGGGCGTCGAGATCATATACGAGCTTTCGAGGGTCGCCCTCTGAAAGAGACCGCGCGCCGGAGGGGACGCCAGCAGATACAAAACACTGAGTCCCCCGGCGGATTCGCCCGCGGCCGTGACGCGATTGGGGTCGCCTCCGAACGCCGCGACGTTGCGCTTGACCCAGCGCAGAGCCTCGATCTGATCGAGCAGTCCATAGTTCCCGGAAACATGATCGGACGATTCGGCGCTTAGTTCCCGCAGCGCGAGATAGCCGAGCGCGCCCAGCCGGTAATTGATGCTGACCACGACGATGCCGAGTCTTGCGAGCGCTGCGCCGTCGTACATCGTTTCGCTGCTCGCGCCGCCTGTCAGAGATCCGCCGTGAATCCACACCATCACGGGGGCGTTTTTCGCTTTCTCGGGCGTCCAGATGTTGAGAAACAGACAATCCTCGCTCATCTCCGCCGGGGGATCGGCATAGATGCTCGCGGCGCGCGGCTTTGGCTGGAAGCAGGCGGCGCCGAATTTCGTCGCGTCGCGGACTCCGGTCCAGACAGGAGCTGGGACGGGAGGTTTCCACCGCAAGGGGCCGACGGGCGGAGCGGCATAAGGCAGCCCACGGAAGACGCGGATGCCACTCTCGATTGTGCCCTGGGCTATTCCTGCCGGCGAACGCACCACGGGCGGCGCGGCGTACACGAAGAAGCCGGTCAACAGGTATAGCGCAAAGCTTGTGCTGAGTCGAAACATGGAAGAGAATCTCTCATGTGCTGACATGTTAGCTCGAAATAGTCCCGAACGCATATTTCCCAGTTAACTGTGGCGTGACGTACTGAAAATACCATTGTGTTAATAAACGAAAAATGTTATGACACAAATAAGCAACAGTATTACTAAGAATATGCAGCCATAATAGACTGGATTTTTACGGGGTAACTGACAACTCAAGAGGGGGAGTTCTCAATGAGCCATACGCAGAGTTTGAAGTCGAAGTGTGTCCGGACGCTTCTGGCGGTGATTTTCGCCGCGGCCGCCGCCTGGGGCCAATCCGATCTTTCCACGATTACCGGCACTGTAGACGATCCAAGCGGTTCCGCCGTGCCAAAGGCGAAAGTCACGGTGGTCAACGATGGGACCGGAACTTCCCGCGCCACGGAGACGAACGAAGCGGGCAACTACACGGTTTCGAATATTCCGGCCGGGACTTATACGGTCACCGTGGAAGCGCCCGGTTTCAAAAAATCCACCAAATCCGGAAACCTGCTGGACGCCAATGTTCCGCTGGGCGTGGACGTGAAACTCGAAATCGGCCAGGCCAGTGAAACCGTTTCTGTCACGGCGGACCCTGGGCGCCTCCAGACGGAAAGCGCCACGCTCGGCCTGACCGTGGATGAACGCCAGGTGCGCGATCTGATGCTGAACGGCCGCAATCCCGTGCTGCTCGCGGCGCTCAAACCGGGCGTCCGGTCGAGCGCATCGCTTTCCAATTTCAACTTCAATCTCACGGACGGCGGCTTTTCGATGAATGGCTCCCGGCCAAACGACAACGTCTTCTTTTACGACGGCGCGGTGGCCACGCGCACACGATCGAACGGCACATCGATCGGCGCGGCCGATGTCGATTCCACGCAGGAGGTGCAGGTGCTGACCTCCGCGTACGCCGCGGAATACGGCCGTTCCGGCGGGGGACAGATTCGCGTGGTCACGAAGAGCGGCTCGCGCGATTTCCACGGCACAGCCTACGAATTTTTCCGGAACAGCGCGATGGATGGCAACACCTGGGCCCGAAATAACTCGCCCCTCGCGGCGCTCAACAGCCAGCCGCAGCCGCTCAAATACAACCAGTTCGGCTACAACTTCAGCGGACCGGTGTTTATTCCGCAAAAATTTAATAAAGACCGGAATAAATTTTTCTTCCTGTTCGGACAGGAATGGGTGCGCTATCGGACGTCGCCCTCGAACACTGGCGTTGTCCCGAGCCTGCTGATGCGCCAGGGTAACTTCAGCGAATTGCTGACCACCCCGAACAACTACTTCTCGAAGCCCTACACCGTCACCGATTCCACCGGTACGCCGTATCCGAATAACGTGATTCCGCTGTCGGCGCAGAGCCCGAACGGCATGGCGTTGATGAGCATGTATCCTCTGCCGATCGCCGGATTCCAGGCAGGTACCTCGAACTGGATTGGCACCGGTAACGAGATCGACAACACCCGCAAGGATACGATTTCGTCGGATATCCTCCCGACCTCGAAAGATACGATCCGGGTTCGCGTCCTCAACTATAACTATTACGTCAAGAACGCGTTTCGCGGCACGTTCCCCACTGTTGCGGAGCAGCTCAATCGCCCGAACCAAACCGGGTCGATCAACTACGTCCACATATTCGGGCCCACTGTGATCAACGAATTCCTGGCGAGCGCCAGCGCGGATCACGTGGATATCACCCTGCCCGGCAATGCATGGGACCGGACGAAGTACGGCGTGACTTATCCCTACCTGTACGGCGCCGCCGCGAAGGACCTCCCGAACAAAGTTCCGACAGTTGCCGTGGCCGGATTCGCCACGTTCGACGGCGGACCCTATCCGTCGCGCTCCGGCGGCCCGATCTATGACTTTTCCGATAACGTCACGTGGGTGAAGGGCAATCACACCTTCAAGGCGGGCGTACTCTTCGAGCGGTCCGGTCAGAACGATCGCGACCAGGTGAACATCACCGGCATCCCCGGCGGCGCCAATAACCAGAACGGCGGCTTCACAATCAGCGATGCCGGAACCACCCCGGCGATCGCGCGCCTGGCTCTCGGCCAGTTCAATACATACGCCGAAATCGGACCTCGCGACTATACGCTTTCGCGCGGCAACATGGTGGAGTTCTTCGTGCAGGATGGCTGGAAGATCAGTCCGAAAGCCCGCCTCGAAATCGGTTTCCGGGAAACCATCCTGCAGCCTTATCACGCGTTGTGGGGTAACTACGATGTGTTCGACGCGCGCTTCTATGACCCCTCGAAAGCGGTGTCGATCGATCCGAAGACCGGGCTGATCGTCGCGGGCAGCGGCGATGTCTACAACGGAATCGTGATTCCGGGGGCGAGCATACCGTCCTCTGGTATCGGCCGCTTCCCGAATTCCACGGACCCGATTCTGAAGACGCTGCTGCACGGTCTGCCGAATTCCTATGCCGATACGAAGTACAACAATTTCGTACCGCGTCTCGGCTTCACCTATCAATTCGATTCGAAGACCGTTTTCCGCGCGGGCGGCGGCGGTTTCAAGAATCGCCCGGCGGTCAGCGACGGCACGTTCCTCGGCGGCAACTTCCCGTTTCAGGGTTATGTAGCGGTATCGAACGGCCAGATCGATAATCCTCTCGCCGCGAGTTCCGGTACGCCGACGCAGTTCATCCAGACGCAGGATCCCGTGTACAAGGTCCCCACGGCCTACAACTGGAATGTGACCGTGCAGCGAGCGCTGCCCTGGGATTCGAACCTGGAAGTCAGCTACGTGGGCCGCGTCGGTCTGTGGCTGGAGCGTGTTCGCAATCTGAATCAGCTGCCGGTCGGCACGTGCCCGAACGGCGCATGCCCCGGCGGCGTCAACTATTATTCGCTGCTGCCGTACAAGGGTTTCAACCAGATCCAGATCGCCGAGAATGCCGCGCGTTCAAGTTACAACGGATTGAACGTCGGCTGGAACCGGCGCTTCACGAAAGGTCTGGCGTTCGGCGTTTCGTACACCTACTCGAAGAGCTACGACAACGCTTCAGGACGCAAGGACATCTTGTATAACGCGTACGACGCCAGTGACTTCTGGGGTCCATCGAGCTTCGATACTCCCCAGATCATTGTCATCAACTGGATCTGGGAAGTGCCGTATCACAAGACGAATGGATTCTCCGGTGCGCTGTTTGGCGGCTGGCAGATTACCGGCATCACCCAGGCGCAGAGCGGAACGCCGTTCTCCGTGCAGACGGGCGACGATTTCGCCGGCATCGGCCAGAGCCAGAATCAGCCATGGCAGGTGAATGGCAGTCCCAATTATCCACATCAGTTCGGCGCCGGCGGATGGCTGGCGGCGAAGGATTCGAGCGGCAATGCATTCTTCACGAAGCCGCTGCCTGGAACCTTCTCGAATGGCTACCGCGATGAATTTTATGGCGCGGGCTTCTCGAACTGGAATCTGGGGCTTTTCAAGACGTTCCAGATCGCGGAGAAGACCGGGTTGACCTTCCGCGCGGAAGCTTTCAACTGGCTCAATCACCCGAACTGGGG
>CAZWTH010000308.1:0-29181 GCA_964636715.1 uncultured Solibacteraceae bacterium | reverse complement strand
TACGACTTCCGCTTCCGCCAGATCGCCTTTCGCTTCGTTGAGAGCGCTCTTGCACTCCATCATTCCGGCTCCGGTACGCTCGCGGAGCTGCTTCACCAGTGCTGCTGAGATTTCTGCCATGTTCCCTTTGATTTCCGTCTGAATCGCTCAGGCTCGATTAAGCCTGGCTGGCTTCCGCGGGCGCTTCGCTCGCGGCCGGGGTCGTGGTTTCGGTTTCCGAAGCCGGTCCCTTGCGGTTCGCGCCGGCGTCGCCGACCATCAGGCTTTCCTGCATGATCTGGGCGGCATATTGCGGGTCCGTGTACTGCGAATACTCGGCGGGCAGCTCTTCCGACGCACCGCCGTCTTCGCCTTCTCCATCCGCCGCTACCTTACCGGCCATGAAGTCGTGTTCGGTCGCGAGGCCACGGCCTTCGATCACGGCCTCGGCGATTTTGCTCGTGAAAAGCCGGATGGCGCGCAACGCGTCATCGTTACCGGGAATGACCCAATCGACTTCGTCGGGATCGCAGTTCGTGTCCACGATGGCGACGACCGGGATGCCGTGGCGGCGGGCTTCCTTCACGGCGATCGCTTCCTTGTTGGAGTCGATCACGAAGACCACGTCCGGCAGACCGGGCATGTCTTTGATGCCGGCGAGGTTCGAATCGAGCTGTTTCCGCTCGCGCTCCAGCCGGACGATTTCCTTCTTGGGACGGCCGCCGTAAGAACCTTCGGCCGCCATCTGCTCGAGTTCTTTGAGACGCTTGATCGACTTCTGCACCGTGGTCATGTTGGTGAGGAGTCCACCGAGCCAGCGCTGGTTGACGTAGTACATCTGGCAGCGGCCGGCTTCTTCGGCGATGGCTTCCTGCGCCTGGCGCTTGGTGCCGACGAAGAGAACGTTCTTCCCCTGAGCGGACATTTCCACCACGTAGCGGGCGGCGTCCTTGAAGAGCTTCAGGGTTTTCTGAAGGTCGATGATGTAGATTCCGTTACGTTCGCCAAAGATGTACTCTTTCATCTTTGGATTCCAGCGCTTGGTCTGGTGCCCGAAGTGAACGCCGGCTTCGAGCAATTCTTTCATTGAAATAGCAGGCAAACTAGCTCCTTATGGCCGTCCTTTCGCGCAGCAAAGTGCGGAGGACCGGCGGACTAGCCATTCCGTTCGTCACGCGCGGCCCTAAGCGAGATTTGCGCAAGGCGGACGAAAGGCAATTCAACAGACAATCGGGGCGCGGTAAACAACCCGCGCCCCGCCCACAGACAAAAACCAAATTTAGCGCTTCGAGAACTGGAACCGCTTGCGAGCGCCCTTCTGGCCGTACTTCTTGCGCTCGTGTTCGCGGGGATCTCGAGTCAGCAGGCCCGCCTTCTTCAGCGGTCCGCGGAGCTCCGCGTTAAATTCCACTAAGGCACGCGCGATACCAAGGCGAATGGCGCCGGACTGGCCGGCGATACCGCCTCCGCTCGCGAGCACGATGACGTCAAAACGATCCGCCATTTCCACAACCTGCAGCGGAAACCGCGCCGGAATACGACCGGCGTCGGTGGGGAAATATTCATCGAACGGACGGCCGTTTACGGTAATTTTGCCCGAACCCTGGCGCAGAAAAACGCGCGCCACACTCGATTTGCGGCGGCCTGTCCCGAGATACTGTTCAATCTTCTTAATAGCCAAAATCCACTACCTTCCTGAACTATGCCTTATTGGCGGCCTTGTCGCGGCCGGACTTGATGGTGAGAGCCGCCGGCTTCTGCGCCGCGTGCGGATGCTTATCGCCCGCATAAACCTTGAGCTTGCGGTACATCTGCTTGCCCAGCTTCGTCTTCGGGAGCATTCCGGAGATCGCTTCTTCCACCATACGGGCCGGGCGCGTGGCGCGCACACGGGCTGCGTCGGTTTCCACGAGACCGCCTGGATAGCCGGTGAAATGACGATAAACCTTCTGCGAATCCTTTTTGCCGGTCAGACGGACCTTGGCGGCATTCACAACAATGACGTGATCGCCTGCGTCAATAAACGGCGTCCACGTGGTTTTATGCTTGCCCATCAACAGCCTGGCAGCGTGGGCGGCAAGTTTGCCCAGCACGACGTCGTTCGCGTCGACTACATGCCAGTTTCTTTCAATTCCCTGTTTGGTGGGGAATACGGTACTCATGAACACACGACTCCGATCGATTGTGAAACCCGGAAGAGCTTCTCAAAAAAGTATAGCAGGAGCCAGGGCGCGGGCGAAACCGGATATTCATCGGTCCCTTTGATATCCGCTATTTACAGGGGCGCCAACCGGGCCACGGACCTGGACGTAATGAGAGACATGCCCCGCGCCGCCATTTTTTGCCTCCTGATCGCCGCCGGATTCGCCCCGGCTTCGCCCCTCCGCTTTGAAGCCGCTGAGATTCGGATCAACAATTCCGGAAGCGCGGATTCGGCGGGCGATATTGTGGACGGGCGGCTGTTCGTCCGCAACATACCGCTCCGATACCTGATTGCGGAAGCCTGGTCGATTACGCAGACGGAAGTCGTTGGGCCGGCCTGGCTGGATGAGATCCGGGTGGATGTGGTGGCGAAGTCGGCGTCGCCGACCACGTCCGATAAAGAGACGCGGGAAATGCTGCAAAACCTGCTCAAAGAGCGGATGCGGCTGGTGGAGCATCAGGAGCAGCGGGACCTTCCGGCGTGGGCACTGACGGTGTGGAAGGGCCAGAACAAAATGAAGCCATCCACTATCCCGGAGAAGCCCGAGGATTCTTCGTGCTCGCTGAGCCATGACAATGCCGGCGCACACCTCGCCTGCCAGCGCCTGACGATGGCGCTGCTGGCTCTCAAGCTGCCGCACGTCGCTTCGACCGATCTGAATATGCGGGTAGTCGATATGACCGGTCTCGAAGGCGCGTGGGAGATCAAGCTCGACTGGATGCCCCAGCCCCGCGCCGATACAGAAGGGGGACTGACGTTGTTCGCCGCGCTTCAGGCGCAGGCAGGCCTGCAACTCACGAGCAGGAAGCTGCCGAGCCCCATACTCGTGGTCGACAGCATGGAAAAAACGCCCGATTCCCAGTAACTACTGGACCGCGATCGTAACGGTGTTGCTCGAAGCCGTCGCGCCGGTGGCCGAATCGGTGGCCGTAATCACCAGCGGCGTTGCATCGCCCGGCGTTACGCCCGCCGGCACCTGGAAGTTGACCTGGTAGAGTCCCACCAGAGTCGGCGTCAGACCGGAGAACTGCGCCGGCGTCTGCACGCCGCCCACCGTCACCGTCACCGCCGCCTTCGTGTGGAACACAATGTCGGACGGCGCTCCCGCTCCATCACCCGGCTGCGTCTCGCCCTGCGGCCCTTCCAGCGCTCCGAGGCCTGTCCCGTAGATCACGAGATTGTCGCCCGCATGCGCCGGATTCGATGTGGAGATGAGCGCCCCGGTCAGCGCGTTTGTCACGATGCCGGCGCCGGATCCCGACGTATCCACCGTGTAAGCCCCCGGCTGCAACTCCGTCACAGTCAGCGGCACTGGCACGGACTGCGCCGTACCCCGCACCACCACCAGCGGATAAGAAGCGTTCGGCGCGAGTCCCTGCGGCACGAGGACGTTCACCTGCCCCGAACCCGCATAGAACAGCGGCATCGGAATCCCGCCCAGGAAGAACTGCGTTCCGTTGAGAGTGGTTGGCAGCGGTATGGACGGGGCCAGAGGATTGTCATTGCCCGCGAGTCCCGTTCCGTAAATCGCAACGTAGCCGCCGGGTGTCACCACGCTTCGAAGCGCCTGCGCCGAACTCGCCGCGTTGACGATACCGATCGGCTGCGGCGCCGAGTTGGCGTCGGCCGCCTTCACCGTGACCGTCAGGCTGCTCAGCGACGCGAGCGAGGCGTTACCGGTCAGTCCGCCGGCGTTCGCCGCCAGGGTCAGCGAAACCGAAGTTCCCGCGGTCACCGGCGTCCAGGTAGCTTCCCAGACTCCACCGCCGATATCGTTCAGATTCAGGCCCGCATCGCCGTTCGAGAACGTCACCTGCACCGAACCGCCGCCCGCCGCCGTGATCGCGTGTCCGCAATCGTCAATCACCTGCGCCTGAACGGTTACCGGCGAGGCCGCATTCACTGCCGTCTGATTCGCCGGCGACCGGAAGATCGGGATCAGATACGAGGCTTTCCCTCCGGAACAGGCCGCGACCGCAAGCGGGCGCAAGCCGCCGCGCTCGCTCGGGGTTGTGCCCGCGGGAAGCGCCAGGACCACGACGTTAACCGCGGCAGATGCGCCATTGCCGAAGCCCAGAGTCACCGTCCCCTGCTGCACACCCGCCGTCAGGTGGCTGAGATCCGCCGCAATCCGCAGTGAGTTCGAACCGGCAACCACGGATCCGGTTGCCGGGCTGGCCGAGAGCCAGGAGCCGGCAGGAGCGGCGGTCGCCGAATACGAGACCGCGGTTGAGGCTGGATTAAACAACGTCACCGTCTCGCCGGCCGGCGTCGTGCTGCCCGCCGCGCCGGTGAGCAGGATACCGCCAGTGGAAACCGCAACTCCCGGGCTGGAAGCCGCAGCGACGATGTTGAGTTCCACTGTGACCGTCTGCGGGCTGTTCGCCGCATCACCAGCAACGACGTTCACGGAGCCGTAGTACTGTCCCGCCGCCAGGTTTGTGGGGTCGGTCTGGATCGAAATCGAATTACCGGATTTTGTGGCCGTCAGCCAGGTCCCGCCGTCCGTCGTTGCCACCTGCGGGGTCCAGTCAAGCGTGCCTGTACCGCCGTTGGTGACGGTAACGGTCTCCGCGGGAGGCGCTGAACCGCCGGCAACCGTGGTCAGGATTACGCCGGCCTTCGAAAGCTGGATGGAAGGCGCGGAGGCCTGCGTCACTGTCAGGACGATCGTAACGGCGTAAGATTCCGTGGCCGACCCGGTTCGGGTCACCGTGATATGGCCGGTGTACGTTCCCGGCGTGAGCGACGCGGGATTCGCGCTGAACGTCAACGGCGAAGGATTTCCGGCAACGGCCGTTCCACCCGCCGGGACTGTGAGCCAGGCGGAATCGCTCGCGGCGGTGTAGTCGAGACTTCCCCCGCCTGTGTTGCTGACCGTGATCAGGCCATTCAGAGCCCCTGCGTCATTCGCGGCCGAGAGACTTTCGCTCAGCGGCGCGACGTTCAGCTTCGGCGGAATGTCGGCGGCGGTTACCGTCAGCGTCACCGGAACCGGGATGGCCGTCTTCCCGCCGGTGACTGTGATGATCCCGCTGTACGTGTTCGGCGCAAGGCTGCTGATGTCCACCGAGACGTTCAGAGCAGCCGGCGCCTTTCCGCTCGGATCGACCTTGAGCCATGTCTGGTTGCTCGATGCGGTGAAGCTGCCGCCCGTGGGCGTGCTCGAGACGGAAAGAGTTTTTGCGGACGGAGCCGAACCGCCCTGCTGGTAACTGAAGCTCAGCGACTGCGGACTCACCGAATACGTGGTAGACGGTACGGCAGTGACGTTGAATGTGACGGGCAGAGTGAGGATCGAGCCCGCCGCGGAGAAGTGGATTGTCCCGGTATACGTGCCCACCGCCAGGTTTTTGGGATCGGCGTTGATCGTAATTGTCGCCTTATAGGTGTAGAGGATACTCACGTGGGACGCGAGCGTCAACGCACCGGACGGAGGCGTCACGGTTAACCAGCCCTGCCCCTGATTCGTGGTCAGGTTACTCGTATAGGCCGGCGAACCCGGGGTGAAGGTCGGATCCGTTATAGTCACGGTCGCAGTGCCCGGCGCTCCACCTGTAGTAGCGGTGATCGTGACGGTCTGCGGGTCGATCGTCACGGTCGATCCGCCTCCGCCTGAACCGCCGCCTCCGCCTGAACCGCCACCTCCGCCTGAACCGCCACCTCCGCTCTGAGCAGGGTTGATCGTAAAGGACTGGCTGACATCGGCCGCCGCCGCGTATGCAGTGTTGCCGGCCTGTGAAGCTGTTATGGTGCAGGTACCGGCCGCTATCGGCGTAGCCGAGGAACCGCTGACCGAACAGGTTACCGGCGTGGTCGAAGTATAGGTTACAGCGAGACCGGACGTTGCGGACGCAGTCAGAGCGACAGCGGACGCCGGCAGAGTGACAGCGCCCGGGGCAGTGAAGTTGATGGTCTGCGACGCCTGCGAGATGCTGAACGAGGCAGACGCGTTCGTGGCCGGCAGATATCTCGAGTCGCCCGCCTGCGAGGCGGTGATCGAGCATGCGCCTGCTTTCAGAGCGGTCAGCGTGGAGCCCTGAACCGTGCAGAAACTCGTGGTGGTGGAAGCATAGCTGACCGCGAGCCCGGAAGAAGCAGTGGCGGTCAGAGCCAAAGTGGGAGAGTTCAGGATCAATGATGACCCGGTGAATGAGATGGTCTGGGATCCCTTCGCTATCTGGAAGCTTCGAGAGACGGGATCCGCGGCGGCGTAAACGCCGTTGCCGGCCTGCGAAGCCTGAATCGTACACGTACCGGCCGTTACGAGCGTGACCGAGGAACCACTGACGGTGCAGACGCCTGCTGTCGTCGACGCGAAGGTGATGCCGAGACCGGACGTTGCGGACGCGGTCAGAGCGATCGCGGAAGAGGGCCATGTGACCGGGTCCGGAGAATTGAAGGTGACGGCCTGCGCGGTCTTCGTGATGGTGAACGACTGCGCGACGTTCGAGGCCGGCAGATAGTTCGAATCGCCCGGCTGCGACGCCGTGATCGAGCATGTCCCGGTTTTCAGAACGGTCAGAACCGAGCCCTGCAGCGTGCAGAAATCGGTCGTCGTGGAAACGTAATTGAGAGCCAGCCCCGAAGAAGCGGAGCCATCCAGATTGGCGGTGGGAAACGCCAGGGTCACGGGCGAAACGGCAAACGAAATGGTCTGTGTGCCTTTGGCTATCTGGAAAGTTCGCGTGACCGGAGCCGCGGCGGCGTAGACCAGATCTCCGTCCTGCGAGGCTGTGATGCTACAGGCGCCTGCCCCGGTGGGAATCGCGCTTTTGCCGACCAGGCTGCAGGTCAAAGGCGTTATGGAAGCGAGACTCACCGCGAGGCCCGAATCGGAGGACACCGTAAGAGCCTCCGGTCCGCTGGTGAATGCAGTATCGGACGGCTGGAGGAAAGTGATGGCCTGATGCGCGGTTCCGCAGACCACGAACGTGCTGCCGTTGACTGTCACCGTGCTGCTGCCACTGACAAACGCCGGACTCGATGTGCCCCCGATGGGCGCGAGACTCACGGTCGCGGTGATCGCCGGTGAAACCGCCACTGTGCTGGGGGCCGCCGTCAGGTAAACGGGCAGGCTGTAGTTTTCAATCGCGTTGGGATTGTCTGAGGTTTCTTCGTAGATGACGGTGGCGCTGCCCGCCGTGATCGTCAGAGCGGCGGATTCCGCGGGAGCGCCCGGCGCGACGGAGGCCGTGCCAGGGGAGAACGGGCCGGTTTCGGAGAGGGTCAGCCGCATAGCGGCGCCATTGGTCGAAATCGTCAGCGGAACATAGAGGCTGACGCCGGCCGGGATGCGATTGAAGACGACCTTGACGCGGGTGCCGAAAGCCGCCGTGTTGTTCGCCGCGCCGACGGAGACGCCATAGCCGGTTTCCCATCCGCTCTGCATCTGGCTCCCCAGCGCGGTGGCGGCCGCCGCATCGCCCTGCACCTTAAAAGCGTTGCGAAAAGCCTCGCTGAATTGCACGTTGAAATTCGGAAGGACCGCGGTAGTGGCCTGGCAGGTGGCATTGATAACAACCCCGGACGCGGAGACGGCGCCCAGGCCGTTGACCACGTATGCGAGCGTGGCGGGCGGAAGAGTCGCCGCCTGTACCCGCGTTCCACTGACGCCGACCGTGGCGGTCAGAGGGACAGGCGTCGCCCCGCCGCCGAGTCCGGTTGCGTCGATACGAAGGTTGGTAACCGTGAGCTGGAAATTGCCGGAGGCCGACGGAATCGGAATCCCGGTGAAGGTGACCTTGTTCGCGGCCACGACGCCGCGAACCGTTCCGGAGGCGAAGGAGTTCGCCGAGGCATTAATGCCTGCCGTCGCCTCATTGACCGCGGAAGGGCCGGTTCCCACAATCAGGCCGCCGATGTTCACTGTGGACGGCAGAGTAACGGTCACGTCGATCGAGCCGGCGCCGCCGCCATACGTGCAGTTCAAAATTAAATCGCCGACTCGCTCGGCCGTGCCTTCCGCCCGGATGAAAGAGGCGTTCGGAGCGGCGCCGGAGCAAGTGGTGTTGCCATATACGGTGAAGCTTTGCGGCAGAGAGGGCGCAACCGCATAATCGGCATTACCCGCCTGATCCGCAACAACCGTACAGGTACCCGGAATCAGGACCTGGACAGCGTTGGCCGCCACCGTGCAAACCAGGGGCGTCGCGCTCGAGAAGGTGACGGGCAGACCAGAGCTCGCGGTTGCGCTGACGTTGAACGAGGGCGCGTCATAAAAGACGCCGGAGAGCGCGCCGAATGAAATGGTTTGCGCCTGCAGAGTGACCGTGAAGTTCACTGTCACATTTGGAGCCGGCGCCCACGTTTTGCCTCCGCCGGAGCCACCAGGCTGGCTGGCGACAATCGTACAGACGCCGAGCGCGTGCACCGTCACAGTAGTCCCCGCGACCGTGCAGGCCGTTTGCGTGGACGACGCGAAAGTGACGGGCAGGCCGGACGTGGCGGTAGCGGCGATCTGGAATGGCTGCGACTTGACCCCTACGTTTGGAAGCGACGAGAAGCTGATCGTCTGAGCAGTAGAGCCGCCGGCGCTTCCTGTCAGAATATTGAGCGAGCCTCCACTCATCCCCACCAGAAGATCCTGCATACCATCGCCATTCAGATCGGCGAGGGCGAGGGAAGTCGCGGTCCCGCCCGCGAGGCCGGTGGGACTGGTATTCCGTTGCGTAAAACTGCCATTGCCGTTGCTGTTGGCAAGGAAAACAGCAACATTGGAGTTGCCGGAGTTGGCGACGGCAAAATCCGTGAACATGTCGCCATTGAAATCGCCCGTGACAATGGACTCCGTCGAACCCGGCGCCGGCGGGGATCCGGCGGCGAACGTACTCACCAGGGCCATGCCGCCGTGACTGTCTCCAGCAAATCGGATCACGTTACCGGCTCTGGTGACCACGAGCGTGTCGACTCCGTTGCCACCGGCCCGGTTGAGCCACGTCACGATGCCGAGGGCGCCCCCGGGCACGATGGTCGCCGGGAGTTTGGGAGTGAAATTTCCGTTGCCGGCGCCGAGCAGAACGAGCAGCTCATTGCTCAGCGAATGCACCACCGCGATATCCTGTTGACCGTCGCGATCGAAATCCGCCACAGCCAGGGATACGGGATTTGCGCCAACGCCAATGGTGAGGCCCGGCGTGAAGGCGCCTTTTCCGTTGCCGAGCAGGATAGTGAGACTTCCTGGGGTGACGGTATTGGCCACCACCAGATCTTCCGCGCTATCCCCGTTGAAATCGCCGATCGCGAGCGCGGTGGGATTGGTTCCCACGGTGACAGTCGACGCAGTGAATCCGCCAAGGCCGTCGCCGAGGAGGATGGTCACCGTTCCGCTGCCGGAATTGGCTACCGCAAGATCGGCTTTGCCGTCATTATTAAAATCGCCCGCGACAATGGCGGCGGGATTCGTCCCAACGGGAATCGGGGAGCCCAGGGGGGTAAACCCTCCCGAACCGTCGCCTTTGACGATGGTTACTGTTCCGGCGGCATTCACAGCGGCAATATCGATCTTCTGGTCGCCATTGAAATCGCCGGTGGCTACCGCTACAGGGCTCGCGCCCGCTGACGCGAGAGCCGACGGAACGTACGTAGCGGATGCAGTGGTCTGGTTGATTTGAAAGATCTGCGTGACCGTGCTCGCCGAGTAAGAGTCGTTCTGGCCCCGGCTCATCGTGATCTTACATTGACCGGCATTGAACGGAGTGATGAGCGTACCCGCACTCCTGCAAATGGATGAGCTCGCTGAAGCGTCGAACGAGAGGCGCAGCGACGATACAATGCCGGCGGGGAAAACGAACGGCGCGCCAGTGAAGAGCGAATTCACCGTGGGCAAAGCGCCTGTTTGACCGTTGACGGTGATTGTCTGGTTCAGCCGGGTAATCGTGAATGGGAGTGAAGTGGGAGAGAACGCGCTTCCACCGTTAAAGAGCCTGACCGACGCTGTACCGGCAGTGGTGAAGTATGCCGCCGGGATGGTCGCCAGAAACTGCGCATTTTGCTGGACCACCGGGAATAACCACTGAGCCCCGTATGACATATCCACGCGGATCTGCGATCCGCCGGTTCCGGTAGTAATGTTCGTACCGGTTACCACCAGGTTCGTGTCCGGACTGAGCGCAGGCACAGTAGTCGGCAACACCGTCGCAATGGTCGGGATCAGAATGTCGTGCGGAGTGAGAGTAGAACGGGTGGCGGCGGTGGCGCCCCGCGTCGCAGCGGTGGCCCCGCGCGTCGCGGCAACGTCGCCCACTTTGATCGTCATGGTTGCGTTGACGGGAAGAGTACGAGCATCGCCCGAATAGCGCGCGGTCACGTGATGCGTGCCCGCGGTCAGATTCGAAACAGTGAAAGTGAATGGGCTTCCGTCCTCACTGGCGGCGCCGAGCGTTCTGGTCCCATCGAAGAAAGTCACCGTGCCGGTGAGCGCCCCGAAAGCGGCCGTTGCCTGCGAAATTTCAAGGGTGACGGGGACCGAGGCGCCTGGGCTGACCAGCCCCGCCGGTTCATGCAGAAGAGCGATCGTATCCGATAATCCGCCGGGGAGAAGGGTGACGCCTCCCGCGAGAAAATTCGCGGCTGCAACGTCGGAAATTCCATCGCCGTTAAAGTCTCCCACCACGGCGAACACGGAGTTGAGGGGTGAGCCGAATACGGCCGGGGCGCGGAATCCGCCTGCGCCGTCGCCGATAAAAATTTTGATTCCATCCGCGTTGCTGGAGGCGGCAAGGTCGACAATGCCATCTCCATCCAGATCGCCCGCGGCAACGGACTGAAGGCTCAGCCCCACGGCAAGAGGGCTTCCCGGCGCGGCGACAAATCCGCCCGAGCCTGTGCCGAGCAATACCGTGAGGCTGCCATTGCCTCGATTCGCGGTTGCCAGGTCTTCCATGCCGTCGCGGTTGAAATCCGCCAGAACCATGGACTGCGGCAGCATTCCCACGGCGAAGGGACTGCCGGGCGCGGCCTGAAATCCGCCGGCCGACGTGGCCAGCAGGACCGAGACGTTGCCGTCAGAGGAATTGGCGGCGGCGAGATCCAGGAGGCCGTCCCCGTTGAAATCTCCCGCAACCACGGCGCTCGTGCCGGCGCCGGCCGCGAAAGGACTGCCGGACAGGGGAGCGAAACCGCCCGTTCCATTTCCCGCAAGAACAGTGATTCCGCCGGCGAAATTCGCAATCGCGAGGTCTTCGATGCCGTCCCGATTGTAATCGCCGACCGCAATCGAGCGGGGCGCGGTTCCGGCCCTGAAAGGACTACCGGGGGACGCGGTGAACCCGCCAGAGCCATCGCCAAGAAGCACGGCCACCTGATCGGCCCCGGTCGCGATCGCCAGATCCGGGTTTCCGTCACCGTCAAAATCGCCGGCGGCAAGCGCCTGCACCGAACCTTCGAAGGCTATCGGGGCGCCGGCGGCGCGAAATTCGCCCGAACGGTCTCCCAGCAAAATCGTGACGTTTCCTTCATGGCCGGCGCTGGCGATATCGGCGATACCGTCATGGTTGAAGTCCGCTTCGATGAGCGAAAGAGTATGGGAAGTCCCGGCGGTGGCGCCGAGCCGAAGAGTACCGGAAGGCTTTGGCGCAGTGACCTGAAAACCCCGGCTGGCCGAAACCGCATCGTACACCCCGGAACCAGCCTGACGCGCTGTGATAAAGCAGGGGCCTGGGCTCAGAGAGACAACCAGATCGCCCGCCACCTTGCAGACCGACGGTGTTGTGGACTCAAATGAGACTGGAAGACCGGAGGACGTTCTCGCTGTAACAGCAACGGGAGCGCTGCCGAGCATTTGGTCGGCAATCGCCGGAAAAGAAATGCTTTGGGTCGCTGCCGTAGCCAATTGCGCTGCGACTCCGAAGGCTACGAGAGTGATTAACCTTACCGGCTCTTTCATAAGACGTACGAAAAGCCGGTTTTTAGTCCAGCCGTTTGGTCATTTTAACACCATGTCAACTGTGAGGTATCACATACTTTCGTAATCGGTCATATTGGTACCGTTTGGAAACGTACGGCCGCCCAAAAACCGGGGATTATTCCGCGACGTATCAGGGACATAGCCGATTCGCATGGCTGAAACTTCCGGGATGATGGAGTCACAGGTTACGATGAAGGAAAGCATGTACGCAAAGGTCTTTCGGTGGGCACTTTTCAGCTCGGTCATCGTGGCCGCGGCAGCCAGTGTTTTTGCTTTCCAGACGCACGCCTCCGCTCCGGCATTGATTGTTCTCGATACGGTAAGAAACGGGCAGAGCAACGCTTCGGCGAAGCAAATTCCTCAGGGGTGGGAGCTGAAAGTCAACTCCGGACACCCGGACTTTTCGTTCTTCGACACGGGTGACCCCAGCGCGGCCATTCGCCTGCGCAGCGTGAAGTCGTCTTACGCGCTGGAACGGGCGGTCGATATCGATCCGGGGCAGATGCCTTACCTTGCCTGGCGCTGGAAGGTGAGCCAATTGCCGCGAGGCGGAGATTTCCGGCACACCTCCACGGACGATCAGGCGGCTCAGGTCCTCGTGGCATTCTCGGACCGGCGTATCCTGTCTTATCTGTGGGACAGCACGGCCCCGCAGGGCACCATGGAAAGCGCCAGTTCGATTCCTCTCGTCCACATTTTCGCCATCGTCTGCCGTTCGGGCGGCGCCGATATCAATCAGTGGCTGCAGGAAAACCGCAATCTCGAAGCGGATTATCAGAAGGCATTCGGCAAACCCGCGCCCCATGTCAAAGGACTGCGGCTGCAGATCAATTCGCAGCACACCGGCAGCAGCGCGGAAAGCTACTTCGGCGAAGTGGCGTTTCACACTACGCAGTCATGATCCTGGTCACCGGTGGGACCGGCTTTATCGGAAGCCACCTGGTGGAAAGCCTCCTCGAAAAGAAGCAACCGTTCCGGGTACTCGCGCGCCGTCCCGGCAGCGTGAAGAACGCCATGGCGTCGCGGGGCGATCTCGTCACCGGTGAAGGCGTCGCGGAGGCGCTCGCCGGCGTTGAGACCGTGATCCATCTGGCGGGAACCACGAAGACAATCGCACCCGAGGGGTACCGGCTGGGCAACGTGGTGGCGACGGAGAACCTGGCGCGAGCCGTCGCGGCCAGCGGGCGGCGGATTCGCGTGGTTCACGTCAGTTCGCTCGCCGCCGCCGGACCTGCTCCCATCGACGCGGTCACCGAAGAAGACGAGCCGCGGCCGGTTTCGCTCTACGGAAAATCCAAGCTTGAAGGCGAGCGGCGAATGCGGGCGCATGTGCCGGAAGCGGCGATCGTCCGCCCGCCGGTGGTGTACGGGCCGCGCGACACCGACGTGTTTCAGATCCTGAAGTCCGCCAGTCAGGGGATTGCGTTGCGGATTGCCGGAGACGAGAGCTGGTTCAGCGCGATTTACGTCACAGACCTTATCAACGGAATTCTTCTTGCCGCGAAGTCTCCCGCCGCGGGAAGGACGTGGTTTCTCGCGCACCCGAAGCCGGTGTCGTTCACGGAAATGATGGCCGGCATCTCGCAGGCGCTTGGACGTACTCCCCGCATCCTCACGATTCCACCCGCCGCCGCGTTCGCCGCCGGAGCCTGCGCGGAAGCGCTCGCAAGGCTTACCCGGAAACCCGGCATCCTTTCACGCGACAAAGTACGCGAAATGGTCTGTACGCGCTGGGTGTGCGGGGCCGGCCGCGCGAAGAGCGAACTGGGGTTCGAAGCCTCCACGAATTTCCACGAAGGCATCGAAAAATCAGTCGCGTGGTATCGCACGGCAGGCTGGCTCCGCTAGAGTAGACAGAGTGACCGCGCGCCTCTGGGCAGTCGATAAAGTCATTCTTGCCTATCTGGCTTTCACCGCGGCGCTGGAACTGATCTGGTTCCGGCAGATTCCGGACGCACCCGAACTCCTGGCCTGGCATGTGGTGGGGGTGACGGCCATTCTCGGAGCCGTGGCCCTCAAGCCTCGCCCGGGCACGCCTCTCTTTCACGTCATCCGAATTTTCCGGAACTGGTATCCCCTGCTCTTCGTAGCGTGCTGTTACCGGGAAATGGCGACGCTGATTCTGGTAATCCGGCATGCGCGGTTCGATGAGGCGCTGGCGAACGCAGACCTCCAATTTTGGGGTGTGTATCCAACCGTATGGGTGGAGCGAATTTACTCGCCAATTCTAACGGAATATTTGCAAATTATTTATACCTTATTTATACCGGTGATTTTGTTTGTGCCGTGGTGGATCTGGATGCGGGGACGCGTGGCGGAGTTCCGGTACATGGCGTTCCTGATCGCGCTGGGTTTTCTGACTTCTTACATCGGGTATCTGATCGTACCCGCGCGCGGACCCCGGTTTTTACTGGAGCACGCGCAGCATATGCCGCTGCGGGGGCTCTGGTATTTCAACCAGATGCAGGCCATGCTGAACCAACTAGAGCACGATCACTTTGATTGCTTCCCGAGTGGCCATACAGAGCTCACGATATTGGCCTTTTGGCTCAGCCGGTCCATTTCGCCGAAGCTTTTCAGGGTCTATTTTTTATACACTCTTTGCATCGTTTTTGCTACAGTTTATCTACGGTATCACTACACCGCCGACCTTCTCGCTGGCGTGCTGGTTGCGGTTGCTCTGATTCTTGCGGCGCCACGCTTGTACCGCGGACTATCTGAAAAAGGGGAATCGATTGGCGATTGAAGTGGTTGTGGCGGGCGGCAAAAGCGGATTGAAGGAATTCGTTGAGCTGCCGTGGTCGATCTATGGCAACGACCCGCATTGGGTCCCGCCACTGCAAATCGCCGTCAAGGAATTGCTTGACCGGGAGAAGCACCCGTTCTACGCGAACGCGGAAGCCGAATTCTTTGTGGCCCGGCGGGACGGCAAAAACGTGGGGCGGATCGCGGCGATTCTCGACCGGAACCACAACAAGTTCCACGAAGAGAAGGCAGGCTTTTTCGGATTTTTCGAATCGGTGGACGATCAGGAGGTCGCCAACGCGCTGCTGAAGAAGGCGACGGAATGGGTGCGGTCCCGCGGAGCCGAATTTATCCGGGGACCGGTGAATCCGTCGACGAACTACGAATGCGGCATGCTCGTCGAAGGGTTCGAATCGAGCCCGATGGTGATGATGACCTACAATCCGCGCTATTACCCGAAGCTGATGGAGAAGGCCGGATTGCGAAAAATCAAGGACCTTCATTCGTGGGTCAACACGCCGGACGGGACCGACGTGGAGAAGATCGGCCGTGTGGCGGACCGGGCGCTCAAGAGGCATGGAGTCACCGTCCGCCCGGTGAATCTGAAGGATTTTCAGGGAGAAGTCGCCCGCATCTGGGACGTCTACAACGCGGCCTGGGAAAAGAACTGGGGCTTCATCCCGATGACCCGGGAAGAGTTTTTCCTCCAGGGCAAGGAGATGAAACAGATCCTGAAGCCCGAAATGGTTCTTGTAGGAGAAGCCGGCGGACGTATGATAGGTTTTGCTCTGGCGCTGCCGGATGTAAATGTGGCGCTGAAACCGGCGAACGGAAAACTTCTTCCGACGGGTCTTATCAAGATCCTGTACTATCAACGGAAGATCCGCGCCGTCAGAGTGGTAGCGCTGGGCGTAGTGGAGGAATTCCGGAGATCGGGCGTCGCGGCGGGGTTTTACGCGGAACTGGTGCGGAACGCAAGGAAGCTGGGGTACAACCAGGAATGCGAGATGTCGTGGATACTGGAAGATAACGTTTTGATGACAAGATCTCTGGAGCTGATGGGAGCGAAGCGGACCAAGACGTACCGTTTATATCAAATGGGACTAACAGCATGAGCGCATCGACTGCACGCCTCACCGCCTCGCGCATCGCGGAGATCCCGAAGACGGGAAGCAATGACGTCTTCGAGAAGTGCCGCACATTCACACGTCCGTCCGAGCTGCAGGCCGCCGGACTGTACATGTATTTCGAAACCTTCGGCGACCGCGAAGGCTGCGGCCCCGGCGAAGTGCGCCGGAATGGCAAAAAGATCCTGATGTTCGGGTCCAACGATTATCTGGACCTCATCCGGCATCCCGAAGTGATGGAAGCCGCGGCAAACGCGGCGCTGCGCTACGGCAGCGGCTGCAGCGGATCGCGGCTGCTCAATGGAACGCTCGACATCCACGTGAAGCTGGAAGCGGAACTGGCGAAGTTCGTGCGCAAGGACGCCGCGATCATTTTCGGCACCGGCTTTCAGGCGAATTACGCGACGCTTTCCGCCCTGACCGATAAGGGCGATACGCTCATCTGCGATCACAACCTGCACGCCAGTCTGGTGGAGGGCGCGCTGCGCTCGGACGCCCGCATGGTGCGGTTCCGGCATAACGATCTCGATCACTTCGAGCGGTGTCTCGAAAACTGCAAGTGGAACGAACGGGTGCTGGTGGTTTCCGAAGGCGTCTTCAGCATGGAAGGCGATATCGCGGAACTGCAGGGTCTGACCAGAATCGCGAAGCAATCCGGGGCGCGCATTTTTGTAGACGAAGCGCACGGCATTGGCGTGCTGGGTGAAACGGGCGCAGGCGCGGCCGAATATCTCGGCGTGCTGGACGACGTGGATCTGATCATGGGGACGTTCAGCAAGTCGCTGGCGTCGGTCGGCGGTTTCATCGCCGGCGAAAAGACCGTGATCGATTTCCTGAAGCATACGGCGCGGGCGTTTGTTTTCTCGGCAAGTCTGCCGGCTGCTTCGGTGGCCGCCGCCGCCGTGGCGCTGCGGATTATCCAGACCGAACCGGAGCGGCGCGCGCATCTGCTGCGGATCGCGAATCTGCTGCGCGGCGAACTGAAGTCTCGCGGGTTTACTTTGCTCGACGGCGAAACCGCCATTGTGCCGGTGGTCTTCAACAGCGACGCCGAGCTTTGCATGCTCAGCAAGATGCTGCTTGAGGAAGGGATCTATATCAATCCCATCCTTCGCCCCGCGGCCTCGCAGAACCTGCTGCGGATTTCCTGCACGGCGGCTCACACCGAGGCGCACGTGGAACGGCTGGTGGACACGATCGAGAAAGTCGTCGCCCGGCTGGACATCCAGAGGTAAGAGCCGCTATTTCGCGCGCGGCCGGGCGGTACCGCCCAGTACCGGCTTGCGCTCCACCGCTGTCGCGTGCCGCGCGATCCATTCGCCGATCAGATTCAGAACGACGGGCGAAATTGTTTCTTCAATCTGGCCGTATTCCGCGGGCGATCCCGTTTCCGCGGTCTGGAAGAAATGGTTCAGGCCCGCGAGCTTGACCACTTCGTAATCCCGATTCGCGCCCGTTTCGAGTTCCCACGTAATTGCCGGAAGGTTTTGGGCGGGCGGCACCTGTACGTCCAGCGAACCGTTCAGCGCCAGCACCGGCTGCTTCAGCGCGCGCAGGGCAGGACCGGGATCGTAGTTGATGAGAAACCGGAACCACGGGCTGGTGGCTTCATCGAGGCGGAGGTTCAGCAGGTTCAGCGGATTGTTGCCGAAGTCTCCCAAAGCGGCGCGCATCTTCGACCGGGCGAGGCCGGGATCTTCTTCCGAACGGGCGATCGAAAGGATTTTCTGCTCCTCTTCACGATTCCTTTCGATGAGCCTCTCCGGCACGCCCATGGCCCGGCTCACCAGAATCTGCTGCTCGATGATGACCTGATCGCCAGGTACGCCAGGCGCGGCGAGGAGCACGAGGAAATCCACGTCTTTGGCGCCAAGAGCGGGATCGCTCGCCACCATGGGGGCGACGATGCCGCCCTCACTATGGCCGATCAGGCCAATGCGATTGACGAATTCGCGCGATTTCAGGAACTGGACCGCGCCCGCCGCGTCATCCGCGAAATCGCGAGTCGTGGCGCTGTTGAAATCGCCGCTGGATTTGCCGGTCCCGCGATCGTCGGCGCGCAGCACCACGACGCCGCGGCGGGCGAGAAAGTCGGCGATAACGCGGAATGGCTTGTGGCCGAGGTTCGTTTCGTCGCGGTCCTGCGGGCCGGAACCTGTGATGAGATAGACCGCGGGGAATGGGCCTGGACCTGGAGGAATGGTCAGAGTGGCATCGAGGAAAATGCCGCGGGCGAGGCTGGCAAATTTGACGTTCTGTTCGGTATAGGGAAAAGGAGGCTGCGGCGTTTGGGGGCGACGCAGCGGCGGCGTCACGCCGTCGCGCGCAAGGACGAACGGCAGCGTCGCGCCCTGATGCCATTCGCCATCGAGCCGGTTCCCTTCGCTCATGACGATACCGTCGAAGTAAGCTCCCACCGAATCCACCCGGAAGGTAACGCGATAGCCCTCCACCTTCGCGGCGGTAACCGCAATCGTGGGCGCCTGCTGATCGAGAACCTGGAGCTTGCCGCCGCCATTGCGATCGAACTGGATGGCGACGCGCAGATTGAGGATGCCCTGATTGAGGGAGCCGGTCCAGCGGCCCTGCAGGCTGGAGAGCGAGAAATTCTGGCACAGGCCGGACGCGGCTGTCAGAAACAGAAGCAGAGCGGCCCGAAGCATCGAATTGATTGTAGTAAGTTCCAGGCGCGGCGTAGTAGCGGCGCACGAAGAGAGGCGTTTACAGCCATGCGAAAATACGTGCTTCCGTGTCAAAAATCGCCGGCCGGGCTTTACGGCAGCTCTTTCGCGTCTATGAACTACTGAAAGGTTTCAGTTCGAAGCCCGAGCCAGAAACGGCGCCGGACGGTGTGCCTTTGCCTCCGCGCCCGCTGCGGTTTCGAGTGGCCGGAACGGCGGACATCGTACCTTTTCTTCACGGAGGCGAGTTGGCCGCCGATACCGTGCGCGATCTTCTGACCGCAGGCGGACGGCCCGTTGAAGAGTGCGCCACCATTTTGGATTTCGGATGCGGCTGTGGCCGGGTTCTTCGACGTTGGAGCAATCTGACGGACACCGCTGTGTTTGGGACGGATCTGAATCCGGAACTGGTGGATTGGTGCCGGGAGCAGCTTCCGTTCGCTTCGGTCTCTGTCAATTCCGCGGAACCGCCGGCGGCGTATGCGGATGAACAATTCGACGCCATCTACGCTTTTTCCGTTTTCACGCACATGCCGGCGGATTCACAGCGCCTCTGGCTGAACGAATTCCGGCGCATTCTGAAACGCGGTGGATTACTGATTTTCAGCACCCATGGAAGCTGCTATCTGCCGCGTCTGACCGGGCCGGAGCGCAGCCGATATCTGAACGGACAGATGGTGGTCCGCTTCGCTTCGGCGTCCGGAAGCAACCTCTGCAACACTTTTCATCCGGAGAACTTCGTGCGGCGCGAGCTCGCGGCAGGCTGGGATATCGCGGCGTTCGTTCCCGAGGGCGCGCGGGGAAATCCACGCCAGGATGCATGGGTATTCCGGCGGCCTGAGTAGCGCCGGCGCACAGAAAATTCTGACTACGGATTGGCCCGAGTTCCGGCAGAGCGTTTTTTGAGGACGGCAATCGCGACGATCAATAGCCAGGATGCGAGCGGAACGATGAGGAACGTGGATGCCGTCCTCGGCCTGGCTGGCCCGAGAGCGATGTATCCGTAGAAGGCCGTCGAGACTGTTGCAATAGTCAGATTGAGCCCGCTTAACCTGTGAGTCAGGAGCATGCCTGCGAAAGGCGCGAGAACCCATATGGCGAAGAGCGACATGAGGAGAATGGACGGATTTCGGCGCCCGGCGTAAAGCGTGAACGAAACGGACAGGAGGGCGCCGGCAACGATCGCGAGAGTGGCAGTTTTTTTCAATCCAATGCCAGATTAGACCAGCCGATAGCGGGAAGCAAGGAAGCCGGTTGCTTCGCGGAAGTCGAGATCCGCGATGAGCAGACCGGGTTCGCCGTAAGGCTAATAGGTGAGGAGCGTACCGTCCGGGCGAACAATGGCCGATGTGGTTGGCGAGCCTTCAATGGCGCAGTTCACCGTCGCGAAGAAGCAGGTGTTCTCGGCGGCGCGGCAGAGGGCGGCCTTCTCGTGGAATGTGTTGGCGGGGTCGGCGAATGTGGTGGGGCGATAGCCGCCCGGTTCCGGTTCGTGGAAGTGCGGATGGAAAACGATCTGCGCGCCCTGCCGCACGGCCGCGCGGACGGTTTCCGGATAGCGCCAGCCTTCATGGCAGATGGCGACCCCGAACGTCAGCGGGCCCGAATGGAAAACGCGCCGGCCGGAACCGGGCGTGAACAATGGTTCTTCGCTGGGATCCAGCTGCACTTTATCCTGGAAGCCGGCGATGGAACCGTCGCGATGGATGACGAGCGCGCTGATCCGCAGTTCGTCGCCGTCGAATCGCTCCGTGCCGAGGATGACCGCGATATTCCGCCGTCCCGCCGCTGTTGCCAGACGTGACCACGCTTGCTGGAGAAACGCGGCATCGGGCGGCGTCATTTTACGTGACGGAGTGCGATAGCCGGGGACGTAGCATTCGGGGAAGCAGAGAATGTCGGCTCGCTTCCGCGCGGCTTCTTCGATTGCGTTTTCGGCGAGAGCGACCGATTCGTCGCGCGTTGCCGGAACCGGGAGATTGGCCAGCGCGATTCGAACCGTGCTCATAGACGCTATGACGCCGGGCGCCAGCGGACAACCGGTTTCCGCGCGGCGCCAACCTCATCCACCTTGGTGGTACGGGTCATGTGCGGCGCTTTGAGAACGGTCTCCGGTTCGGTTTCGACTTCTTTCGCGATGGCGATCATCGCCTCCACAAACTGATCGAGCTCGCGCTTCGATTCGGTTTCGGTGGGCTCGATCATCAGCGCGCCATGCACGATCAACGGGAAGCTGACCGTGTAGGGGTGAAAGCCGTAATCGATCAGGCGCTTGGCGATTTCGCCGGTGCGGACGCCTTTCGCCGACTGCAGATCGTCGCTGAACACGACTTCATGCATGTTCGGGCGGTCATAGGGCAGATCGAAATACGGCCGCAGCTTGTGGCGCAGATAATTCGCGTTCAGGACGGCGTCGATTGTGGCGTTGCGCAGGCCGGGGCCGCCGTGCGCGTAGATGTAAGCCAGGGCGCGGACCAGTACACCGAAGTTGCCGTAGAAAGCGCGCACGCGGCCGATGGACTGGGGGCGATCGTAGTCCCAGGTCCAGAGATCGCCTTTGCGCGCGAGGCGCGGCACGGGGAGGAACGGTTCGAGATGCTTCTTCACGGCGACCGGACCGCTGCCTGGACCACCGCCGCCGTGCGGCGTGGAGAAGGTCTTGTGCAGATTCAGGTGCATCACGTCGATGCCGAAATCGCCGGGGCGCGCGATGCCGACGAGCGCATTCATATTGGCGCCATCCATGTAGACCATGGCGCCTTTGGAATGCAGGATATCGGCCACCTTCATGATGTTGTCTTCGAAGACGCCCAGCGTGCTCGGGTTGGTCACCATGAGAGCGGCAACGTCGTCATCGACGATGCGGGCCAGCTCTTCAAGATCGATCATGCCCTGATCGGTCGAATGAATATTCTGGACCTGGTAGCCGGCGATGCCCGCGGTTGCGGGATTGGTGCCGTGGGCGGAATCCGGCGTCAGGATGCGCTTGCGCGGATTGCCCTGCGCTTCGAGCAGCGCGCGCACCAGCAGAATGCCGGTGAGTTCGCCGTGGGCGCCGGCGGCCGGCTGGAGCGTGATGGCGTCGAGGCCGGTAATTTCGAGCAGCGCTTCTTCGAGGCGCGCGATCACTTCCATCGCGCCCTGTGATAGCGATTCGGGCTGATAAGGATGCGCCCACGCCAAGCCTTCGGTGCGCGCCACGGCTTCATTGATGCGCGGGTTGTACTTCATGGTGCACGACCCGAGCGGATACATGCCGAGATCGATCGCGTAGTTCCACGTGGAAAGACGCGTGAAGTGGCGGAGCACTTCGACTTCGCTCACTTCGGGAAAGTCTTCAATAGTGGAGCGAAGGTTCGCCGCGCCGAGGGCTTCGGCGGGATCGACTTCGGGAACATCGAGCGCGGGAAGCTGATATCCCTTTTTGCCGGGAGAGCTGCGCTCGAAAATCAGCGATTCGTTCTGCGTGAGATGGCTGCGGACTTTGGTGGGAATCATGCGCTGAAGACCTCCGCGAGCGCGTCCATATCGGCGCGTTTCGTCATTTCCGTAGCGCAGAGCAGCATGGTTCCGGCGAGTTCCGGATAGAATCTCGCGAGCGGCAGGCCGCCGATGATTTTGCGGTCCAGCAGACGGCGGTTCACGTCTTCGGGGTCCTTCGCGACGGCAACGAATTCATTGAACGAGGGTCCGCTGAAGCGGCGCTGGAGTTTGCCCGCCAGGTACTTCGCTTTCGAGAGATTCTGGATGGCGAGTTCGCGCAGACCCTGCTTGCCGTAGAGCTCCATGAACACCGTGGCCATCAGGGCGATCAGCGCCTGATTGGTGCAGATGTTGGAAGTCGCCTTTTCGCGCCGGATGTGTTGCTCGCGCGTGGCGAGCGTCAGACAGAACGCCTGATTGCCATGCGTATCTTTGGTTTCGCCGACCAGACGTCCCGGCAGTTGCCGAATGTATTTCTCTTTCGAAGCGATGATGCCGACGAACGGTCCGCCGTAGGAAGGCGAGATCGCGAAGGACTGCAACTCGCCCGCGACGATATCGGCATCGTGCGGCGGCTCCAGAATGCCGAGCGAAACGGCCTCCGCGAAGGTGAACACCAGCAGCGCGCCTTTCGCGTGGGCGCGTTCGGCGACGGCTTTCGAATCTTCGACGACCCCGAAGAAATTCGGCGACTGGATAATGATGCATGCGGTCTCGCCATTGAGCTTCGCGTCGAGATCCGCCAGATCGAGTTGCCCGGTTTCGGCGTCGTAGCCGACCTCTTCCACCGGCAGTTCCTGATCTTTCGAGTAGGTTCGGAGCACCTCGCGGTATTCCGGGTGTACAGACCGCGCCACCAGAATCCGCGGGCGCTTCGTGACGCGCGCCGCCATCATAGCGGCTTCGGGGACGGCGCTCGAACCGTCATACATCGACGCGTTCGCCACGTCCATACCGGTGAGCTGGCAGATCATGGTCTGGAATTCGAAGATCGAAACCAGCGTGCCCTGCGAGATTTCGGATTGATACGGCGTATAGGAAGTCAGGAACTCGCCGCGCGAGACGACCGTGTCCACAATTACCGGGCGGTAATGGCTATAAACGCCGGCGCCGAGAAAACTGGCATATCCGTTGGCGTTTTTCGCGCCCAGATCGCGGAACGCGTCCGCGATCTCGTATTCGGAGAGTCCCGGCGCGATGCGCAGGATATGATCGATGCGCGTGGATGCCGGAACCTGATTGAATAATTCCTCAACAGAACTGAGCCCGCATGCCGCGAGCATTTCCTGACGCTCTGAGTCTGACTTCGGCAGGTATCGCAAACTTAGCTTTCCGCCCCCACATATGTTTGATAATCCGAAGCCGACATTAGTTGCTTGAATTCGTCGTCGCCTGAAACCTTCACGCGAATCAGCCACGCCGCATTGTGCGGATCTTCATTCAGCTTTTCCGGGCTGGTGGCCAGCAGTTCGTTCGCTTCGGTCACTTCGCCCGAAACCGGCGCGTAAATATCGGAAACGGCTTTCACGGACTCGACCGAACCGAACGTTTTACCCTTTTCCACCGCCGTGCCCGCCTTCGGCAGGTCTACGTAAACGATGTCGCCCAGTTCTTCCTGCGCGTGAAACGTGATCCCCACGGTGGCTACGCCGCCTGAGAGCGAAACCCACTCGTGCTCCTTCGTGTAGCGAAAGTTTTCCGGATAGTTCATTTTGACCTCTTGTAAAAAGGCGCCGGCACGATTTCGGCGTCGACTGACTGGTTACGGATCAGAATCCCGATTTTCTCACCCACGGTTGCGCGATCAGCCGGCAACATGGCCAGGCCGATGTTCTTGTTCAGGTAGGGCGCCGGGGAGCCGCTGGTTACCCAGCCGGCCGGTTTTTCATCGATCAGGACTTCATAACCGTCGCGGGCGATTCCCCTGCCCCGCATCTCGAATCCCACGAGCTTTCGCGTGATCCCTTTTTCCTTCTGACGGGCGAGCGCTTCGCGGCCGACGAACTCGCCCTTATCCATTTTCACAATCCACGAGAGCCCTGCGTCGAAGGGCGTGATGGATGCGCCGATTTCATGGCCGTAGAGCGACATGGCGGCTTCGAGGCGCAGCGTGTTGCGCGCGCCCAGGCCGCAGCGGCGGATTCCGGCATCGGCTCCCGCGTCCATAATGGTGTGCCAGACGGCGCAGGAATGTTCGGGCGCAACATAGACTTCGAATCCGTCTTCGCCCGTGTAACCCGTGCGGGCAATGCGGGCGGGAACGCCGGCGAATTCGCCATCGACGAACCAGTAGTAGCGGATGGCGGCGAGGTCGGACTTCGTCAACTTTGACGCAACGCTGAGGGCTTTCGGACCCTGGATCGCGAGCTGCGCATAACGCGGACTCGCGAAATCCACTTCGCAATCGAACTTGTTCAGATCGCGGATGTGGGCGAAGTCTTTCTCCTGATTGGAAGCGTTCACGCAGAGGAAGTAGGAATCGTCCGCTACTTTGTGGACCAGAATGTCGTCCACGAAACCGCCGTGATCGTAGAGCAGCCCCGCGTATTGAACCTGGCCCGCCGCCAGGCGCGAGGCGGCGTTCGTGCTGACGTAATCGACCAGCTTCAGAGCTTCCGGTCCGCGGATTTCGATTTCGCCCATGTGGCTGACGTCGAACAATCCGACGGCATTCCGGACAGCCAGATGCTCATCCACAATGCCGCTGTACTGCACCGGCATGTCCCAGCCGCCGAAATCCACCATGCGCGCATTGCACTGGCGATGCACTTCATTCAGCGGCGTGCGCTTGAGTTCGGATGTTCCGGACATGGAGTTGGGTTAAGAAGTCAGTGTACCGTTGTGGATGCTGCGCGATGATAGTCCCTGAATGAGTTCTGCCGGACGCAATACCGGATACCGATCGCTGCTCGCCAATTCGCGCTTCGAGGGTTTCCTTTGGGCCCAGTTTCTGGGGGCTTTTAACGACAACGTTTACAAGATGATCGTTTCGTTTACCGCGGTGGAAATCGCGGTGGACAGCGCCACCAGCGGGCGTTATCTCGCGCTTTCGGGCGCGGTTTTCATCCTGCCCTACATCCTGTTTTCCGGTTACGCGGGGCAACTCGCCGACCGCTTTTCGAAGACGCGGGTTCTTCAGATCACCAAGGCGCTCGAAATTATCACCATGGCGATGGGGATCGCGGCGTTGCTGGCAAACAGCATCAGTCTGCTCCTGGTGGTGCTTTTTTTGCTCGCGACGCAAGCCACCTTTTTCAGTCCCGCCAAGTACGGCATCCTGCCGGAGGCTGTGGGCGAAGCCCAGATCTCGCGCGCCAATGGGCTGCTCGAACTGACGACGTTCGTTGCGATCGTGGTGGGGACGAGTTTCGGTTCGGCGCTCTTCGAGCACTGGAAAACCCAGCCGCTGACGCTGGGGCTCGTGATGCTGGGATTCGCGGTCTTGGGAACGCTGCTCTGTCTGCACATTCCGAAAGTGCCGCCGGCGGGGCGGCTCGGAAAATTCCGCTGGAATCCGTTCGGCGAGATCGCTGTGGGGATCCGGGAACTGAAGGGCCGGCGTCCGCTTTCGCTGACGCTGCTGGGCATTTCGTGGTTCTGGTTCGTCGGCGCGATCTTTCAGCTCGCGCTGGTGCTGGAGGCCAGCGAGATCCTGCACGTGAAGGAAGCCGCGGCGGGCCTTCTGTTCACGGCTCTGGCAATCGGGATCGGCGTGGGCAGTCTGATGGCCGGGAAGATTTCGGGCAGCCACATCGAACTGGGGCTGGTCCCGTTGGGTTCGCTCATCATGGGCGTTTTCACCGCCGTGGTCGCGATGACCACGAATTACTCCACCGCGCTTGTCGCGCTCGCGATTGTGGGCTTCGGCGGCGGATTCATGGCGGTCCCGCTGAACGCGTATCTGCAGGAGGAACCGGCCTCCGACGAAAAAGGCCGCATGATCGCGGTCAACAATCTGTTCAACAGCCTCGCCATGATGGTGGCGTACGTTCTGCTGGATCTGATGCATGACGTGCTGCACTGGACGCCGCGCGGGATTTTCGCGGCGCTTGCGGTCGCGATGCTGATCGGGGCCGTGGCAACGGTGCGCATCATGCCCGCATTCGTGATGCGGTTTGTCCTGACGCACCTGGTCCACCTGTTTTTCCGGCTGCGGATCGTAGGCAGCGAAAACATTCCGCGGTCGGGTCCGGCGCTCGTTGTAGCGAATCACGTCTCCTACGCCGACGCTGTGCTGGCGGGTTACGCGACCCGCCGTTTTATCCGGTTTCTGCTCTGGAAGCCGATCTACGAGACGCCCGCCGCGAAGCCATTTTTCGATGTGCTGATGGCGATCCCCATCGATAACGGCAGTCCGAAGGTCGCGATACGGGCGCTGCACGCCGCGAACGCGGAACTGAAGAATGGAAAACTCGTCGGCATCTTTCCCGAAGGCCAGATCACGTGGGATGGCGAGGTTGCGCCGTTCGAACGCGGATACGAGCGCATCCTGCGCGGCGTCGATTGCCCCATCATCCCGATCTATATCGAAGGCATGTGGGGGCATCCGCTGAGCCGAAAGGGCGGCGAGGTATTTAAGAGCTGGGACGGCTGGTTCCGGCGACGCGTGACGGTACACGTCGGCAAACCGGTCGGCGCGGATACGCCGGCCGAGGAACTGCGGCAGATCGTAATCGAAACGGGAAAAACTAAGTAGCGGTGCGCGCGGCGCTGCCCTGCTGAACGGCCGCGTTATGCCGGGTTGGACGTGAGGGCACGTTGACCTTCGATTGGTTCATCATGCCCCCGCCGGCCTGGCTGGCCTGACGGTCGGCTTCGATCTGTTCGGGCGTTCTGAGGTCCGGCTCCGACGTTTTGGCGTGGGCTTTGGCGCGGGCCACCTGACGCTTATGACGTTTCGCGAGTCGCTTGTCCATGCTTCTACACTAACATCGGGAGCGGCGATTGCGTGCCTGAGCGCACAGGCCGAGCATGCAGGCGCCAGCCAGCAAGCCGAGGGCGGGTTCCGGAGCGGCCGATGCACCTGCGGCTCCGATATAGATGTTATCGATTGCCGGTGTCCTCGAATTGGCCGTAGACAGAGGCGATGCGCAACGAAACGATGGGCATGTCGGAGAGGATGCCGATGAAACCCAGAGTGTTTTTCGGCTGGTTGGGGAGCAGTCCCGATCTAACCGGACACGCCACTGCATGAGAGTGAGATAAATCACCTTCTCTCCTCTTTTTATTTCACTGGAACGAGGCTTGCCTCTGGCGATTCAGGTGCTTAGTGGCCAGGGCATGCTGCTCGATCCCGAGGGTAAACCACTTCCGGACGCGGAGAACGTTCCGCCTCTGACCGAAAAGCAAAACGAAGAAGCCGAACAGAGGACTTCCGTCAGCGCAATCGTCGTTCACGAGGCGATTCGCAAGGATGGCGATGAGGAACTTCAGCGGTCGGCGTCGGCGCTGGCATGGTCCGGTCTCGCCGCGGGTCTGCTCATGGGGTTCTCGTTTGTCGCGGAGGGCCTGCTCCGCTCTCACCTGCCGGACACGGACTGGCGGCCGCTGGTGGTGAATCTGGGATATCCGCTGGGGTTCCTGATGGTCATCATCGGCAGGCAGCAGCTATTTACGGAAAACACGCTCACGGCCATCATTCCGTTGCTGGCGCGGCGCAACTGGACGACGTTTCTTTCGGTGCTGCGATTGTGGGCAATCGTGCTCGCAACGAATCTCTGCGGCGCCCATATTTTTGCGTGGGTCATCGCGCATTCACAGGTGCTGCGGCCGGAGGTTTTGCATGCGCTCAACGATCTGGGCGGCGAAGCGGTGAACGTCTCGTTCGGAAACGCGATCCTGCGCGGAATTTTCGCGGGCTGGCTGATCGCGAGCGTGGTGTGGATGAATGCGGCGACCGATTCGGGGCGCTTCACGATCATCGTGACGCTGACGTATGTGGTCGGGCTGGGCGGGCTGACGCACATCGTGGCCGGCGCAGTCGAGGTCCTTTATATGGTGATGACGGGCGCGCGTAGCTGGGCATCGGTCATGACGGGTTATATTGTGCCGACGTTCATTGGGAATGTGGCGGGAGGCGTTTCGCTCGTGTCCGCGCTGAACCATGCGCAAGTGGTTGCGGGGATGAAAAAGAATGGGGCTAAGTAAGAAAGCTAAGTGACCACGGTTACTGGCGCGGAATGTTGTACATGAACGACATATCGAGAACGATGCGGTCGCCCTTAAAATCCCTCGGGAGCTGCGGCAGCGGATTGGATGCGCTGATGGCGGCGATCGAGGCGTTATCCAGAGCAGTCGCGCCTGATTGCGACACGAATACGACCTTCGTGATTTTGCCATCCTTCCCGACGGCGAATTCGACGGATACGATTCCGCGCAGCCCCAGACGAGCCGATGTAGGGAACACGGCGGCCCAGTTCAGTTTCACGACCGTCAAGACCTGCTGCAGGTAGGGCGAGAAGTCTACTCCCATCGGATCGCTCTTCAACATCGGACTCGACATGCGCGCCACCGACGGAGGAAGGTGGACGCCGCCCGCGGTAGTCAGATCGGATTCACTGGACCGGCTTCCGATGGGCGCTCCACCGCTTCGCATATTGCGTATGGCGTCTTCGCTCGGGTTCGGCGGCCGGTTGAATTCGCCCGCTCGCGGCGCTGGATGCAACGACGGGGAATCGTCCACTACGATCTTCGGAGCTTCGGGTTTTGGAAGCGCGACCGGCGGTAATGTTCCTCCAGGCGGCTGGCTGCGAGCGATCTCGCCCGGATTTGGTTCCGGCGCGGCCGGAGGCTGGATGGACGGCTTCGGCTGAGCCGGCGGCGGCGCCGGAGGAAGCGGCGGCGCCTGCTTCGCGACTTTGGGAGGAGGAGGCGCCGGCGGCTTCGGAGCGGGAGCCGAAGCCTGCGAAAAGATGAGCTTCGCGAGCGGTCCTTTGTTGGGCGCCTTTTGAGTCAGATCCCTTGGAACAAATAAATGAACGATGCGCTGCGGCTCGACGCGTTCGGGCGGGGGCGGCTGATAAGACTCGCCCCGAATCAGGAATAAGGCCGTCAGAC
>CAZWTH010000307.1:0-17578 GCA_964636715.1 uncultured Solibacteraceae bacterium | reverse complement strand
GAGGCGTACAGGTATTGATGCACGCCGGGCGAGATGCAGACCGCGGCAGGCGCGCCGATGTTCGTGATATCGCTCTTCCACGTTCCGTTGCCGTCGAAAACCTGAATGCGCTTGTTACCAGGATCGGCGGCATAGACGTTGCCCTCGGCGTCGATCGCCATGCCCGCCACGCTGGCGAACTGGCCGTTCGACGAGCCGCGCGAGCCCCAGGACTTGATGAACTTGCCGTTCTTATCGAACTTCGCGATGCGCGCGTTGCCCAGGCCATCGGCAACGTAAATGTTGCCCTCTTTATCCCACGCCACGTCCGTAGGGCGATTGAAGAGATCGCTCGGCTGACCGGCGCCGGGGAGTCCACCGCCGCGACCGGCGCCCGCGGGCGTGAGAGGCGCCGCAGGCACACGCTCCGATTCGGATTTGCGGCCGAGCAGCATCATCACGCGCCCCTGCGGGTTGAATTTGATGACCTCGGTGGACATCTGATCGACGACCCAGATGTTGTCCTGCGGATCGACGCGGACCTGCTGGGCCTGGAGGAAAGCGTAAGAGTCCTGGCCGATTTCGCGCAGGTAATTGCCGAGCTTGTCGAATTCGAAGAGACGCGAGCCGCCGTGCGCGAACGGGCGCGCGGTGCCGATCGTGATGGTCGGGTGGCCGGTGCGGGTGTAGACGAAAATGTTGCCGTGCGAATCGGTGGCGACGCCGGCGACTTCGCCAATGGGTACGGTAGCCGGATACTTCAGGGCGTCCACGGACGTGAAGGGAATTTCCTGCGCCGTCAGGAACGCGGCCGTCAGCAGGGGAAGCGCAAGCGTCGTTTTCAGGATGTGTCTCATGCGGGTTCTCCTATTTGGCGGTGGGTTTCAGCAGCAACTTCATGACGCGCCAGGATTCGATCTGCGCGGCGAGGATCACGTCCGGGTTGCGGCAATCGAGCGTGTGGGTGACCTGGAAACCGTCCTCTTCCTTGCTGGCGTGGCCGAAGCGTCCGAGGATCGTACCGTCGAGCTCCATTTTGTAAATCTCACCCGTGTCCTGCCAGGTGCCGGGGAGATTGCCATTCGGATTCGAATTCGATGTGAACAAATACTGATGCGCGCCGGGCGAAACGCAGACGGTCCACGAGTCGCCGATGTTGTCGTAGGAAGCCTTCGGAGTCAGATCGTTATTGAAAACGAGCAGCCGGTGATTGCTGCGGTCGGCAACGTAGACGTTCCCTTTCGCATCCGTCGCGATGCCGTGCGGCAGACTCATCTGATCGGGTCCCCTGCCTGCTTTTTCGCTGCCCACCTGGGCGAGGAACCGGCCGTCCTTGTCATACTTCACGACGCGATTGTTGCAGTAACCATCGGAAACAAAGATGTTCCCGGCGGCGTCCCAGGCGACGTCCGTGGGGCGGCAGAATGTGTACTTCTGGGCCGGCGGCGCCGGGCCCGTGGGCGGCGCCACGACTGCGCCCGCGACCTCTTCCGGGCGATGCCCGAGCACCATCATGACGCGGCCGGCGGGATTGAACTTGATGACTAGGTTCGAGCCCTCGTCGACCACCCAGATGTTGTCCTGCGGATCGACGCGGACGGAGTGGGCAAATTCGAACCCGTAATTGCCGGCGCCGATTTCGCGGAGGTAGTTCCCCAGCGCATCGAACTCAAACAGCCGCGTGTTGGCGCTGCGCGTATAGACAAAGACGTGGCCTTTGGAATTGGTGGCGACTCCCATGGCTTCGCCGAGGTAGATGTTGGGAGGGAACTTCAGGAAATTCGGGACCACGCTGTACCCGATTTCGGGGACATTTTGCGCTTTGGCTTTCTGGGCGTGGGCGGCGGGCGCGGTGAGGATCGCGGCGATCAAAAAACTCAGCGCCGGAGAGAGCTTACGCATGGTTGCACTCCTTGCAGGGCATGGAGTGCATTATATGCAAAGAGCACCTTCGAAATCTCGCGGCCCACTGCTTCTACCACTTTGGGGACGACGGCATTTCCGAATTGGCGGTAAGCCTGGGTGTCGGAAACGACGATTTCTTTTTCGTCGAAACCCATCAGTCTGCCGCATTCAAGAGGAGTGAGCCGGCGGGGCGGTTTGTGTTTTCCCTGCGGGATGAGGATCTCCGCCCCGTCCTTGTAATAGCGGGCGCTGAGAGTTCGGGCGATGCCTGCGGGGTCGGCAAGGCCGAAGCCGAAGCCGTTGCCGCGCGCTCGATGACCTTCCGCGTAGCGTTGCAGGTAATTCCAGAGATGCGGCGTCAGTGTGTACTTAGGGGCCGGCGCGTCTTCGAGAATGTCGCTGAGCTTTGGCTTCTCGCCTTCGGGCGCGGTGGGGAATTCGAACGGCGGTTCCACGGGGAAGGTGTTTTTATCGAAGCAGACAATATAGACGCGCTCGCGATGTTGAGGAACCCAGCCGGCGGCGTCGATGATGCGGTCGAAAATCCAGTAGTTGAGCTCATCGAGCCGCTGCCGGATCACCTGCCACGTTCGTCCGCCATCGTGCGACTTCAGATTCTTCACGTTTTCGAGAAAGAGCACGGCGGGACGCTTCGCTTCGACGATGCTGGCGAGGTGAAAGAACAGATTCCCCTGGGTTTCGCATTCGAAGCCGTGGGCCATTCCCAGGCTTTGGCGTTTCGAGACGCCTGCGATCGAAAAGGGCTGGCAGGGGAATCCGGCGGCAAGCAGATCGTGGTCTGGAATGTCTTCAACCTTCAGAGTGCGGATATCGCCGTGCGGCTTTTCGCCGTACCAGGCGGCGTAGGTGCGCTGCGAGTGTTTATCCCACTCGCAGGAGAATCGGCAGCGGCCGCCGAGCTTTTCGAGCGCCGAGCGGAATCCGCCAATGCCCGCGAAGAGATCGATGAAATCGAACGTGGGGTGCTGCGGAATCTGTCTCGCGGCCATGAATCCTATTGTGCGGGATGGAAAGCTTTGAGCGCCGCCTCGATCTCGGCTTTTGTGGGCGCATGCGGCAGCAACTGGATATCTTCACGAATCCTGTCATTGAGGTGCGTTGGCACGATCGCCCCGGCCGTTTCGTTTCCGCAGGTCGCGGTGACGGCAACAACCCACTTCCCGTCGCTTCCCCACTGGCGCGAGACGATATAGGTGCCGGGCGTGGTCGTGGGTTCCGGTCTGGTGGGCGCCGAACGGCGTTCCTCTCCGACGACGCCTTCGCCCATCCCCGTCAACTGCGCTTTCGAGACATCCGCACAGCCGTTGATGCGAACCGCGAATATACCGAAGAACTTCTTCGCCGGGGTGAGCAGTTGGGCCGCGATGGGAGGGCCGATGGTCAGCGACAACTCGTCTGCTGAAACACCAGCCACGCAAAGCAGCGAGATGAGAACAAGTTTCTTTACCATGTCCACGCCAATTCATTCTTCCACGTTTCGAGCGTTTGTGGATCGAGCGCCATTACCTTCTCCCGCGTGATTCCTCTCGGGAGCGGGGCGAAGGAAATCATCTTTTCGAAAATCTGAGCGCGCAACGGCGGCTCGACGCGCGAAAGCAGGTGCCAGAGCGTCAGGGTATCGCGCTGCCGGGCGTTCGCGAGGACAGTGCGGATTGCAGTCTCGCCGCCGTTTGCAAAATCGAAGTCTTCGAGCGCATTGACGAAAACTTTCGACGCATCTTCAAAATAAGGTGTTCCGGGGCCGGCGCTCGCGTGCGTGCGGCACTGCGCGCCAGCGGGGACGAGCGACTGGTGTCCGTGCGACTCGAACGCCACCCAGCCGAGCGTGACGTTGAGCAGTCCGTTGCCGTAGTCATCGACGTTCATCGTGTACTGGCAGCCGAGATCGACCGCGGTCGCCGATTTTGTATCCACGAAGAAGAGCTTCGGCGGCGCGCTGATGGTGGCTTTGATTTGACCGTGCTGGAGTGAGATTCGGTGTTCATCGGGCCGCGTGGTTACAATGCGGAGCCGAGTTTGAGGCGATACTTCTACGCTGCCGATAGTCCCGACGCGCACCTCCGCGGTCGAGGATGCATCGGTTTGCAGCCAATCGCCCGCGCGTAGCGCCTCCTGGCTGGTCTTGCCATCGTTCATGACCGTGACTTCCCAGTGTGGGCGCGTGGCCGTACGCCAATACAAAGCGATACCCGCAATCAGCGCGGCCGCTGCCACCGCAAAGGCCCAGCGGGAGCGCGGCCAGAACACTCGACGCTCCGGGATATCGAGCGACGCATTGATCGACCGCCAGATGGAGTCCGGCGCCTGCACAACAGGCAGACGATCGAGCGCGTCGCGCACGAGCTTTTCGTCCTGCGGCCGCTCAGGCATCGCGTCCTCCCGTAGTTACCCGGTCGCGCAGCGGGGCGAGGACATCCGCCAGCAGCTTGTGGGCGCGGTTGAGGCGCGAAGCCACCGTTCCCATCGAACAGTTCAGAACCTTCGACATATCTTCATACGAAAAATCTTCAAAGTGGCGCAGCAGCACCGCCACCCGGTACTTCGGCGGCAGAGAGGAAACCGCCTGCTGAATCGTGGACGCGTCCCGCGAATGCAGAATCTCCATTTCGTGAGACGCGACAGGCCCTTGTTGGATTTCCGGGACGCGCTCCCGGACCTTTTTACGCCGCGTGGAATCGATGCAGGCGTTGTGGACCATGCGGTAAAGCCAGGTCGAAAAGGCGGCGCCGTCCCGAAACCCGGCGATCACGCTGAACAACTTCACAAAAACTTCCTGGGTGACGTCCGCCGCCTCCGCCGCATCGCCGTGGAAGAAGTAGAGGCAGGCGGAGTACACCCGGTCTTTATAGGTCTCGTAGAGTACACGAAAGGCATCCCTGTCGCCGCGGCGGCAGGCTTCGATGATTTCCGCGCTGACTTCCCGATCCGTCACGCTGCTCGCAATCTTAACGAATGCAGGGGGCGTCGCCCCGATAGTTCGCTCCGTCGATTCTGCCGGCGATGGCTTCGCCCGGCGTCGTGCGGCTCAGCTTGCCGTGGTTAATCATTTCCCAGTGGAAGGCGGGGAGGAAACGCCCGAGTTTTTCCATCGCGGTGGCATCGCCTGCTTCCATCGCGGCGCGAATCGCGGTTTCAGTCGCCGGGGAGAGCACTTCCACCCGCCCTACGAAGATGCGCTCGATCTTCTGCGGGGCAGGGGCGATGCGGATGGGGAGAATCGCGTCCACCGTGCTGCGGGGATCGATATAGATGATGCGCGTGCCAGGTTCGAACCAGGAATCGCGCCAGGTTTCGAGCATGGCGGCGGCTTCCCTGGGGTAGAGGCCGGATTCGACCAGGATCGCGGTCAGTTCGTTGCGGATCGCATCCACGCTGCTCGTGAGCGGCGGGTTATCGACGTGCGCGCTGCCTTTCAGATTGCGAATGACGCGGTAGCCGATCCGCCCATCGCGATTTTCGAACAGGATCGCGGCCGGCACGGAAATCGCGCCGTTGTTGCGGAGTGTGTAGCCATTCCCGCTCGCCACCGGCTCGATCGGCGCTTTGAAATTGGCGATACCGCGATAGAAGAGCAGTTTCTCGTTCTCATTGCCGGCCTGGACAGGCGCGGCATCCGTGGCGCGCGCGGCGTAATAGCGGCTCTGCCCCGCGCCGGAAGGGAACACCGGATTGGAGCCTGGCAGGATACGGAGATCGGCCCATTCGATGCTCCCCCGGCCTTTGAGTCCGGCGTTCGGCGTCACCTGCGCGTTCGGATACCATTCCGACATTTCGCCCTGCGGGAAGCCAACGAAAACCGAAGCTTTCGTCTCCTGCTGGGTATAGAAGTAGACGACCGGCGTTTCCATGCGCACAAGGCCCATCTGATACTTCACCAGTCCGTTGGCGCGCGTGTGAACGAAACAGGGAAGATCGCCGGCGACGGAGAGCGGCGCCCAACTGAGCGACGAGCCGTCATATCCGGCGACGGATGTGAACGTTCCCCACTCGTGTACGGTGAGGTCGTTTGAATTTGGCGCGAGCGTGGCGCCGAACAGCGGCATCACGAGCGCGGTAAAGAGAACGGACTTCCCAATGGTGGATTGCGGCATTGAAGCCTCCTTTTATGTCCGTTGGACGGAGGGGGCCGCGTTTTTCTTCCCGATTGGGTTAATTCAGACGCCGGGCCCAGATGTTGCGGAACCGGACGGCCGAATTGTGGCCCTGGATCAGGATTCCGTCCTCGGCGGGCTGGGCGACGTACTTTGCGGCGGCGCGATAGACGGTTGGCCCGAGTAGCTCTGTATGGTTCTGGACCACCATGCCGTTGAGGATCGCAGTCAGGTATGCCGGTTTGAGGACCTTGTCACCTTCCATTTTGGGCGCTTCAAATAAGATGTCGTAGCTCTGCCATTCGCCCGGTTTGAGACCGGCATTCACGAGCGGCGGCCACTGGCCATAGAGCGCGCCGATCTGACCATCCGCATAGATCGGGTTTTTGTAATCGTCGAAAATCTGGACTTCGTAGCGGCCCTGAAGAAAAATGCCGCTGTTACCGCGGTCCGTTGTGCTGCCGCTGCTTGTGGTGGGCAGCGCGAACTCCACGTGCAACTGGACGTTGCCAAACTTTTCCTTCGTCTCCAGATCGCCCGTGCCGGGAACGATCTCCATGTAGCCGTTCTCGGCTTTCCACTTCGGCGGTCCGTCGTGCGTCGTGGGACCAGTCGGCGTGATCTGCGTTGCGGGCAGCCAGTGGGAAAGATCTTTGCCGTCGAACAGAATGATGGCGTCCGACGGAGGATCGCCGGGCTTCGCCCCCGGTGTGGCTTTCGGCGGATACGGCCGGCCGGGATCGTGGACATGCCACTTCTGCCCGGGCACGAGCGGCGTATCCGTGTAGCCGCGGTTGGCTTTCGGGATGTTGTCCTGCGCGAAAGCCGCCGCGAAGGCGGCGAGCGCCACGCAGGTCCACCTACTGTTTTTCCGGAGTGTCATAAGCGCCCAGATGACGAGCCCAGATGTACTTGTAACGTACGCGCGTGTTGTGATTCTGCAACAGCAGCGAGTCTTCTTCGGGCTGGGCCAGATATTTCGCAGCCGCGCGGTGAACGGTGGGTCCGAGAAGTTCCTTGTGGTTGTGCATGAGGACACCATTGAGGAAGACGGTCTCATAGGCCGGCTTCAGCACTTTATCGCCGTCCATTTTGGGAGCTTCGAAAACAATGTCATAGGTCTGCCACTCGCCCGGCTTGCGCGCCGGATTCTGCAGCGGCGGCCACTGACCGTAGATGGCTCCGATCTGCCCGTCGGCGTAAGTGGGATTGTTCCAGCCATCGAGCACCTGCACTTCGTAGCGGCCCTGAAGGAAGATGCCGCTGTTGCCGCGGTTCTGGCTGTTGCCGCGAATCTCCGCGGGATTGGCGAAGACCACGTGAACCTGGATATCGCCGAACTTTTCCTTCGTCATGATGTCGCCGGAGTTGGGCCCAGGCACTACTTCCATGTAACCGTTTTCGATCTTCCAGCCAATATCGCCGGGCTCCGCTACCGGACCGGTCGGCATCACCTGCTTCGCCTTCTGCCAGTGGGAGAAATCTTTTCCGTCAAACAGGATGATCGCGTCAGACGGCGCGTCCCAGTTCGTGTTTTCGCCCGGCGTGACTTTCGGCGGATGGGGACGGGCGGGATCGTGTACGTGCCACTTCTGGCCAGGGACGAGCGGCGTGTCGGTGTAGCCGAGATCGTTTGCGCCAGCCGGCCCGGCGCCGCGGGGCGCCTGGGCAAGCGCAGTGTACGCAATCAGGCCCAGCGCGGCTGTGCCTGCAAGAACGAGTGGGAGCGGCGAATGTTTCATCGCCGCCTATTCTATCGCTTCTGCCAGACCGTCCTGCCCACGAAGAAAGGGCCCATGTTCGCCATCAGGGTGGCGGTTTGCCGCGTCTTGCGCATCGCCTGCACGCAGGCGGAGAGCGGGAACAGCTCTTTGCCGATGAGGCCGATCACGAAATCGTTATCGTTCTTATCCAGGCCGAAGGAGGCAAGGCGGACGTCGAGCGCCAGGCCCGAATCGCCGAAGCCGTGCCCGATCTTGCCATGCTCGCGCAGCACGGCCGTCTGATCTTCCGGAGAGAGCGCGTTGAATTCGCCCTTGCGGCGCAGCGGATACCAGACTGCCCAGGGCCATGCGGGATCGGTGACGCGTTTCGGCGCCTGTTGCAGCAGCCAGTCTTCGAGGTTGGGTTCATGGCCGAGCGCGTAGGTGCGGCCGATCATCGTGTATTCCGGCTTGAACGTCAGCGTGCCAAACGGACCGGCGCCGCGCTGAAACAAAGGGCGCACGGAAGAGATGAAGAAGCCGGGATCGTCGCTCCAGGTGAGGAGGCCGACGCCGTTCGGATCATTCATATCTTCATATAGGACGGCGCTGAGATTGCTTGCTTCGAGCGCGGCGATCAGTTCGGCGATGCCGGCGCCGCTGCTGCCCGCTCCGCCAAAACCGAGGAACTGCATGAAGAGGCGGCGATCCGATGTCTGCGCCGCGCCGTTGCGTACGCCGCCTTTTTCTCTGAGATCGAGTGGGTCCACGAAACCATCGTGGCACACGCTTTATAGTTTGGAAACGATAAAGGGCGTGGTGGTGGGATGAGGCGATCCGCCTTCGGGCTCCACGGTGACCGCGACCGCGGCGGCGTTGGCGGTTGAACCCTGGTAGACGTAAACCGCGCTCGAGGAATTCGAAATCATCTCGCCGCGGAACGTGCCGGCCGGTTTTGGATCGCCCGAGCCTGGAAGAAGCCACAGTTCGAATGTCTGATTGTCCTGGATTTTCGGGAGATGACCCGCGATGAGCACGACGCCGCCGGGGCTGACAAAGACTCGTCCGCGCGCCGCTGGATCGCCGAAGGTGACGTCGCGAGCCAGTGGATCGTTCAGGACGGAGAGCGCCTGATTCAGCTTCGTCATGTCGCGCTGCTGCGCGAGGATGGTCTGGGCATTGCGGCGTCCGGGGATCGCGATCGAGACGAGCGCGATGGCGAGCGCGGCCGATACCGCCCACGGGAGCCATGCGAAGCCGCGTTTCGGCTCGCGTTCCACCATGGAAACGATGCGGCGGCGCAATCGCTTCGGCGGGGTGCTTTCCGCGACTGCGCCGGACATCGCGGCCGCGGTCGCCATCGCAGAGCGGACTCCGGCCCCGCAGACGGGACATTCGCGCGCGAGATGCGCCGCGATCTCCGAGAGTTCCGGCTCCCCGGCGATGCCCAGCGCGAAAGCGCCGTATTCGCCGCGGAGTTCTTCGCAGGTCAAGCCGCCACCGCCTGTCCGAGTTTTTCGCGCAGCACGCCGAGCGCCCCGCGTACCCAGGTCTTGATGGTGCCGAGCGGCTGACCCATGCGTTCCGCCATCTCCGTTTGGGAGAGCCCCTCGTAATAGGCGAGTTCGATCACCTTCTGCTGGTTGGGGTTCAGCTTTTTGATCGCGGAGCGGATGATACGGGCGTGATCGGTATTCTCCACTTCACGCTGCATGTCGACGAAGAGGGAGGGATGCTCGCGGACGTCGAGCTCGAACGCGTTGCGATCCATCTTTGAAGAAGAAGACCGGACGTGATCGATCGCGCGGTTACGCGCGATGGCGAGCAGCCAGGGACCGAGCGCGCCGCGGCCCGGCTCGAAGGCCTGGATGCGGTTCCACACGCGCAAAAACGTCTCCTGCACGAGATCTTCGGCGGTGGAAGCGTCGCGAACGACGGCGAGCACCACGGAATACGCCAGTTTTCCGAAACGATCGTAGAGATCTTTCATGGCTTCGGGCTCGCGGCGCTGCAGGCGTCGCGCGAGATCTTCATCGTGCTGGCCGCTGAGTTCGAGCGCGAGGATGAGGCCTGGAAAAAACATGAAGCTTCGATGAGCATATCGCGAATTCGCGGCGCGCTCCATACCTCACGTACGAATCCGGGAGGCGATCGGATGGACCGATGGCGGCGGCGAAGAGGGGCCGCGCATTTTTTGCTTGACTTTTTTCTCCAGTAACTCTATATATGAATCACGCACGCGATTTTTCGAAGTCGCGAATTTCGATTAGGAGAATACACGATGGCTACCAAAAAGAAAGCTGCCCCGAAGAAGAAGGCCGCCGCAAAGAAGAAGAAGTAAGAGCGGCGCCCCTGAGGGCGCGCAATCGATCGACAACATTAAGGGCCTCGGAGACGAGGCCCTTTTTTTGTTGGTGGGTGGCCTCGGAGACAAGGCCCGTTTGATTTTGGGACCGTTTGACAATTCGCAAATTTGCGAATAATCTGATTTTAGGTGCCGCGCACGAACGTTGTGATTTATTGCGAGAGTAGCGGCACGGCTCCCTTTATTGGCTGGTTCCAGAAATTGCCGGCCCAGGCGAGGGACAAGATGCTGGTCAGAATCGAGCGGCTTCGCGAGCTCGGTCACGAGCTTTGAAGGCCCGAGGCGGATTTTCTGCGGGACGGGATCTATGAACTCCGTGCGAGTTCCCGCGGCGTGCATTACCGAGTGCTCTATTTTTTCTACCGCCAGGCGGCAGCTGTGCTCTCACACGGAATCGTGAAGGAAAGCGCAGTTCCGGACCGCGAGATCAACCTTGCGCTCCGGCGCAAGGCCACTTTTGAAGCCGACCTGGCCAGCCATACTCTGGAGGACTGATGAGGACAGCGAAGAAAAGGACAACCACCGAGGCTGTCGAGATCCTGCATCGCCGCTTCTACAAGGGCAATCCTGAAAGGATGAAGTCGCTGGCCGAGTGCCGAGCCAACGATGAGATTGCCCGCGGAATTTACTCGCTGCGGACGAAGGCGGGACTGACCCAGGCGCAACTGGCCAAACTGGTGGGCACCACCGCTTCGGTCATTTGCCGCCTTGAAGATGCTGATTACGAAGGACACTCGGTCGCTATGCTACGCCGAATCGCTGCAGCGCTCGACCGGCGAGTGGAGATTCGTTTCCTCCCTTTTCCCAGGTCAGCCTAGGCGTTTTGCCATCTCCGTTGTCGTTCCCCACCCGTTCTTCTCATACAGAGGCCGCCCGGCCGCTGTCGCGTGCAGTACTTCGTATGCCAGCCCTCGTTTTCTGAACTCCGTTTCCGATGCGTCGAGCAGCGCCTGGGCGATTCCTCGTTTGCGATGCGCGGGCTCCACGAAGAGGTTGAGCACGTAGCCGCGGCGTGAATCGCGGGGATGCGCGGGGTGTGGCGGCCAGTCGATCTCCATCAGTCCGATGCCGCCGATAGACTCGCCCGATTCTTCCGCGATGAAGCCGAAGTAGCGTCCGTCTGAGAGACGCGGCGCGGCCCACTCGCGAAACGGTTCGGCGAAGGCATTGAGGATTTCTTCAGGCTGACCTGCGTCTTTGAACATCTCGCGGCGATGGCGGCAGATGAGATCGAGATCGTGGGGTGAGATCGGACGGATGACCATACAGTTCGGGAGTAGCCGTACTATAGCAGCGGAGTGCGTGCGCGTTGGGAGGATTGAATGGAGGATTTTACCCGGTTTGCTCGCGTCCTGACAAATCCCTATCATTAGAAAAGCAATGACAGCGGAGCAAAAAAGCGCCCTGGCGGACGTGGTGACCATCGATAAAGACATCATGGGCGGAACGCCCTGCTTCGCGCATACTCGCGTGCCCGTCCAAACGCTCATTGACTTCCTGGAGACGGGCGAGACCATCGATGATTTCCTTGCCGTCTATCCGTCGATCGCTCGGCATCAGGTCTTCCTGTTTCTGGAACCTAGCCGCGATATTGCTATTGATCAACTGGCATGCGCATCGTCATAGACGCATGAATCGATCCGGCGGCTGGTGGAAGCATTTCCCGATCATCAGGTTCAGACTCTATTCTGACCTCGGCTGGCGGCATTTGCAGGATCATGTGCTTCTGCAAGAACTGGAGTGCGATGTATTCGTGACGGCCGATCGCGGATTCGAGCATCAGCACAATCTCCGCTTACTGCGGTTCGGCATTGTGGTCGTTCATGTCAGCCGGAACAAGATCGATTTGTATCGACCATTGTTCCCCCAGTTGGTTCAGGCTGTCGAAACGATCCGGCCGGGTGCGGTGGTTCACGTGTATGCTCCGCATCGAGACTGATGCGAGTTATCTGTGGATCGGGAGAGTTGCCCTATAGAACCGGCCGCGCGGCGATCGCCGCAAGATGCGGCGCGAGGAAGTCTTCCCGCGCGATTCGTCCCCGAACGACATCCACTGTGCCATCGACAAAGACGAATTCCATGTGTTCGACGCCGAGATTGCCGAAAAACGTTCGCAGCCATGGTTCGAGATGGTTGTGGCTCGGATCTTCGGAATTCGCGCCGTAGCGCCGGCCGGCGGTCACGAAGCAGGTCAGCCGTTTGCCGCTCAGCGTACCTTTTGTGCCGGTTGGCGTGATCGCCACGGTTTCACCGAAGCGCACCACCTGGTCCATCCAGAGCCGGAAACTCGCGGCCGGTCCCCAGTTGTGCATCGGAACACCGATAACGTACTCATCGGCGTCGAGCAATTCCCTCGTCAGCGCGGAAGAAAGCGCCAGGATTTCGTTTTGCTCCGGCGTGCGCGCCGCGGCCGGCGTGTAGTTCGCGGCAATCCACGCGGCGTCGACTACCGGTATCGCAATAGCGGCCAGGTCTCGCCGGACCACCCATCCTTCCGGATTGGCGCGGCGCCATTTGCTGACGAATTCCCAAGTCAGGTTTCGGGAGATCGATCTCTCGCCCATCGGGCTCGAATCGATGTGCAGCAGGACAGACATTCTTTTCTCCTGCTCCCAGAATAGTCAACCGTTCGGTTGATTGTCAACCGAACGGTTGAGGATATAAAATCGGAACGTACGCTATGGTCCGGTCCGCGGCGCAAGATAACAACCTCGATCTGCTGTTCAGCGCCGTGGCGGATTCCACGCGCCGCTCCATGCTGGACCGGCTGCGGGCTGGACCGTTGACCGTCACGGAACTGGCAAAGCCCTGCGATATGAGCCTGAACGCCGTCTCGAAGCACGTGAAAACGCTGGAGCGCGCCGGTCTCATCCGCCGCACCATTCGTGGCCGCGAGCATTCCTGCGAACTCGATACGGCGCGGTTCGGAGAGGCGGCTGACTGGATGAGTTATTACACCGGTTTCTGGAACGCGCGCACCGCGGCGCTCGAAAAGCACCTCATCGGGAAACGGCGGCGAGGCGCGAAGTGAATCATCAGACAGTCACGGTGCGGCGGGTGATGGACGCGTCGCGCGAGGAAGTCTTCGACGCGTGGCTGGATGCCGGGGGAATGCGGGAGTGGATGTGCCCCGGTCCCGTCACGCATTGCGACGCCACAGTGGACCCGCGCCCTGGCGGCCGATTCCGGATTGTGATGCACGGGCCGGATCTCACGATTGTGAATACGGGAGAATTCCGGATTCTGGACCGGCCTGCCAGACTGCAATTCACCTGGGCCTCGTCGCGATGGGGGCTGGAAGAGACGCTCATCACGATCGATCTGCTGGAGCGCGAAGCCCGTTGCGAACTGGTGCTCACGCACGAGAGATTTCCGGCGGATCAGTCCGCGGCGCAGTTGCAGGGAGGATGGGGACGAATTCTCGGACTCCTCGCGGAGCGCCTTCAGAGAGCGGAGATATGACCAGGGTTCTCACGGTCTTCGTTTTGGCGCTCGCGAGCCACTCCCGGCGGTTTGAAACTGGAAGACGCTATAGACAATCTGGGCAGGAGGCGCCAATGGATAGACCACTAAGACTCGTTGCGAAGGGCGACCTACGCCGAAAGGCCCTGTCAACGGTTCGCTGGATTGCGCCGATCGCCGCCCTCATGGCTGTAACCTGGCACATCGCGCGGCCAGTCCACGCGCAGGTGAGCGATGAACCTCGCTTTGAAGTCGCCTCCATTCGCTTGAGTAAAGATCCGGCGCCGGGCGGCGACATTTCGATTACGCCAGGCCGGTTTCGCGGAAAAGACCTGGCTTTGCAGTGGCTGATCCTGACCGCTTATCGCATCAACTCGAAATTTCTCTCCGGAAATCTGCCGGAGTGGACGATTGCCGAGCGTTACGACATCGATGCGCGGACTGCCGGACCCGCAAACGAGGAACAGGTTCTGGCGGCATGCGGGAACTTCTGAAGGAGCGGTTCCAGCTACAGGAACATCGCGTGACGAAGGAAGAGCCGGTGTACTTTCTGACCATTGCGAAGGACGGCATCCGAATGCCGGCGGGAAGCTGCGTGCCGGTGAAGAAAGATTTGCCCAATGAGTGTTACAGCCAGACGAATAACGGGCTGGTAACCACCATGGACTGGCGGGGCGTGCGCATGTCCGATCCGGATGGCGTGGCGTATCGAACTCTGGCCGGGCACTTCTCCGGCATCAACAATCGCGTCATTATCGACAAGACGGGGTTGACCGGAACCTGGGATGTCCACCTGCAATGGGAAAGAGATCCTCCTGCGAATGCGCCGGCGGATACGCCGCCTGAGCATCATGCGCCGTCGCTGTTCGACGCCATGCAGGCGCAGCTTGGACTGAAGCTGGAGAGCGGCAGAGGGCCGGTTGAGTATCTTGTGGTGGATCGGGTGGAGAGGCCTTCACAAAATTGATACGGTTCGCCGGCGTCTTCGCCTGCTCTTGATTTGCCGCCTCAACGGACGAGAGGCTGCGCCACTCGCTCGGCTTCCTGTTCTGATGGAATTGTTCACATCGGAAGCCTGCCCCGGCGAGCCGGCTGCCCATGCGACCGTCGGGCGAGTGATAGCGGCCCGGCGGACGCGATTCTGACCCCTTCGGCGCGTCAGGAGGCGGGGCGGCGGAGCCAGGCGAGAGCGAGCGTGAATGCCAGCAGGGTTGCGGTGAGCCGCGCCAGAGGAGGCAAGCGCAGGATCGCGATATTGGCGAATGTCGCGCCGGCCATCACGCACGCCAGCTGCAGCGCGGCCCAAAAGCGATATTTGGGCAGCAACAGCCCGATTGCCCCGCTGACTTCCAGAACGCCGGTTACGTAACGAAACCACTGGCCGAAACCGATCTGGGCGAACTCCTGGATCATGGCGCGCGCGCCGGCCAGCTTGGCGGCGCCCACCATCATAAAAACCACGGCGAGCAGGGCGGTCAAAATCCACGCGAGGATATTCGCGACTCGTTTCATTTACCCTATGTAGCATGCTACTGAGCCGGCCGTCAAGTAGAATTCTACATAGGGTACAATTCAGAAACAGATGGCTTCTCATACCGCGGCCATGATTCTTCAGAGCATCGGCGCCGGCCAGATTTACGGCTTCAGCATGATGGAGGTCACCGGCCTTCCCAGCGGGACAGTTTATCCCGCGCTGCGCCGGCTCGAGCGCGATTGTCTGATCCAGTCGCACTGGGAAAAGCAGGAGATTGCTGACGCCGAACAGCGGCCGCCTCGGAAATATTACAAGCTGACGAAAGCGGGAAGAGAAGTACTGGAAGCATCGCGCAAACGATATCCGTTGCTGGCGAAAATCGGATGAACCCAGCACTTCTCCATATCGCGTCATTGCTTCTGCCGCGCGCGCATCGCGGTGAATGGCTGGCGGAATGGCGCGGCGAGCTGTGGCAGGTGAAACGAGCAGGCGGCAACGGAAGAACATTTTGCCTGGGGGCATTCCACGATGCGTTCTGGCTTCGCCGCCATGCCACGCTTCCCCGCAGCTATGGGCCGCTGCTGATCGATTCGCCGCGCATCGTGGGAGAAGTTCCGCCTCCGGAAAATCGCCTGCTCGAATCGCCATGGCGTTGTATCGGCCTTCTGGCATTCCTCGCCGCTCTCAGTCTGGTGATCCATCTCCTGCCCGCCGTTCGTCATTTCGATCGCGAGCGGATCCCGGCTCTGCTGCTGGTCGCCGCCGGAGCATCCCTTGTGGTGCGCTCGGCAACGAGTATTTCTCTGGGCGATTATCCAGGGCAAGGTTACCGGTTGCGCCGCTGGCTCTTCTTCCTGGCGAAGATGGCGCTTCTTCTGCCCACCGTGATCTTCGGCGCGCTCGATATCGCCGGCGCGTCGAAAAATTTCGCTCCGATCGGCGTTCAGATTACGTTTTGGGGCGCCTTTCTGGGAATTCGATGGGCATTACTCGATCAGCGCCGCCGCTGCCCTGTCTGCCTTCGTTTGCTCGCCAATCCCGTGCGAATTGGGGAGTGTTCGCATATTCTTCTGGAATGGAACGGAATCGAGCTTGTCTGTTTGCGCGGACACGGAATACTCCACGTTCCGGAGGGTCCCTCGATATGGCTCCGAAGGCAGCGCTGGCTTTGTTTTGACTCGTCCTGGAGAAATCTTTTCTAAAGGGAAACCGATATGTTCCGGATCACGCTTCTTATCGCGGCTGGTCTCGTCATTGCCCAGGCTCAGACTTTCGACGTGGCGTCCGTCAAAATTCCGCCGCCACACGTTATCGGCCAGCCATATGACATTGCGATTGGCGTCATTCAGAACGAGACCATCACGTTTACCAACGCCTCGCTGGCCGACTGCATCCAATTCGCATATGGGTTACCGAGCAAGCTTCAGCTCTCAGGGCCGGATTGGATCACGTCGGCGGAGTCTCGATATAACATCGTGGCGAAAGCGGCGCCGGGGACCGCACGTGACCGCTTTCCTGAAATGATGCAGGCACTGCTCGCGGAAAGATTCAGGCTGGCTTATCACCATGAGCAGCGGCCGCTCAGTTATTACGCGCTGGTTGTGGCGAAGGGCGGACCCCGAATGTCTCAGCCGGCGGATGCTCCGGCGACCCTTCCCGCTGGGGTCAAAGGCCAGCTTCGCATTCTCAGCAACCGCATGCCGATGTCTGATGTAGTCAGTACGCTCTCGCGCTACATGAAGGCGCTGGTTGTGGACCAGACTGGTCTGGCCGGAGAATTTGAGGTGAAGCTCGTTTGGACGCCGGATGATCGTCCGGTGCCGGAGGACCAGCGGGGAGCCTCGATTTTCACTGCCGTTCAGGAGCAACTGGGTCTGAAGCTGGAATCCCGAAAAGGGCCTGTGGACGTTATGGTTATCGATCGCGCCGAAAAGACTCCGACTGAAAACTGAAAAGGTCAGTTCCCGGATGGCCGCTCGATGTGATCGATCACAAGCGTATCGCTGGAACTTTTCATAGGCTCGAGTTTCAGCCCAAGCTGTTGTTGCAGCGCGGTAAAGATCGAGGGAACTCCGTTCGGATCCGCGCCGGTGACGGGGCCGCAATCCGGGCTGCAGGGACGCTGGATAAAAGACGTGATGGATTCATCCCACGCGAACTCCATCCGAACCTCGAACGTACCCATGATTCCCGTTTTGTCCACCACCGGCCGGTTCAGATAACGTTCCAGCAACTTCGCAATGCCAGTCGCATTCAATCCAGGGACATCCCAGACCAGCGGGGCGCCAGGCTCTGTCCCTTTCCTTGCCGCTCTATTCATGCCGCAGAGAGGTCGCTCCGGATCGGGCTGTTCGCCCATGCGCCAGCATCCTCCATCGGGAAATGGCGTGAGCTTCGGTCCGCCCTTTGCGGCTGTGAGCGCATAGCCCGGGACTTCGCGTGGTTGACGATGCAGCCTGAGTTGAAATCTGTCTTCGAGGAGGTTTCGCAGCATCGGTCCCCGCATCAGGTCCAGGCTGGCCGGGTGCTCCGGCTTCGCGTCGATGCGGTACCGTTCGGATTTCACCCATGACGGGGC
>CAZWTH010000306.1:0-36019 GCA_964636715.1 uncultured Solibacteraceae bacterium | reverse complement strand
CCGGCATCCAGCGGCCTTCGGGGGATGGAGCGGAAGTCGAAATAACTCATGATGATACACTGACGTTGGTCTCCTCCGGAACATTTTTTCCAGACAATGCTTCTCCCCAGAGAATTCGTCACTTATCTCTCGCGCCAAATCGTACAGCGGATCAGCAGTACGGCCATCGACACGCACCAGCCTGCGCGCGTCGCCGAAATCGTCGACAACCTGATCCATGACGAGATGGCCGCCGAGGACAAACTCAACGACGAAGTGCGCGATCTGCTCGAAGACTACAGCGATTACATGCGCAAAGAGGGCATCAGCTATCAGGACATGTTCCGCAAGATCAAGAACACCCTGATTCAGAAAAAGAAGATCGTGCGCGCGTCCGGCCGCGATACGGGCGACAGCATGAAACTCTCGCGCGACAAAATCACGGACATTTCGCACAAACTGGTGGCGCTGATGCGGAAGTCGCGCGATCTGCGGCTGAAGAAGGATCAGAACGACGTTCGGCTGGATATCGTGAAGGCTTTCACGGAGATTCTTCAGGTGGAAGAAAAGGCCGACCGCGCGTCACGCGAAAAGGTGCGTTCGGTCAAGCGCGATATTCCGGAAGGCAGCGAGGAGTTCGACATCCTCCAGAAGAAGTACTACGGCGAAGAGCTCAAGAAGTACGGGATCGAATTAGGCCGGTAGTGGGGCAGAGCTTCGGCTCTGCAGACCGGCCTTCCGGCCGGCGCTCACTTACCGCAACATTTCAGGTCACCCGCGCCGAGCAGAAGCTCGGCGGCAGGGCCGAAGCCCCGCCCCACAAGCGCCTCAGTGCCGGAAGTGGCGGACGCCGGTAAACACCATTGCAACGCCCAGCTTATCGGCAGCGGCAATCACATCCCCATCATTGACCGATCCTCCCGGCTGGATGAACGCGGTCGCGCCGTGCTCCACGGCTTTTTCGAGACCATCCGGAAACGGGAAGAACGCGTCCGATCCAACCACGCTGTCCTTCAGCGGTAAGTGCGCCTTGATAGCGGCGATATTCACCGAATCGACGCGGCTCATCTGCCCGGCTCCGACCGCAACAGTCTGGCCCGCGCGCGCATAGACAATCGCATTCGATTTCACGTGCTTCACAACCTTCCACGCGAATTCGAGCGCCGTCCATTCTTCTTCGGTGGGCTCTCGCTTCGTCTTCACCACGCAGGATGCGCGATCGAAGCCAGGCGTGTCGGTGGTCTGGGCCAGGAAGCCTCCCGAGATACTCTTCACCACCACCGGATCGACAACAGGTATCACTTTCACCAGCCGCAGATTCTTTTTCGCTTTGAGTATCGACAGCGCCTTCTCCGAGAATGACGGCGCCGCAATCGCTTCCACAAAAAGCTTCGCCACCTCGCCCGCGGTCTCCTCATCCACCTCGCGATTCAGACCGATCACGCCGCCAAACGCCGAAACCGGATCGCACGCGAGAGCCTGGCGATAAGCCTCCGCCAGCGATTCATTCTCCCCACAGCCAGCCGGATTGGTGTGCTTGATGATGGCCGCGGCCGGATTCGAGAATTCCATCACGAGCTGCCAGCAAGCGTCCAGATCGATCAGGTTGTTGTACGAGAGCTCTTTGCCATGAAGCTGCTCGCAACCGGCAATGCCAACCGAACCGTTCGAATAAAGCGCCGCGGACTGGTGCGGATTCTCGCCATAACGCAGCGCCATGCGCCGCGGCACGCGCAGATCGAGCGTTGAAGGCAGCGGCTCCGATTCTTTCCCGATCGTCCCCAGCCGCGCCGCAATCGCGCGATCATACGCAGCCGTCACACGGAACGCATCCACCGCCAGCGCCCATTTCGTCTCCCGCGAAAGCTTCCCGAACTGGCGCAGTTCTTCCAGAATCGGCGTGTAGTCGTTGGCCGACGTCACAATCGCCACATCCTGCCAGTTCTTCGCGGCTGACCGGATCATCGTAGGCCCGCCGATATCGATGTTCTCAATCAGCTCTTCCGTCGTGACGCCTTCGCGCGCCGCGACTTTCTCGAATTGATAAAGATTCACAACTACAATGTCGATCGGCTCGATCCCGTGCTCTTTCAGCGCAGCCATGTGGCCCGCATTGCCGCGGATCGCAAGAATCGCGCCCGTAATCTTCGGGTGCATGGTCTTCACGCGCCCGTCCAGCATTTCCGGGAAACCGGTGACGTCCGAAACATCGCGAACCGCGATGCCGGATTCGCGCAGAAGCTTCGCAGTGCCGCCGGTGGAAATGAGCTCGGCGCCGAGCGAGTGAAGCCCGCGCGCGAACTCGGCAACACCGGTCTTGTCGGTGACGCTGAGGAGAACTCTCATAGGGGAAATTCCAGAGTATCAGGAGCCAGCCGCCGCACCGTCACGGGCGCCCGTCTAACGGATTCATACTAGTCGAATTCCACTAACTACTTTGCACTATTGTCACCGTGCGCATCCGCTCCTACCATGGTCGGTTATGCTGGCTCTCCCGCGGCTCTCGCTTGCCGCTCTTCTGACAACGTCTCTTTTTTTCTGCTCTTCCGCGTTCGCGCAGGACCCCACCGGAACGCTGGAAGGGCAGGTTTCCGACCCCTCCTCGGCGGTCATTTCCGGCGCCGATGTCACGGTCAAAAACGCGCAGACCGGCCTCACTCGCTCCGCGCAGTCGTCGCGTGACGGCGATTATCATTTTTCAAATCTGCCCATTGGCGAATACTCTCTGACGGTGAACGCGAAAGGCTTCACGGCATTCTCCGTGTCCGGCATCCACATCGATATCGGCCGCACCGTGACCTATCCGGCGAAGCTCGAAGTGGCGGGCGGGCATGCGTCCGTTGACGTCGTCGCTCAGACCGCCATGGTGGATGCAAGCCAGTCGATCGGCGTCGTCGTCTCCGGCGCGCAGACGCGGGATCTGCCGCTCAATGGCCGCGATCTCACTCAACTCGGTCTGCTGCAACCCGGCGTAGCGCCCATGACGGAAGGACTCGCGAAGGCCGGGGGTATCGCGCGCAGCGGTCAGGCGTTCGCGGTGAACGGCCAGCGCCCGGAATCGAACAACTATCTTCTCGACGGCGCTTCCAACGTCGATAGCGTCAACGGCGGGTACGCGCTCCGCACTCCCGTCGATGCCGTCAGCGAGTTCCGCATTCTCACCCTGAACGCGCCCGCGGAATACGGCGGCACAAGCGGCGCCACCACTTCAGTAGTGACCCGTTCCGGCGGCAACACGGTGCATGGCGACATGTATGACTTCCTGCGGAATGACGCTTTCGACGCCCGCAACTTCTTCGCTGCCACTACGGAGCCGCTGCACCGGAATCAATATGGCGCCACGCTCGGCGGCCCCATTCGCAAAGACAAGGATTTCTTCTTCGCTTACTACGAAGGCCAGCGCAATTCCGAAGGCAAAACGCAGGCCGCCATTGTTCCCACCCTTCAGGAGCGAACCGGCGATTTCTCCGATCTGAAAGATCCAGCCACCGGCCAGCCCGCGCCGCTCATCAACTACTTTGCCGGCCAGCCTTATTCGAACAACATGATTCCGCAATCGCAGTTGAGCCCGATTGCGCTCAAGGCCGCGCAGCTCTACCCCGCGCCTAATCTCGGCAGCAACGTGTTCGAATCCACGCAGATCGGAAACACGAACTACGATCAGGGCGGTTTCCGTCTCGATCATTACTTCGGCGGCGGCCGCGACCAGATGTTTCTCCGCTACTCCTCATCCAGCCTGAACAACTTCGATCCGCTGCCCATCTCGGGCGCGGGCGTTCCCGGCTTCCCCGTCGTCAATGACATCGTCACGAACGCCATTACGCTCTCCGACGTCCATCTGACTTCCTCCCGCACCATTCAGACGTTTCGCGCCTCGTTTCTCCGCAACGTATTTCAGAAAGATCAGGCCACGAACCACACGCCCGGCAGCGCTCTGGGATTCACCTATCAGCCGACGCTCGGCCTGAATCAGGGCACGCCCTATCTGATCGTGAGCGGCTATGCGTCGCTCGGCAACCCCATCACGGGCCCGCAGAATACGTGGCAAAACGGATACCAGGGCTCTTATTCCATCGCGATGACGCGCGGCCGGCACAACGTGAAACTCGGCGCCGATCTCGAACGCCAGCAGATCAACGTGATCTACGGGATCGCCACCAACGGCTTTTTTGTGTTCGCGCCCTTCCCGGTGAGCGATTCGTTCGGCAGCTTCATGACGGGCCAGTCGGTGCAGTTCTTCCAGGGCGGCGGCCAGTTTGACCGCGGTCTGCGGAAGTGGATCACGAGCGTCTATGCGCAGGATGAATGGCGCGTCCGCAGCAACCTGACGCTGAACTACGGCCTCCGCTACGAAGTCAACACGCCGTACACCGAGATTCGCAATCGCCTGAATGCATTCCTGCCGGGCCGGCAGTCCAGCATTTATCCGAACGCTCCGGCCGGACTTCTCTTCCCCGGCGATTCCGGCGTTCCCGCTGGCATTGCTCCGGTCGATTACAAGCAGTTCATGCCGCGCATCGGTCTGACCTGGGACCCGTTGGGCGATGGCAAAACCGCGATCCGCGCTGGCTACGGCATCTTCTATGACGGCTTCACCAACGGTCCCGGCGGCCCCCTGCAGGCCGCGGTCAGCGCGCTGCCGTGGACGCAGGCGTATCAACTGCCCGGCCCCGGGTTCAATATCGCGAATCCGTACGGCGGCGGCCCCACGCCGTTTGGCGACAAGACGTTCGTCGCTCCGGCCACCGTTCTCACCGTCGAATCCGGTATGAAGCCGCCCTATTCGCAGAACTGGAATATGGTGGTGGAGCGGACCGTGGCGAAAGACTATCTGCTCGATCTGCGTTACGTCGGCAACAAGGGTACGCATCTGCCGCGTTTCATCGAAGCCAATCCGACGGTCTTCGGACCCGGCGTCAATTCGAATAACATCAGCCAGTCGCTTCGCTACAGCACCTGTACTCCCATCTGTAACTACGGCTCCGTCGGACTGCTGGCCGATAACTCCAGTTCCACCTACCACGCCTTCCAGGCTGCGTTCTCCCGCCAGTTCGCCACGGGACTGCATTTCACCGCGTCCTACTGGCTCTCGAAGAGTCTGGACGGCATCTCGACCCTGAACGTGGCGGGCTCGGCGCCCTCGCTGGTAGCCGGTGAGAACGATCTCGCGCAAGACCCCAACAACCTCGCGGCGGAACGCGGCCCTTCTCTTTTCGACGCGCGCCACCGTTTCGTTCTGAGCGGCAGCTATCCATTACCTGAAACGAAGTCCGCGTCGAAGGCGCTGCAATTCGTCGCCAATGGGTGGCAGATCAACACGATCGCGAGTTTCTCGAGCGGCACGCCGTTCACCGTCTATGACAGCGCCAACGTTTCGCTGCAGAACAGCGCGCCGGAGATCACCGGCTTCTATTCCAGCCGTCCGGATCTGGTGGGCGACGCGAATTCGAACCAGCCGCACACCGCGAATCAGTGGATCACCCGCGCGCCGTTCCACCAGCTCAATCCCACTACGCAGGCCGGGCAGTTTGGTAACGAAGGACGTAACGTGGTGCGCGGGCCGGGCATCCAGAACGTGGATTTCTCCGTTTTCCGCAACTTCAGCATGGGAGAATCGCGCCACCTCCAGTTCCGCGCCGAATTCTTCAACCTTCTGAACCACGCGAATTTTGGTCTGCCGGAAAACGATCTGCAGTCGCCCGCATTCGGCCAGATTCTGCAGGCCGCTCCGCCGCGCCTGCTTCAGCTCGCATTGAAGTTCGTATTCTGAGGAAACTATGCCCCACATCAAACTACCCGAAGGACTGCCCGGCATCGTCAGCGGGTTTGCGTTCCGTCCCGAGACAGCCAAACCGATGCGTGAACTCGCGGAAGTCCTGCTGCGCGGCCCGAACACGCTGACAAGCGGCGAACGCGAGATGATTGCGGCATTCGTCTCCACTCGCAACGATTGTTACTTCTGCCAGACCAGCCACCGCGCCGCCGCCGCGCATCATCTGGGCGGCAACTACGAACTGGTGGATTCCGTGCGTTTCGATTATCCGAGCGCTCCGGTCAGCGACAAGCTCAAAGCGCTCCTCGCCATCGCGGGTTCGGTGCAAAAAGGCGGCAAGCACGTCTCGGACGAAGAGATCGCCGCGGCGCGAAACGCCGGCGCGACCGATCTGGAAATTCACGATACCGTCCTGATCGCGGCGGCCTTCTGCATGTACAACCGTTACGTGGACGGCCTTGAGACCTTCACGCCCACGGATCAGGCGCAGTATGACGCTATGGGCGCGGGCATGGCGGCGCAGGGCTACCTGAGGGACTAACCATGCCTTCGATTCCGGATTTTCCGCAGGCCGGCAACCGCGAGCTGTTTCTGCCGGGCGTCGCGGCGGCCACCGGCAGCGGCATCTACGGCGATCTGATCGTGAACGCGCGCCGCAATGGCGCCGAATATTCAAAGATCTGGGATCTGTTCGCGTTCGGCGAATCGTTCACGCCTTACCTCGCGCAGTTCACCGAGGGCGCGATTCGCAACCCCGCTTCCATCACCGCCGCGATGCGGGAACTGATCGCGGCCTTCACCTCATACCAGAACCAGTGCCGTTTCTGCACGCAGGCGCATGCCGCCGCGGCTTCGGAATTGTTCGGAAATGAGGAACTCGTCTGGAGCGCGCTGCGCGATCTCGAAAGCTCCGCGCTGGGCGGCAAGGAAAAGGCGCTGCTGCGATTCGTCGCAAAGGTGACGAACCACGCCGCGGGCATCAGCGCCGCGGACGTCGAAACAGTCCGCGCCGGAGGCTGGGATGACGAAGCGATTTACTACGCGATCACCGTCTGCGCGCTCTTCAATTTTTACAACCGCTGGATTTCCGCCACAGGCGTTCCGGAAATGTCAGCGGAAGCGCACAAACTGCAGGGACAGAAACTCGCAGGTCACGGCTACCTGCGCGGGGAGAAAAAATAATGGCACACATCAAACTGCCGGAAGGATTTCCGGGAATTCGCGGACCCATGATGCTCCGGCCTGAAACGGCCGCGCCGCTCAACGAACTGGTGGAAGTCCTGCTGCGCGGGCCCCACACGCTCACCCAGGGCGAACGCGAGCTGATTGCGACCCACGTTTCGGCGCGCAACGATTGTTTCTACTGCCAGACAATCCACGGAGCCATCGCAGCCCACCATCTGAACGGCAATGAGAAGGTGGTGGAATGCGTCAAGCTCGATGCTGAAACCGCCGAAGTTTCGGAAAAGATGAAAGCGCTTCTCGCCATCGCAGGCAAGACGCAAATGGGCGGCAAGCACGTAACCAGCGAAGACGTGGAACGCGCGCGCGCGGCTGGCGCCACCGATCTCGAAATCCATGACACCGTGCTGATCGCCGCGGTCTTCTGCCTCTGCAACCGCTACGTCGACGGCCTCGCCACATGGACGCCGACCGATCTCGACTTCTACCGGCAGCGCGCAGCGATTGTAGCGGAGAAGGGCTATGCGGCCGCCGCGAAGACTCCCGGCGTTCCGGCGTCGTACCAGCCTCAATGAACGAAAGCAGCATCCGCTATCCCGGCTGGCGAGTTGCGGCAGCCGCCTCCGGCTGCGTACTCGTCAGCTTCGCCTCGCTGCTGGTCTTCACGTTCAGCGTTTTCCTTAAACCGCTGACTGAGGAATTCCACTGGTCGCGCGAAGCCGCTTCGCTCGCATTCGCCATCGCCGCCATGACGGTCGCGGTCGCCTCGCCGCCACTCGGGATGCTGCTCGATCGTTACCCCACGCGCCGCATTCTTCTTCCCTGCCTCACCATCTTCGGTCTCGCCTTTGCTTCGCTCTCCCTGCTGACGCCGCACCTCTGGCATCTCTACGCCGTGTTTTTCGTGCTGGGCGTAGTCGGCAACGGCACCGCGCAACTGGCCTCGTCGCGCGCCGTCACCACCTGGTTTCAGGAACATCGTGGACTCGCTCTCGCCGTTCTGATGACCGGCGGTTCGCTGGGCGTCACCATCTGGCCGCCGCTCACGCAAGCGCTGATCGATCACTTTGGATGGCGCACCGCAACCGCCGTTCTTGGCTTCACGGTGCTCGCGATCGGCTGGCCGCTTGGATTGCTGGTGAAAGAACGCGGCGGCTTCGTACGTTCGCACGGCGCGCCGCCGGCCGCCGGAGCCACCGTGGCCGAAGGCCTGCGCTCCCGCATTTTCTGGGTAATCGTCGCGGTGCTGTTCTGCGGATCGTTCAGCCAGAATGGCGCCATCACCCACATCTCCGCCATGCTGACCGATCGCGGCGTATCCGCCAGCGGCGCCGCGCTCGCCGCATCGTCCATGGGCATCACCGCCATGGGCGGACGCATGCTCACCGGCTGGCTGATCGACCGATTCTTCGCCCCGCGCGTGGCGCTGATTCTGATGCTGGTCGCGGCCGGTGGAGCGCTGGTTCTGGCCTTCGCCAACACGATGACGATGGGTGTCCTCGGCGCGTCTCTGATCGGCCTCGGCATGGGTGGCGAGGCAGACATCACGCCCTGGCTGCTGGCGAAATATTTCGGATTGCGTTCGTTCTCGACGCTCTACGCGCTGACCTGGACCGCCTATGCCATCGCCGGCGCCATCGGCCCGGTCATCATGGGGAAAGCGTTCGACGCGACGGGTTCGTACACGGCTCTTCTCACAGAACTATCCGTGCTTACCGCCGCCGCATCGGCGCTGTTTCTGCTTCTTCCCGCCTATTCCAAAACGAAAAAATACGAACAACCCGCCGCCGCGTGAGTGGTGGGGCGGGGCTTCTGCCCTGTCCGGATGGCGCTTCGCGCCACAAGCAACCATGAAAGCCCGCCAATAGCGCTTCTATTGTTATCAATAATTTGCGGCGGGCTTTCAATGGTGCGCGGCGGGCTTCCGCCCGGCGCCTGTGACCCGGAATATCCAGTAACTCCGCGCCGAGCAAAAGCTCGGCGGCAGGGCTGAAGCCCCGCCCCACTGCCTCAATACATCACGAACGCCCAAAGCGTATCGCCCGAGGCCACCGTCACGTATTGATGCCCATCGAGCATGAACGTCGTCGCCGGGTTCGTCACATTCCCGATATGGGCATGCCACAGCGGATTGCCGTTCTTCGCATCGTGCGCCACGATGTTCCCATCGCCGTCGCCCGCGAACACCAGCCCGCCCGCCGTCGTCAGCATCCCGCCGCCGCCACCGCCGCCCGTCGGATACTTGTGCCGCCACGCGATCTTCCCGTTCTTGTAATCGATCGCCGTCAGGTAGTTCCCGGTCGTTCCCATCTGATCTTCCTCATGCCCGCCCAGCCCCATCGAGCCGCGCGGATCGACATCGGTCAGATAGAAAATCGAATGGCCGTTGATCTCCGCCGTGTAGAAAAAACCAGTATCCGGATTGAACGCCGGCGGTTCCCAGTTGATAGTGCCGTCCGAAGTCGGCGAGACCAGCGAACCGCCGATTGAAGCATCTTCGTCTGGATCGCGATCCGGACCGCCGAACTTGTTCAACCCCTTCGCCCAGTTCGTCGCCTCGCCGTATTTCATCGTCAGCAGATGCTCGCCGGTCACGCGGTCCAGCACGAAGAAGTACCCGTTGCGCGCCGCAGTCATCGCCATCTTGCGCATTTTCCCCTTATACATGCCATCCACCAGCACCGGCGTCTGCGCCGAATCCCAGTCATGCATGTCATGCGGCGATGACTGGAAATACCACGCCATCTTCCCGGTATCCACGTTCACCGCGATCGTGGAAGACGTATACAGATTGTCCCCATCGCCGCGCCCCACCGTATACGCCGGCGTCGGATTTCCCGTGCCATAGATATAAAGGTGCGTCTCCGGATCGTACGCGCCCGGATTCCACGCCTGCGCGCCGCCATGCCGCGCCGCATCCAGACTCGGCCACGTGTCGAGGCCCGGATCTCCCTGTTTCATCGGCACGTCGTAATGCTTCCACTGCAAATCGCCGGTCTCGGGATCGAACGATTCCAGAAATCCCGGCCCATCAATGTCGTTGCCGGTACCCGTGAGAACGTGGTTCCCCACAATAATCGGCGCGGGCGTTGAGAAATACTGCAGCGCCAGATCGGCAATCACCTTATGCCAGCGCTCTTTCCCGGTCTTCGCTTCCAGACACACCAGATAGTCATCCGGCGTCTCCATGTAGATGTAGTCGTGCCACATCGCGAGCCCGCGATTGCCGATATGCGTGGCGCCCCGCGTCTTCCAGAAGTAATGCCAAAGCTCTCGCCCGCTTCGCGCGTCCACCGCCCATGCGTTATCCGGCGATGAGATGTAAACGGTCCCGTCCACTTCGAGTGGAGTCGCTTTAAATCCCACGTTGCCCGGCGGAAAATCGCCTGTACCTTCGCCGCCCACCGTCGTACGTCCTCCCCGACCGCCGGGGCCCGCCGTAAAGCGCGCATACCAGGCGAGCGTCAGATGCATGACGTTCGTCGTATTCACCTGTTTGAGCGAGCTGTAGCGCTTGCCGGTGTAATCGCCGTTGTAAGTCAGCCACGAATTGCCGAGCGGCTTCAGAATATCCGCCGGATCGAGACCATGTCCCTGCCCCATCAGCAGAGCGGGCAGAAGAAGAATCGGAACAGCCAGAAGACGGCGGGTCATTTCAGGGTCTCCAGATAAGCGGTGACGTCGTGCATATCTTTGTTCTTCAGCGTGTCGAGCAGGGTCTTATGCCCCTGCATCGGATCTTTCACTTCGACTTTCGGAACATTGCCGTCGCGGCGGAAGGTCTGGATCGACCCGTCCGGCATCGTCAGGCTGACCAGAAAATCATCCAGCTGCACCAGCGGCCCTTCCACCGCGGGACCGGAAGCGGGCGTCACCGTTACCGTCACGGTTCGCCGCTCGTCTGTGCGGCCGCGTCCGCTGCCGCCTCCCGAAACCCAGCGGTTCTGCGCCGCTTTCGCGTCCGGATATTTCGTCCCGAATCCCTGCAGATCGCCCGTCGCCGAATGGCACGACGCACAGTGCGCCTCGAAGTAAACCTTGCCGGGCGCCGCCTCGCCCACCAGCGCGCTCGGCGCCGGAATGCCCGCCTCCGGCGGCGAGCCCTGCGTCTTTTCCGTCGCCACTACGGCGTGCAGATATTCCGCGATAGCCCTCACGTCAGCCGCCGGCATGTTGCGTCCCGGCATGCCGGAAGCGCTCATCGAACCCGCAATGATCGGCGCAATCAATTCCCCGTGCTGATCGCCCAGAACCACGCCGGAGCGAAGGAGGCTGGTGCCGCCCTGCAGATTGCCGCGCAGATCGGCGCCGTGGCACTTCTGGCAATCCACGTCATAGAGCGTTTTGCCGTGCGCAATCTCCACCGGATCGCCCGGCGGACGCTGTTGCGCGGGGAACGTCGCGAGCGCGCGATTATTGCCGCCGCCGCGACCCTGTCCATACGCGGGAAAACCCTGGAGCACAAAAATGCCGGCGCCGAAAAGCGCTGCGCCTGCCATAAACGATGCCAATTTTTCGATTCGGGTGCGCATAAAAGAAGTGAGGCCGGAGTCATCCTCAGCGGCCCCAGCAACAATTCTACGCCGCGTTATCAGTCGTGACGCTCTTCGCACCGCATTACCAGTTGTGACGCTCTTCGCGCCACGGGTCGCCGCGCATGTGATAACCATTTCGTTCCCAGAAACCGGGCGCGTCGCTCTCTACTAATTCGATACCCGAAATCCATTTCGCGCTTTTCCACGCGTAGAGCCGCGGCACGATCAGCCGCGCCGGGCCGCCATGCTCGGGCGAGATGGGTTCGCCATCATGATGAGTCGCCACCAGAGCGTCTTCCGCCAGCAGATCGGCCAAAGGCAGATTCGTCGTGAAGCCATGATCGTATCCGTGGACAATCGCATAGCCGGCCACAGATCGCGGCCCGCCCGCGCGCGCCAGCAGCTCGCGCGTCGAAACGCCTTCCCATATATTTCCCAAACGGCTCCAGCGCGTGACGCAATGAAAATCCGAGAACACTTTGACGCGCGGCAGCAGACTGAACTCCTGCCAGGTCCACTCCACGGGGCGGTCCACCAGTCCGAAAACGCGCAGCTTCCAGGTTGCCAGATCCGTCTCCGGCGGACCCCACGCATCCAGAACCGGCCATTTTTTCGTGCGCTGCTGACCGGAAGGAATTCGCGTTTTCCGCCGCGTATCCGGGCTGACGATCACGCCCACGCCGGCGTCTTCGGGCCGTGGAATCGCGTCCTGCTGCGTCTTCGATTGGTCCATGAAGAAGCTCATCCGGTTCCAGAACCCTCTGGTGAAAAAATTGCTCTTTTTCAGCGCCGTGCTGCGCTACTATATTAACCAGCTTTCCACCGAGCGGTTCCGGGAGTCCGAATGACCGGCCAATATCGCGCCCGCATGAGCATCCGCAAAAGATGCGCGATTGGTGTGTCCGCGCAGATTTTTGCCGCCCTGTTCCTTCTTTGCCCGCCCTCCGCCGCACAACGTCTCCTGCACAATGCCGACACCATGGACGAAGTCAATCTTCTTCCCGGCGACGCCGCGGTGCTCGATATGGAAGAAGTTAAAAAAGATCTGCCCTGTGTGGTCACGCCCATCAAGCCGCTGATGGGTTTCGACATGAAGTTTCACTCGGGCTATGAAATTTCCATCCCGCTGAAGGAACTCGCGGGCGATGGCGAAACGCTGACGGTCGTCTTCGCCGTCACGCCCGATTCCGACAAAGATCACCCCCGGTATTTCTCGCAGAAATTCAAGGTACCGGAAATCGACGAGGACGCCGGAGGCAAAACGCTGCTCGAAGGCGGTTTCGACGTCGGCGAAGGCGCCTATCACGTCCGCTGGCTGATGCGCGACCGGCAGGAACGCATCTGTTCTTCTACCTGGGATATCAACGCCGCCCTGAACGGCCGCGATCAGGATATGAAGATGACGATCGCCGCTCACAAAATCGAGGCGGCGGAGAGCGAATTTTTCCGGCCTGAGCCCCCGGTCGCCCGCAAGCCGGATGGCGACCCGCTCAAAGTGAAGATCCTCATCAACTACGCCCCGCAGGAAAGCAGCGCCGCCGCCATGGCGCCTGTTGACGCCAGCGCGCTCGTTTCCATCCTGCGCACCATCGCCCGGGAGCCCCGCATCATGAAATTCAGCATCGTGGCGTTCAACCTCAATGACCAGCGGGTGGTCTACCGGGCGGACGACCTCGACGAGATCAATTTCCCGGAGCTGGGAAAGCAACTGGAATCCGTGAAACTGGGCATGGTCGACTATAAACACCTCGCCGATCCCCATAGCCCCACCGAATTTCTCACCCATCTGGTGCAGGATGAGTTGGCCGGCAATCCCGCCGACGCCGTCATCTTCGCGGGGCCAAAAGCCTTTCTGGATCAGCCAGTTGCCCAGGATGACCTCAAGGAAATCGGGAGCATCGGCTATCCGGTGTTCTACATGAATTACATGCTGGTACCACCCGGCGCCTGGGGCGAGGCTCCCGCCTGGCGCGATGCGATCGGCAACGTGGTGAAGCGCCTGCGGGGCGTCGAATACACGATTTCGCGGCCCCGCGACCTCTGGGCCGCCTGGGTGGATATCATGAGCCGTATTTCAAAGGTGAAACTTATGAACACCGCGAGCGCGTCTCAGTAGTATGTTTTTGCGCTTCGGGTGGGTTTCTGCTTCCGTTTTTGCCGGGTTGCCGATAGCGATCGCGGCAGCGGCGCTTCTGGCGCCACCGGCGTTGGCCCAGCGATACAGCGACCCTGACACCCTGGCTCCCTCATATCCGAGCCCGCAACCGGTCGTGGACCGGATGCTGGCGCTCGCCGATATCAAACCGGGCGAAACCGTCTACGACCTGGGCTGCGGCGATGGCCGCATCGTGATTACCGCCGCCACGAAGTTCGACGCCAGGGCCGTGGGCGTGGAAATCCGCCGCGACATCTATGAGTCGACGGCCGCGCATGTCGCCTCGCTTGGTCTGGCGGACCGGGTCCACATCATCCACGGCGATGCCCTGAAAACAAACCTCGCCCCCGCCGATGTCGTGACTCTTTATTTATTGACAAGCTCGAACGAGCGCCTTCGCCCGGTTCTGGAAGCCCAGCTCCGCAAGGGCGCGCGCGTGGTTTCCCATGATTTCGAGATCCGCGGCTGGAAACCGGAAAAGACGGAAAAAGTGCTGGTGGAAGGCCGTCCCCACATGATCTACGTCTACAAAATGGGGACGGAACACAAGTAAGCCCGCGGAGCCTCAGCTCCGCCGTTGCCTACTTAATCTGCAGATTGATCACAGGCGCGGCCTTCGAATCGAACGAGCTCAGCGTCTTCGAAGAACTCGTCTTCCCCTGCCACTGCGCTTTCACTTCGTAATCCACATCCTTGCTCAAACCCGAGAAATAATAGTCGCCCTTCTCCCGCGCAATAAATGACCGAACCTGCAAAGTGCGCGTATTCTTCAACTGAACAACCGCTCCCGGGATCGCCTTGCCATCGGCGCCGGTCACGAATCCGCTCAGAGACCGCTCCGTCGCGGCGCGCTTCTGATCTTCTTTCGAAGGACCTTTTTCGCCATTGCTGGTCGTCCAGGCCGGAGGACCATTGCCGTTCATATCGTTAGCCTTCGGATCCGTGCCCTGACACAATACAGGAATCGTAAAGACAGCCGCGGCCGCGAGAATCCGCACAACAGGTCGATGGAGCATAGGGTTTCTCTGCTTCCATCTTAGCGCCATCCCCGGAGGTGTGGAACCGGCCTGAACGGCGCGATGAATCCATGCACGCAGCCCGGCCGCGGAACGTCAGGTTTTCCATGAGGAAATTAACCTGGTTGTGTCTTCTGGGCGCGGTTATCCTTCTGGCGGTTCAGCTCGTTCCTGGACAACCGCGGCGCACAGGCCCCGGACGAGCCATAGGCGGAGGCACACAGACCGCTGTGTTCGCTCCGTATGAGATGATGTCGGTCTTCCCGCAGGAAGCCGGAAACGGCGAGTTTACGCAGGTCGATCCCGCGCAGTTGCAGGCGCTTTCGGCGGACGGATGGCAACTGGTATCGGTCGCGCCTTACGCCTATCGCAATGAGGGCCATGCAGCCACCACGGAAGCCACGCTTCCGCCGCCGCCGCTCGTGACGCAGGTTTACCTGGCCTACTTTTTCCAGCGCAGCCGGATGATGCACTGATTGCCACGAAAAGGAATTCCGCGTCCCGCGCGGTGGAACACGAGGCCACAAAGTGGTATCGCCTCACGTCGATTGTTGAAGATACGAGCTGGCCCTGATCGTGCTTAGCCTTCCAGTCATGAGTCAGCCATCGACCGCAGCCCCGGAGGACTGTCCCACTGGAGCGGCGCTCACCCGCGAACGTCTGAGAGAAAAAGTGCTCGCCTGTCTCGCCGACGCCGCGGAAGCGCGCGGCATGCGCGCCGACCTCGACCTGAATGACAACTCTGTCCTGCTGGAATCCGGCCTCGATTCGCTCGGGTTTGCCGTCCTCGTCGTCCGGCTGGAAGATACCCTGGGTTATGACCCCTTCGTCCTGATGAGCGAACCCGTCTATCCGAAGACCTTCGGCGAATTTCTCGATATCTATATGCGGCACCTGCCGGTGTCAGCCCCCGTCGAGCACTGAGGCGTCTTAGCGGACCTGGAAGCGCTTCCGCGCCCAAACCGCAATTCCCAGACCGAGTGCGTAGAGGCTCATGGTTCCCGGCTCCGGCACGCCCGATTCAAACGACCAGTTCAGAATGTCCTGTGTGCCCGTGCCACTGCCATTGCCCGCCGAGAAGCCGACCCACGCCTGCGGCGCAATCAGCCCCGCGACGTTGACGCTCGTGCTCATGATGGCCGCCCCCGGCTTTACATTCGTGTCACTGAGGTAAACGTTCAGAAGCGACGTGTACGGATTGTAATCAATCCACGCAAATTCATTCTTGTTATAGAAGGCGCCTTCCTCGTCAAACATCGTCGCCCCCGGCGGTCCGTCGGGGAGCGTATCTTCCCCGTTCACGACCGCGCCGATAAACGCCGGTCCGCGATCGCGGAAAATCACCGCCAGACTGGGCTGGATTCCCGTGAATCCGTTACCCTGACCAGCGCCGCCCACAGCGGCGACATTGTCATTCTGCAGCAAGAACGCAAATCCGTCTGTCACATTCCCAGGGTCGGTCGCGATATTGAATTCGAAGGACGTGCGAAACCACGTATCGGCGCCGAACGAGACAGCGGTTTTCTCATAGGCCGTGCCCGCCTGCGTGTCGGCGTTGGGCACGAGTTGAAGGGCGCTGCCCTGAATGGACGCGTTGCCGTTGAGTTGGAGGTTCGAAGTGTCCCCGCCAAAATCACTATAGTTGATGCTGGCGGCGCCGGCCAGACTAACTGTTAGACACGCCAATACCACGAACCGCATAGGTGAACCGCCTCCGATATTTAGCTCAGTGTAGCCGCGCTGCATTACACCACCGATAGATGAAGATCTAGTACCGTGTACTATTTCATACATTTAACCACACGTATCCCCGCAAGACGCCAGCGGTAATAGTGAATGAAGCATTGTGACCGCCCAACTCGCGTTTGATCGATATCACCAGGCGGTCTACAGCTTCGCCTTCCGGCTCACGCAACGCGAGGATGTAGCGGAAGACCTCACCCAGGAATGCTTCCTCGCGCTGATTCGAGCGCCGCATAGGTTTGACCCGGCGCGTGGAAGTATGAAGGTTTACCTGTTCGCCATCGCGCGCAATCTCGCGCTCAAGCACTATCGCGATGAGCGGACAGGCGACCCGCTGGAAGTATCCGGCGAGATCGCCGGGAAACACCCGGCCGAAGCCCTGGAAATCTCATCCGCGGTCGCCGGCGCCGTGGCGCAGTTACCGGAACTCCAGCAGGAAGCGCTGATTCTCTTCGAGTACGAAGGCATGACCCTCGAAGAAATCGCGCAGATCGTCAGCGCCGACGTGGGAACCGTGAAGTCCCGGCTGTATCGCGCTCGCGAGCGATTGCGCCGCTCGCTGATTGAATATCGAAAGGCGGGAAATGCCCATGCATCCTCCTGACAGGAACGAACTCACCGAACAGGAACTGAACGCCCTCCTTCCAGCCTGGAAGACCCCGCCGGCGCCCGCGCGCCTGCGGAAATCGCTGTTCGGCGCCGCGGAAACGAAATGGTGGCGCATGTCGATCCGCGTTCCGGCGCCCGTTGCGGCTCTTCTGCTGGTGTTGCTCGCGATAGCCGCGTGGCAATGGATGAAACCGCTGACCGGACGCGATCGGGGCGGTGAGCTTCAGATAGTAACCGAACTACGTCCCAGAATCATCCGGAGCGCCAGTGGTCAGAATTAGTCTGCTTCTTGTCTGTGCATTCGCGGCGCTGGCCCAGCCGCCCGAACAGGTGGTGATGAGCGGCAACGCCACCGTGATTTCAGGAGCCATCCTCGATTTCCGTTCCGTACTACGCCCGCCCTCCACCTCTAGAAAGGGCCTGGGGGCGGGCGGAATTTTCAGCGATTCGAAACGCAATATCGTTCACCGCTACATGATCGACAGCGACGCGAACGCGTATTTCGGTTATGACATCCTGATCGGATTGCCGGACAACACCGGCGCGTTTCTCGTCACCTTCCAGCCTCTCTCGGGAACCGGCGAGCAGAGAGATCTCGCCGGGCTGAAGCAGGCGCCTCCACCCCGATTTCCCGCCCCCCAGTCGATGCGCGATGGCGAAGCAATTGAACTCGACCTCATGGTGAGTCCCGATGGAATGAAGCGCCTGACCGACGTGATCGCCATCGAATCGGGCCGCGCCAAAGCGCCCCCGCCCCCCAACACCGCGATCCCCCGCGACTACACCATCGACGACGGCCCCATTACCTTCGATCTCAGCCGTTACTCGCTCTGGCGGAACGGGGAAAAAGCAGTCAACGGCTTTACCGGAAAGCCAGGCTACACGCTTTGGCTGGAAGTCCCGCGGGAAGCCCGCTACATCCTCTCGTTAGTCCCGCACGAGGGTTTTCGGAAGGAAGGCGCGGTCCGCGATAACGTCATCGCCTTTGAAGATTCCGGAAACAGGTACGAGCTGAGGTTGCGCAGTCCGGTAGCGGGGGCAGGCAAAGCCTGGAACCTGTACGTCATGCGCACGCCGGAGAAGCCGGCAGGAATAGCTGGATACATCCGTTTCGGAACCGGCCGTCTCGAAGATCTGTTGCCGAGGTAAACAACAATGATGAAGCTTGCAATCGCTCTGTGCCCCGCAATTCTGCTCGCCCAGGGAATTCCCTCCTTTGACGTCGCGACAGTCAAGCCGAGCAACGCCCTGAAGAATGCGGGCATGACTTCTGGCTGGTCCATTTCCGCCGCTCAGAATGGCCTGAAGATCATGGGAACGCTCCAGACGTTCATCAAATATGCTTATGGCGTCGAGGACGTGCAGCTCTCCGGCGGTCCACTATGGCTCGATCGCGATATGTACGAAATCAACGCGAAATCGGAGCGGCAGGCAACCGTCGAAGAACTGAAGCGGATGCTGCAGTCGCTTCTGATCGAACGATTCAGACTGGCTGTCCATCCGGAAATTCGCGAGCTTCCTGTTTATTCCATGGTCCTCGCAAAGGGCGGTTCCAGACTCCGGCGCGGCGACGACAATCTGCGCGGCAGCTTCAGCATCGGCTCCACGTTCCTCCGCGGCACGATAGACTCCGCCGCGTTTGCATCTCATCTGACTTCCACGTTGCACCGGACCGTCATCGACAACACCGGCCTCCAGGGCATCTGGCAATTCGACCTGACGTGGGCCGCGGATAACGACACAACCGGCCCTTCCATCTTCACCGCGATCCAGGAACAACTCGGCCTGAAACTGGAAGCGGCAAAAGGCCCCGTCCAGGTTTTCGTCATCGACCGCGCCGAAAAGCCTTCAGACAACTGACGGAAGCTACACTGGCTTTGTGCTGCGCATCGATCGGATTGAAACGGTTCAGGTCCCGCCCCGCTGGGGGCTTCTTCGCGTCATCGTGGATGGCGGTCTCGAAGGCTATGGCGACTACAGCGTGGAGGGTCAGCTCAGTTCCACCGAAGCCCTGGTCCACGAGCTTTCCGAACATTTCATCGGGCAGGATGCGCGCGATCTTCGCCGCCTCGTGCGCGGCGCTTACGACCAGAATTTCTATCACGGCGGCCCGCACTATATGTCGGCGCTCGGCGGCATCGAGATGGCCCTGTGGGACATCCTCGGCAAGAGCCTGAACCAGCCGGTTCACCGCATGCTCGGCGGGCGGGTTCGCGATAAGGTCAAGGTCTATCGCTGGGCGGGCGGCAATAACAATGCGCCCGGCGCGGCGGCGGAAGAAGCGGCGAAGGTGGTCTCTGAAGGCGCGCGCGCTCTGAAGATGAACGCCTGCCCGCCTCTCGCGGCCATCGACACGTACGGGGGAATTCGCGCGGCGGTCGAGCGCGCGCGCGCCGTGCGCGATGCGGTGGGCCCGGAGATCGATATCGCTTTCGATTTCCACGGACGCTGCAACGTTCCCATGGCGCGGCGGCTCGCGAAGGAACTGGAATTCGCAAGTCCCCTGTTCTATGAAGAGCCCGTCCGGCCGGATTACAACCGCTGGCTACCGGAGATCGCGGCGACCACGCACATCCCGATCGCGACCGGCGAACGCATGCACACCGTTGCGGAATTCGCTGCAGTAGTAGCGGCGAAAGGAGCCCACATCCTTCAGCCCGATCTGGTTCATATCGGCGGCATCATGAACACGGCGGAGGTCGCGTCGCTTGCCGAAGCGAACGGCATCGCGCTCGCTCCGCACTGCCCGCTCTCGCCCGTGATGTTCATGGCTTCGCTCCAGGTCGTGGCGCAATCGCGAGCCGGCTGGATTCTCGAATGGTCGAAGGGCATCCACTACAACTCCTTCGGCGCGAAAGGCGAAGTCGATCCCTGGCTCCGTTACGTCGCCGAGGGCGACTGGCCGCTCTTCGACGCCGATGAATCCGGCCACCTGCCCGTAACCGAAAAGCCGGGTCTCGGAGTCGACATCAACTGGAAAGAAGTCCAGCAGGGAGCCAAAGAAGGCACGAAATGGCGCGACCAGCTAATGGAATTACCCGACGGCACGAAAGCCAACTGGTAAATCCAACTCAACGATTTCCCCCAGCCAAACGTCTGGTTTGCATGAAGTCAGGGTTTCTTGCGCTCGTGCTCACTCTGGTCGCCCTCGCACAGCCCCGCCAGGCATTCGAAGCCGTTTCGATCCACGAAAATCCCGGCCCCTGGCACGTGTTGTTTGGTTACACTCCCTCCGGGCCGCGACTCACACTGGAAGGCTGGCGGATCATCAACCTGATCCAGGAAGCATACAACCTGAAGCAATACCAGATCTCACTGCCACAAGGCGCAAATAACCTCGTTTTCAATGTTGTGGCCAAGGCGGAGGGCGATGCCGAGCGTTCAAGAGCGGAATTCCGGCCGCTGCTGCAAACGATGCTCGTGGAGCGATTCCATCTGAAGTTCCATCATGAGCAGCGCGAGATGCCTGTCTATGCGCTTGTCATCGGCAAGGGCGGCCCCAAATTTCACGAAAGCGCCCCGGAAACCGCGTTCAAATCCAACCACGGCGTCAAAGGGCGCAATCAATACATGGACCTCACTCAGGCGACGATGACAATGCTCGCGGATGAGATCGGTGTAGACCGCCCCGTTATCGACAAAACCGGCCTCACCAGAAAATACGACATCCGTCTCGAAGCCACGCCGGAATTCAGAATCAATAACAACAATCCTCAGCCGGACGACATCCGCGTCTTCGACGCCATCCAGCAGCAGCTCGGGCTCAGGCTCGAACCGGCAAAAGAACCGATGGAAGTCCTCGTCGTCGATCACGTCGAAAACCCGTCTGGAAACTAACGTCACGCGTGGCGCAGCCGTGTTATGCTTCGCACGTATGCCTCGCTCCCAGCGGCTTCTGGCTGTGCTCTGCCCGGTCTGGATGGCGAGCGTCCTGCTCGCACAGCAAGCGCGGCCAAAGTTTGAGGTGGCATCGGTCAAGCCCGTTCAATCTCAGGCTCACGGCGGCGCCATCGTCAACCGCGAGTTCTCGAACGGAAGGGTCAGCGTGGAGGCGCCCGCCTACTCGCTCATTCAGGCCGCTTATGGTCTCAGATGGGATCAGATGGTTGGTGGACCAGGCTGGAGTCGCGACGAGTATTACAGCGTGACGGCGAAGGCCGAACGCTCTGCCGGCGCGCCCGAAATGTGGCGCATGATGGAAACGCTGCTCGAAGACAGATTTCACCTGAAGGCGCACCGCGAGAAGCGCCAGATGCCGGTCTATAAGCTTTCGGTGGCGAGCGGAGGTCTGAAGCTGAGACAAGGCGGCGCCTGCGCTTCATGGGCCGACCGGACACCCGCGCCAGCGCCCGCGCGCGGCGCGAAATTTGCGCTCCCCTGCGGAAAACTGATAGCGTACCTGGTCGACGGGGGGACCGCGCAGGAATTTCTCGGCGGTAAGGTCTCAATGTCATCCCTGGCGGAGTTTCTCACGAAGCAATTGAGGCATCCTGTTATGGACGAGACCGGCTACAAGGGAACGTTCGATATGGATGTGAAGGTGTCGAGCGATGAAATGTGGGGCCGTGTGTCGTCCAGTCCCGATCCTTCCGGATTACCGACCGTTGCGGGGGCGACGCGGGACCTCGGAATCAAGCTGGATCTGGTGAAGGCGCCTGTCGAGATTTTCGTGATCGATTCGATCAGCAGGCCAACTCCGAACTGAACTGTAGCAGCCACGACCCCGGAGCTTTCTCCACCGATTCGGACATCCTCTATCTGAAACTGATCCGCTAGCGACTGGTGTGGACAGTGTGGGCAGCCTGGCTCGCCGGCCGGACACGAGCCTACTTCAGAATCGGATCCAGCGCCTTCGCCAGTTCCTCATCGGTGATCGCCGCCGGCTTCACATTTTTAAAAAGCCCCCACTGTTCCACCTGCGTCACCGTATGCTCCGGCAGCACCTTCGTCATCGGACCCAGCGTCTCAATCTCCAGGAACTCATTGTTGGTGAACGTCTCGAACGAACACCCAAAGTCCGGATAAGTCGCCGCGGGGTCAGCCGTCGCCTGCTTCACGAACGCCTCTCCATTCAGCAGATACGCCGCCCACGTGTCCTTATTGAACGTCCCGACCTTCTCCGCGTTCGAATTATTCGGATCCTGCCGCATCGTCAGATACTTCTTCGTAAACTTCAACCGCGGGTCCGAAAGATCGGTGTAAGCCCACATCGCCAGCGGGTTCGTGACTTCCAGGTTCTGCGGATGCGTTCCCCGCGGCGGGAATCCCGAAACCACCATCCCGCCCTGCGCCATCATCGTCAGCACCCACGGTGAGAATTCCAGCGCGAACAAACCATGATTCGTGATGCGGTGCGTCACTGTCGCCTTGTTGCCCGAAGCCTCCATCTCAATCTCGATTTCTTTCTGCAGCTTCGTCAGCGGTTCCACAGGCGCGGTAGCGATCAGCCCGTTCGCCGTCACTTTGATATTGACCGGCACGTTGTCCGGAGCCCATGTCGCCACCGGATCCTCCGGCGCCTTCCACACCCGGCTGCCGCCGCGCAGCTGAAAATCCTTTTCGCCGGACTTGCCCAGCTGATCGGCGTACTCCTTGAACAGATTCTGCCCGCCGACAAAGCCGAAACGAATGATGCGCGGACCAACATCAGCCGTCACAATCGCTTCAATCTCGCCATTCGTCACGCGATAGCAATTCTTCCAGCCCTTGTATTCGGTCTTCTCCACCTTCACGGCGGCGGACACGTCCATCGCGCTCACTGTCAGCAGTACCCCCAGAAAAATAACCTTCAGCACTCGTCTCTCCTCACGCGGGAATGTGCAGCCGCGGAACCCGGTCCGCCACCGGCGGCATCGCCGGGAAATCCGTGAACGGCTCGCTCTGATACCAGTAGCCCACGGAATAATAATTATCCGCGCGATCGTCCGCATGCCCGTGCTCGATCGTGTGCTTGAGATATTTCGTGAACGTCACCGGATTATCGCCATGCCACCGATAGCAGCAATAACGCCCGCCCGCGCGCTCCGGCGCAACAATCAGCGGCGCCCCATAGAAATGATGCGCAAACGGAATCGCTCCATCGCGCCCGCCGAAATCCCAGCTGCCGAGGAAGTAATCCTCGAGGCCCGTCCCGTTGATAACCGGCTTCGTTTCGTCGTCGACAAAGATCATGTCGTCGCCTTCACCCATCCAGTTATCGGCATTCTGCAGGACGCCCAGCGTCACGCCCATCAGATGTCCGCGCCCGCGCGCCTCCATGAACACGTGGTTATGCTTCGCGTCCAGATTGATCTTCGGATTCTCGCCAGTGATCGCCACCTCCGGCGCATTCTGCCGGTACTGCGCGTGGAAATACATCGCATCCGCGGGAAGCGACGGCACAAGTTGATAGTCGATGTTCGAATAAAAAGCGCCCACCTGCTGCGAGCCTTCGTTCGTGACCGTCATCCGCGCCGACCGCCGGAACGGCATCGCGAAATAGCAGTTCAGCGATTTCCCCGGCGAGCACGCCACAAACGCCGATTCGAAAATCTGATACTGCCCCAGATTCAGCCCGAAGAAATCGCCCACCGGAACTTCCACGCTGGGCTTCGGGTTGCCATCCCAGTAGATGCGCAGCACGAGTTCCTTCAGATGCGCCACGCTGTTCGCCGCGATGGTGAACCAGATGTGCGTGATCACGCCCGGGCCGGTCGCATTAAACAGCTCCTGCGTATCGCCCGCCTTCACGACAAAGCGATCCGCATTCCCGCCCGTGCGGTCATAGCTCGATTGCTTGAGCGATTTGTATTTCTGGGCTAACGCATATTTCGGCAGAAAATTCGCCTCGCCACTGGGGGCCGTTTGGGCCTTGCTGGCAGCGGGAACAGCGGCGGAGATCCCCGCCCACGTTCCCAAACGCTGCAAAAATCGGCGCCGCGCATCCGGCGTCGCATGACTTTTCGATTCCATCGTCACACCTCCAGGTGGGGCGGGGCTTCCGCCCTGCGCGCCGAGCTTCCGCTCGGCGCCCGTCTTACTTCACCGCAAGCCAGGCGTGCTGTTTGCTGCTCTCGATCTCCGTCTCCAGAATCCGCAACTGCCGCAGCCCATCCGCAAACTGCGGATAATCGATCGCCGCTTCCGGATCGAGAATCGAACCGTAGAACCGCCGGAACACCTGCTTGAACGTATCGTCATACCCTTCGCTGTGCCCGCCCGGCAGATCGGCAAATCCGCGCGCGCCCGCATGCAGCAGCGACGGATCCTTCACAATGATCTGGTTCGGCGAATTGCGATGCCCGATCCACAGTTCGTCCGGCTTCTCCTGATCCCAGCTCACGCCCGACTTCGTCCCGAAAATTTCAATATTCAGCCGGTTCTTCCTGCCCGACGAAACCTGGCTCGCCGTATACGCGCCGCGCACCCGGTCGCCCATCCGGAAAATCACCGACCCGAAGTCTTCCGTATCCACGTCGTACTCCGTGTAATCGTTCGGCGTCAGCGTCTTGCCCGCGAAAGCCTCAATCTGACCCTTCGGCTTCTTGCGCTTTTTGTGGAAGATCTGCAGATCGGCGCAAACCTCGGTAATCCGCTGTCCGGTAACGTGCTCCGCCATATCGCAGAAGTGCGACCCGATATCCGCCACCGTGCGCGACGGCCCGTTGTCCTTCGTCTCGATGCGCCAGCTATAGTCCGTATCGAACAGCAGCCAGTCCTGCGAGTAAGTCCCCTGCACCACCAGAATCTCGCCGAGTTCACCCGCCGCCACCATCTGCCGCATGTTCTGCACCTGCGGATAGTAGCGAAGGTTGTGGCAGGTGCAATTCCGCAGCTTCTTCGCCGAGGCGAGCGACACCAGTTCGGCCGCCGCGGCGGACGACGTCGCCAGCGGCTTCTCGCAGATCACATGTTTCCCGGCTTCGAGCGCAGCTTTGGAAATCGGCGCGTGATACGCGTTGGGCGTGCAGATATCGACCGCGTCGATCGTCGGGTCCGCCAGAACCTCTTTATAGTCGGCCACCCCTTTCTCGGCTCCGAACTCCTTTGCGTAGCGTTCGGCCTGGGCGACGTTCACATCGACGATCGCGGCAATATCGACAAACCCGAGGCGGCGAATCGCCTCCACGTGAACCCGGCCCACGAAGCCGGTTCCAATCACTGCGGTGCGTAGCTGCTTTTTGCTCATAGCGGTCATTATAATGGAGCACATGGTAGCCGCCGGCCGCGGTTCTGCACGGTTCATTCTGCTTGCCGTTGGTCTGCTGACGGTGGCGCTCGGCGCGGCGATTGCCTGGCAGAAGCCCTGGCGTCAATATCCCGGCCAGGACAACATCGAACTCCCGCCCGACTATCAGGAAAAGACCGAGTGGCAATTCGCGCGCCTGATGTACCCGCAGTACAACGGCGGATACGGCGGCGGTTTCCGCGGATTCTACGGACGCCGCCAGAGCTGGAGCACGGATTACGATTCCGCCGACCGCCACGTAGCGCGCGCCCTGCGCAGACTCACGCGAATCCATGTGCGCTCCGTCGAGCAGCCCGTCAGCTTTGACGATGGCGACGACGTTTTCAACTACCCCTGGCTCTACGCGGTGGAAGTCGGCCACTGGCAGCTCAATGACGTGCAGGCGAAGAAGATGCGCGAGTATCTCGACCGCGGCGGCTTCTTCATGTGCGACGATTTTCACGGCTCCAGAGAATGGGCGGTGTTCATGGAAAGTATGCAGCGCGTCTTTCCCGACCGGCCCATCGTCGACATCCCGGATTCCGATCCCATCTTTCACAACCTTTACGATCTGTCCCACCGTTATCAGGTTCCGGGCGAGCAGTACCTGCGCACCGGCCGCACCTACGAGCAGGATGGATACAACGCCGAGTGGAAAGGCATCTACGACGAAAAAGGCCGCCTGATGGTGGCCATCTGCCACAACATGGATCTGGGCGACGCCTGGGAATGGGCCGATCTCCCGGAGTACGACGAAAAGTTTTCCGCCCTCGCCTTCCGCATCGTCTCCAATTACGTGGTCTACGCCATGACCCACTAACACTTTCCCACCATCCCACTCCATCTCATCCTCAGCCTTCCAAACGTGGGGCAGGGCTTCCGCTCGCCGCTCTCCATTCACGCCCCGTGATACCCTGAGCAACGCACAATGCGCCTGGCGCCCATCACTCTCACCCTCCTCGCAACCCTCCCACTCTCCGCCGCCACCCTCAACATCACAGTCAAAGACCCCAGCGGAGCCCTGATTTCCGGAGCCGCCGTCAGCATCACTCCCTCATCGCAAAACAAAAACACCGATCGCCACGGCCGCGCGTCATTTGAGCTTCCCGCGAACCGCTACCATATTTCCGTCACCCACCCCGGCTTCGAAACCGCCGAACGCGATGCCACCCTCGAGACTCGCCCCCTCGACCTAACCGTCACCCTCGCCATCGCTGCCGCGAACACCACCATGCAGGTTTCCGGCAAGCGCTCCCCGCTCGCCAATTCCGATCCCAACTATCAGGCCCTGCGCAACGGCCGCCTGACCCAGGTCTATCGAGTCTCCGGTCTCACCCTCACACGCGACGCCGGTACGTTCACCTTCCGCTCCGGCGCCTTCAGCTTCCTGCCGCCGGTCCTCGGTCACGTCACCACCGGAGTCTTCGCCGGAGACGGAAACTTCACGCTGAACCCAACGCGGAAACTCGACGCGGATCATCTCCATCACCTCATGGGAGCCGCCGCCGTCAATGAAGATTTCACCGCCCTGGTCATCTACTGCAGCGATTCGACCTTCGACGAAATCAAACACAACGCCCAGCTTGCCGACGAATCGACGCAGCCGGAAGAAGACGCCCTGAAACGAGTCAAAGAGCTCCTCGAAACCCGCCGCGCCCCGAATCTGCTCACCCGGCAGCTCACCATGCTCGAACGCCTGCTCGCGTTTGAGGACATTCCGAACTATGAAGCCGAAGTTCTCGAAGAGTTGTATAACGGCGAGAATCCCGGCTCCTTTCGCGCTTTCATTCACGGCAAAAAATACTCTGACCTCCGCTTCCTGCTCAATCCACGCGGAGCCATGCCCATGCTCCCGGCTCCCGAAGAAGTCGCCCTTCTCGATTTCGATCCGAACAGCTTCAGCGACGGTATCTGGTACCTCTCGCACCTCACCTCGGAACTTCGCGCCGGCCGTGCGAATTCCAGTGAAGATAAACGCCTCATCGCGCCCGAGCATTACAAGCTCGATACGCTCATTCGCCGCGAGAACCTCGTCGGCAGCATTCCCGATCTCGCCATCACCTGCGAGCTGCGCTTTCGCGCGCTGCAGGACAAGATCCGCATGGTGAAGTTCGAAATGGTTCCGGATCTTCAGGTTGCCCGCGTCACCTTCAACGGCAATGACATTCCATTCGTCCAGGAAGGCCGCGGCAAAGACGGGTCCTTTTATCTGCAGATGCCGGAACCCCTGGCCAAAGACCGAACCTATACCGTTGCGTTCGAATATTCCGGCGGTGAAATTGTGCAGAGCCGCTATCCAGGTTTCGCCATCCCCGCCTCTCGCATCTGGTATCCCACGCCCGCGGGTCCATCGAGCCGCGCCACGTACGATATGACGTTCCGGATTCCCGTGCTGGACCACCTTGTGGCAACCGGCGAATTAACCCGCCAGGAGCGCGAGGGCGCCTACGCCATGTCCCAGTGGATTTCAAACCAGCCCATCGCGCACGCCGTGTTTCGCTATACGGCCGACGAGGCGGCAAAGAGCCAATCGGAAGTCGAGCCCACAACAAACACGCCCATGACGGCGATGGTGGCCACTGGCGGACGAGGCATCCTGCCGCCATCGCTGAAAGATATTCTCCTTACCACCGGCAATTCGCTGCGTGTTTTCAATCAGTGGTTCGGCAAGCCGGGAAGCCCGAATATTACGGTCGTGGTGGGATCTGGCTACGATTCCGCGCCCAGCCTGGTGCTGGTACAACCCGGGGCAATCGTCGGGTTTAGTTCCGTGTACAGTCAGTCTTTGGTGGCGTCCGGCGGGCGAGGCGGGGGCCGCGCTCCCTCGCGCGCGGCATTCGATGAGGCCTTCCCGATTCTCATGTCCAAACAGTGGTGGGGCGGTACCGTAAGCCCGGTGAGCTTCCACGACGCCTGGCTCACCGAAGGCCTCGCCAGCTTTTCAGGAAGCCTTTTCGATACCGCCGCCGGCGACTTTGACAACTACAAAGACCACTGGACGAAGGGACGTGAATCCCTTCTCGCGAATGAATTCGGGTGGGGTAAACCAAACGATACAGGACCCCTCTGGCTGGGCATCCTGAATGAAACTGGCAAAACTCGCCTTGCCGGCGCAACGCTCAACTCATGGAAGGGCGGCTTCATCATCCAGATGCTGCGCTCCATGCTCTGGGATCCGCACACAGGCGACGCGGATTTCGAGGCCATGATGAAAGATTTCCTGGCGCAGTTCGCAAATCGCGCAGTCTCATCGGAAGATTTCGAGGCGATCGTCGAAAAGCACATGAAGCCGGCGATGGATCTCGACCATAACCACAGCATGAGTTGGTTCTTCTCCGAGTGGCTCCTCACCACGGACGTTCCCAGCTACAAACTCGAATACTCCCTGATTCCGCAGAAGGGTGGCAAGGTGTTGTTCGCAGGCAAGCTGACCCAGAGCGGCGTGTCGCCGGATTTCAAAATGCCGGTCCCGGTCTTCGGCGAATTCTCCGGCCGCAAGGAACGCATTCTGGTCGGCGGCATCACAGGCAACTCGCCGGCGGAGTTCAAAGTCAACCTCAGTGAAACGCCGAAACACATCCTGCTGAACATCAACCACGACATCCTTACCTATAAGGATGAAGTCGTCCAGTTGAAGACGAAGTAGTCGGATCTTCGGTTCAGTTCGCTGAAGGTCGTTCAACCTGATCGACAACCAGAGACTCACTGGTTCCCTGGGCAGGAATCAGTTTGAGGCCGAGTTGTCGCTCCAGCGCGGTGAAGATCGAAGGACCGGCAGGCTCATCCGAAGGTTCGTCCGGCTCGAGCGTGCCGCCGCGGCGAAGAGTCGGGTCGGATGTCTCGTCGGGCGCGAATACCAGATGAATGTCGAACAATCCCGCGAGGCCTGTTTTGTCGATGACCGGGCGATCCATATCCCGGAGCGCGAATTTGATAAATGCTTCGACAGTAGTCCCGTGAAATTCCTGCGTCACGTTCGGTCCCTTCATCGTGGCCCGGGCCGCCGGACAATATTTCAATCCCGCCGGGAGCGCGGGAAGAGGCGCGGGCGGGTATTGGGATACGAGTTTCACCAGATCGACGGGGACACAGGTTCCTTCCCTGAACCGTGGCATTTTGAGGCCGCTTTTTGCCACCGTCAGCGCGTAGACCGGTATCTGGCTGGTCACGCGGCGAATCTTCAGGTGAAACCTTTCCTCAAGAAGCGCCCGAAGCATAGGGCCACCCACCGTTCCGCGGTCCGGATCGCCCAGGATGGTTGCTTCGACTGCGTACGGATCGGAATGGATCCATGCGGGGCCGCCCCTCACCGGAACAGATGACAACGGATTGAAGCGGCCACCTGCGAAACTCACATAGGCAATGTGGACCAGATCCGCGACAGTGGTGCACCGCAGAGTCAGTCTGCCGGGCGTGAAGCTGTTGGGTTTCAGCCCGCCACCGCCCCTGGCTCCGCCGGTGTCTGTGGGTTTGCAGGGTTTCACGGACACGGCCTCGAATGAGGGGGCCGGCGGCGATTTGCGCACCGTTCGAGAAGTGGAAGGGAGGGACTGCGCATCGGCGGCCACGAGGCCGGCAACAAAAACGTAAATCAGAGCCGCCACAATTCCGCCAGTAGCGATCCGGAAATTCTTCATTGCTGGTTGCTCTCCGAATAGCTCCTGATGGGTCACCCCGCAAAAAGGCGGCGAAGTTTTATTCACCGGCAAATTGACGCAGAGCGGCGTTTTATCGTTTCCAATGCTGGCGCCGATTCGCCCGGTGCGCTCCAACCGAAATTCAGTGAAAGTTCAGACCGGTTGGAGGAACTGGCAGCGGCATCTGATGCCCCGTCGATCTCCAGTGTTCCGGGATCCGCGATTCCACATTCGCCAGAGCAAGATTACGCCAGTAACGCCCGCCGAATCGCCTCGCATTCCTCGCACGGCCGGGTAGGTCATAACCGAAGTGTATCCGGCAAAGCCCCCCTGAAGGATAGCCGTGGTATGACAATATGTCATACTCAGGGCATGGTGCAGAAAATAGCGGTCACCTTATCTCCGGCGTCGATCGCAGACCTGGACCGGTGGGTTCGCGAGGGCCGTTATCCAAACCGCAGCCGAGCTCTCCAGTCCGCCGTCGAACTTCTTTCCCAGCGGGAAAAGCGCACCCGTCTGGCGCGCGAGTTGAAAAAACTGAATGTCGCGGAAGAGCGCCGCCTGGCTGAGGAAGGCTTAGGAGACGAATCCTGGCCAACCTATTAAGGGGTGAAATCTACTGGGCTGATCTAAATCCGGTTCGGGGACACGAACAGGCAGGAAATCGGCCGGTTTTGATTCTCAGTAATGACATGTTCAACCGCCGTTCGGGAACCGTGATCGTCATGGCGATCACGAGTCAGCCGCCGCGTGCGGGCTTCCCTCTCGCTACGGAGTTGCCGGAAGGCTGCTTACCGAAGCCATCGTGGGTGAAGATCTCACAAATCCGAACCATCTCCACGGAAAGGGTCGGAAAGCGGCTTGGCGAGATCGACCCGGACGAGCTCAACCGGATGATCGAAGGCCTGATCGACCTCATCAGCTAATTTCCTGGTTGTGGCCGCCCAATTGCTCCGTACAATGGATACATGTGTGGAATCGTAGGCTATGTAGGCGCCCAGCGGGCTGTTCCTATCATTCTGGATGGGTTAAAGAGACTCGAATACCGCGGTTATGACTCCGCCGGTATCGCCGTCTATCGCGACGACGAGACGCTCGGCGTCCGCCGCGCCTCCGGAAAGCTCCGGAATCTCGAAGATGTTCTGCAAATTGACCCCGTTGACGGTTGCTACGGCGTCGGCCACACCCGTTGGGCCACCCACGGCCGCCCCACCGAGGAAAACGCCCACCCCCACCGCGACTGCACCGGCGACATCGTCGTCGTCCACAACGGCATTGTCGAAAATTACCTGCCGCTGAAGGAACAGTTGCAGGATGAAGGGCACGTTTTTAAAACCCAGACCGATACCGAGGTTATCGCCCACCTCGTCGAGAAATATTTCGACGGCAACCTCGAATCCGCCGTCCGCCAGGCCGTGAAGGAACTGCGCGGCGTCTTCGCGCTGTCCGTCCTCTGCCGCCGCGACCCCCACAAGATCATCGCCGCCCGCGAAGGTCCCCCGGTCGTCATCGGCCTCGGCAAAAGCGAATACTTCGTCGCCTCGGACGTCCCCGCCATTCTCGGCCACACCCGCGACATGTTTTTCCTGGCCGACGGCGACATGGCGATCCTCACTCCCGCCGGCGTTCAGCTCAGCGACTTCCACGGCAACCAGGTGAAGCGCGCCGTCCAGCACGTCCTCTGGGACCCCATCATGGCCGAAAAGGGCGGCTACAAGCATTTCATGCTCAAGGAAATCTTTGAGCAGCCGCGCGCCATTCGCGACACCACCATCGGCCGCGTCAGCCAGGAAACCGGCCGCATCTTCCTCGATGAAATGGACATCACGCCCGAGGAGTTCCGCGCCTTCCGCCAGGTCCGCATCATCGCCTGCGGCACCAGCTGGCACGCCGCGCTCGCCGGCAAGTTCATGATCGAGCAGTTGGCGCGCATTCCGGTCGAGGTCGATTACGGCAGCGAATTCCGCTACCGCAACCCGATCGTCACGCCGGATTCGCTGACCATCGTCATCTCACAATCCGGCGAAACCGCCGACACGCTCGCCGCCCAGCGCGAAGCGAAGCAAAAAGGATCGAAGACTCTCGCCATCTGCAACGTTGTCGGGTCCATGATTACGCGCGAAGCTTCGGGCTCCATCTACACGCACGCGGGACCGGAAATCGGCGTCGCCTCCACCAAGGCTTTCACCTGTCAGCTCACCGCGCTCGCCATTCTGGCCCTCTACCTCGCCCAGGTCCGCAGGGAAGGCAATGCTGCAACCAACGGCCATCCGCGGCCGGACAGCCACGAAGAAACCGCGCGCAACTATGTGCAGGAGCTGCTGCGCATCCCGGCGAAGCTCGAAACCATTCTCGGCAATGACAAGCAGTACGAAGATCTCGCCCGCAAACTTTTCCGCGCCCGCGACTTCCTTTATCTCGGCCGCGGCGTGCATTTCCCTATCGCCCTCGAAGGAGCCCTCAAACTCAAGGAAATATCCTACATCCACGCCGAAGGCTATCCCGCCGGCGAGATGAAGCATGGCCCGAACGCGCTCATTGACGAGAACCTGCCGGTGGTCGTGCTGGCCACGCATGACAAGAGCGACCCCGCCAGTTGCCTCCTCTATGAGAAGACCCTCTCCAACATGCAGGAGGTCAAAGCGCGCGAAGGCCGCCTGGTCGCAATCGTGACCGAAGGCGATACCGAAGCCCGCAAGGTCGCCGACGATGTCATCGAAATCCCGCCCGCCCTTGACCTGTTCGCGCCGATTCTCGAAATCGTGCCGCTCCAGTTGCTTTCCTACCACATCGCCGTCCGGCTCGGCTGCGACGTCGACCAGCCCCGCAATCTGGCGAAAAGCGTAACGGTGGAATAGCCTTGCGGTATACTGTATCCTAATATACAGATGAAGAAAATTGTTCTGGTTGGTCTGCTGACCGCTGCGGCGGCGTGTGCTCAGGGTTTCTCTGTCGGCGTCTATGCCGGTGCTCCGTTCACGGATGTGGAGCAGAGCGTGACCGTTGGTAGCGTTTCGTACGCCGCGAAAAGCCCGAAATTCCTGGTCGGCGGCGGTGTCCAGTTGAACCTCCCCGTGCATCTCCGTCTCGAACTCGACGCCCTCGCGCGCGGCGCCAGCTACCGCGCCTCGAACCTGTTCGACGACACCACCGCCATCGAATGGCGCTTCCCCCTGATCCTTCAATACCGCTTCAACTCGAAAGGCCTCGTCCAGCCATTTATTGGCGTCGGCGGCTCGTTCGCGCACCTGTATAACATCAAAAACGCGGTGACGTCGGGACCCGGCAGCTTCGCCAATAATTCCCCCGCCGGCATGCTGATCGACGGCGGCCTTGACCTCAACCTCAAACTCATTCGCATCAGCGCCGAAATGCGCTATACGCGCCAGTTCAACGACCCCGTCGTCAGCATCTCCCAGCTCAATCAGGCGGACGTCCTCGTCGGCATCCACTTCTGAGATCCAAAGCTACGGCGAGATCTGTGCGCCTGTCGGTTCCACTCGCTCCGCGATAAATTTCGCGAACGGGCGGATATCGCCGTCAATACTCGCGCTGTCCAGCGCCCCCAGATAGCCCTTTCGATCTTCCACCCGGATAACCGTCCACGGGTATCCACCCGAAGCCAGCATCGTGTTCATCAGAAAACGCGCCAGCCGCCCGTTGCCGTCGGGATAGGGATGAATATAGCCAAATAGCCAATGTCCAAGCACGGCGCGCACGCCGGCCTCCGGTTCCTGTTCGAGAAGATCGAAGAACGCCGGCATCGCATCGCTCACCGCTTCCCACCGCGGCGGAATGTATCGCGAAGTACGCAGATACACTGCCTCATTCCTGTAGCCTGCAAGCGCGCCAGGCGTCAGTAAACCCGCCGCAACGCAGGGCTGGAAAAGCTCCCGGTACCACTCGCGCTGCGCGCTCCGAACGACAACTCCGGCGTTCGCGGCCTCCATCACTTCCCGCGCACTCGCTTTTACAACCTGAAAGGCCTGCCAATAACCGCGCGCGGCCAGAGCGTCCCGATTCTGCCGGTCATCGTCATGATGATCGGGATCCCAGTTCCCGGCCCGCACGCGTTCGATCAATTCCGCCGAAACAACATACCCTTCAATCGAAAGAGAGTGGTACGCATCCGCCTCATAACTATCGTCGATCTGCTTCAGAAAGCGTTTGGTATCGGCGGGCAGCCCTGGCGGCCGTGGAAAGATTTCCAGCACCGCCCCCCGCATGGATTCCCACATCGCCCGGATTCTTCCGGCGATGGGCGCCGCCGGTATCGACGCCGCGGGGATCCGGCCGCCGAAAGGATTCATTTCGCGAACGTCATACCCGGCAACCTTCATAGTCCCGGCGATCTCATCCGCCAGTTCCGTCCGCCCGATATGCCGAAGAGCGCCTGCAATTCTGCCCGCCACAACGCTGTTGCCGCCATCCAGCAACCGCCGCAGCAATTCGGACGCGTCCGGAAAACTGGCGAGCACCACCTGCATCTCAATCGGATTGGCGGAGAAGAATGCCTCCGGCGCCCGGATGGTGGCCGCCGCCGGTACGAACAGACGTAGTCCATCGCGTTGCGCGATGTCGCCTGGCGGCGGCATATGCGCCTGCCTCAGATCGTAGAGCGACGTGGCGAAAGGTAACGAAATCTTGTGGTTGGCGCCTCGCGAACTGTGGATGATCACCTGCGCCGGAATGGTTGTTTTCTCCGCATGGAGAAAAATGGATTGTTCCGGCGAAAGATGCCAGTCCTCGCCGAACCGCTCTGCGCAATATCGGGCACAGAACTCCCAGAAAGACGCATACCACGGCGTACTCTCGCCGTCCCGCGCGCCAGGGCTGGAGGAAATCACCCAGCCCTTGAGCACTTCCTGCAGGAAGCCGTTCCGAAGAAGCCGCTCCCGATGAGCGCGCCTGAGTTCCGCGGACCGGAAAACTCGCCGGCCATCCTTCTGTAATTCGTGCAGTTCCTTCAGCGACGAAGCGAGTCTTTCATTCGGGATTGCCACGGTCGTATGCTTTCAAGCATATTACGCTGTACCAATACAAGCATATTATGCCGTGCCATTACAAGCAAATTATGCTAATGAGCCTGACGGGCAATTCGGAGCTTCAGGTGACTTTCGCCACTCTTCGCCATAGTTTCGCCTCACAAACCACTAATAGTACCCGGCAGTTCCCGCCACGCTTTATATCGCGCCTCGCTTAACTCTCAGAAAACGCGAAACTTCTCCACAAAAAACCGCTTGTATTTCCGTTACGGACGTGGCACAATCTGTTGTGTCGGGCGGTGGACCGAAACTTGAGCGAAAATGGAAGAGATTCCCCAAATTCCGGGCTCAGCAGTCGAGTTCCCTCGATCCACCGCGAATGTCCGCATAGATGATAAAGGGCGCATAAAGTTGTCCGCGGAGTATCTTCATTATTTCGAGGCCTTGCCCGAGCAGGACGCGTTCGTGACGTCGCTGGACCGGAGTGTAGCAGAGATCTTCCCAATCGCCAAGTGGCGCCTGATGGAAGAATTCTTCGAAGCCAACGAGTCCGACCCTGAAATTTTTCTCGCTTCGAAGAACGCGATGCGGCTCGGAGCGATGTGCAAGGTGGATAGCCAGGGCCGCGTCAACATCCCCGCCGATTTGCGGCGGGCCCTGAATCTGGACGGTCAGGAGTTGCACGCGGAGCCCTACCGGCGCAGCCGGATCCAGCTCGTACCGAAAGCCGCCTTCGATGCCATGGAAGCGCGGCTGGCGAGCGCCGATCCGGAGAAGCTCAACGAGAGCATGCGGAAGGCGGGACTTCCGAAATGAGCCATGCCGGAACATTACTCGGTTTTGCTGCCGGAGTCGCTGGAACTCCTCAACATCCGGCCGGACGGGAAGTATCTGGATTGCACCGCCGGTCTCGGCGGTCATACGCGGGCTATCGCGTCGCGGCTTTCGGAAGCCGGACTGGTGATCGCGAACGATCGCGACCCGCAGTCGCTCGAAATAGCGCGGGCGAACACGAAGGAATTTTGGGATCGAATCGATTTTCAGCACTCCGCCTTCTCGGAGCTGAATCATTCGGGGCTCCATGGAATCCTGGCCGACCTGGGAGTCAGCCGGTTTCAGTTGACCGATCCCGAGCGCGGATTTTCTTTTTTAGCGGATGGACCGCTGGATATGCGTCTCGATCAAACGAGGGGCGTAAC
>CAZWTH010000305.1:0-3304 GCA_964636715.1 uncultured Solibacteraceae bacterium | reverse complement strand
ATATGGAGAAGGTTGTCAATATCCACGCTGCAAAAACGCATCTCTCCCGGCTGGTGGAGGAAGCGGCGAACGGTTCCCCGTTTGTGATTGCCCGGGCGGGACGGCCACTTGTCAGAGTCACTGCTGTCGATGCGACTCTGGCGGCGCCGCAAAGGTTGGGCTTTATGGCCGGAGAGATCAGCGTGCCGGACGACTTCGACAGGATGGGCGAGGAGGAGATCGGGCGTATGTTTGGCGGCGATATATGACGTTCCTTCTCGATACGCACCTGCTGCTATGGGGCGCCGCTAATGCGGATCGTCTGCCGGCCGCCGCGCGTACGTTGATGAACGACCCGCAAAATGAGTTGCTGTTCAGCGCGGCGAGTCTCTGGGAAATAGGAATCAAGAATGGTCTCGGGCGCGCGGATTTCCGGGCCGATCCCCGCCTGCTCAGGCGTGGACTCCTCAAACACGGCTACGGCGAGTTGCAGATTGTGAGCGAGCATGTTGTGGCGGTGGTCGATCTACCCGCCGTGCATAAGGACCCCTTTGACCGGATTCTGGTTGCACAGGCGCTGGTGGAAGGGGTAACGCTGTTGACTACGGACGCGCGCCTGGGAGCGTATCGGGGCGCAATACACGTTGTTTGACAGGGGCCACTGGCTCGGACTCAGAGGTTAACGCTCTTCCGCCAGCACAAGCAGCTCGCGATAAACCCGCGGAGAAAGCCGGAATGTCGTGGCAAGGAGTTTGTCGAGCTCACGAGCCAGTGAGGGGATCAACCCCAACTTCTTCGCGGCCAGCAGGAACCCACAGGTCCCTGCCACCTTCAGGCCTCTACGGATTGCCTCTGAGCGCGCATCCCAGTCGTCGACGATAACCCGCTGAGCCGAACGCACGATTGCTAACTGGATGGCCGCGATCTCTCCTTGTCCGAGGCTCGCGATCATCCCTTCCAGTTGGGGCGGGTTGTTCGGCAATGGGCAGACTTCGATCCAGGACGGCAGCGGGAATCTGCGTATTTCGCGAGCGACAGCTTCCGGAATGACGAGGGAAGGGTAGACTTCGTGAAGGAGATCGAGGCGTTCTATCGCATGGAGCGCAATCAGAGGGCTGGAATCAGAGACGATGCTCACGAGTGATCTGCTCTACGGCTTCCAGTTCCCGTGCCCATTCTTCCGCCGTGAAATCGAAATATGGGATTCCCGCGTGATCGGCGCGCTCCAAAAACTCCTGCTTGCCCTCACCCAGTAATTCCGCCGCCTTGCCGCTGGAAATTCGTCGCCGCCGATAGAGTTCCAGCACGATGAACTCCCGCGCGGCCGCCTCCGCCGGCTGGTCGCCGGATTCGAGAAGGCGGCTCAAATCCTCGTCAAGTTGCAGCGTCATCTGACTTCTCTCAATCCTATTGTCGCAAAACGTCAAAAAGCCGGGCAACCCATCGCGGGCGGCCCGGCTTTTCGGTTCAACTATGATCCGGCTTATTCGGCCAGGTTCTCTTCTCCCGGTCCGGTCTCGCTGAGACCGCCGGTATATGTCAGCCGCGCTTCGTCCTCGTAGCCGGCCAGCGCATCGAGCGTTGGCTCGGGCACGGGCTCCTCGACGATATCCTCGCCCGCGATCTTCACCTGACGGTAGAACTGCATACCCGTACCGGCGGGGACCAGACGTCCCATGATCACGTTTTCCTTCAGGCCGCGCAGGTAATCCACCTTGCCGTTGATGGCGGCTTCGGTGAGGACCCTGGTCGTTTCCTGGAAGGACGCCGCGGAGATAAACGAATCGGTCGAGAGCGAAGCCTTCGTGATGCCGAGCAGTACCGCTTTGCCCTGCGCCGGCACGCCGCCCGCTTCTTCCACGCGCTGATTTTCCAGGCGGAACTTGAACTTGTCCACCACTTCCTCAGGCAGGAATTCCGTATCGCCGATATCTTCCACGCGCACCCAGCGCATCATCTGACGGGAGATGACTTCGAGGTGCTTATCGTTGATGTTCACGCCCTGCAGACGATAGACTTCCTGAATTTCATTGACGAGATACTTCTGCAGTTCCTTCTCGCCGCGAACATCCAGAATGTCGTGCGGGTTGCGCGGTCCATCCATCAGCGGATCGCCGGCCACCACGCGCTCGCCTTCCTGCACGTTGATATGCACGCCGCGCGGCAGCGAGTATTCGCGTTCGCTACCATCGTCGCCGACGATGTAGATCTTGCGCATACCCTTCGCCAGCTCGCCGTACTTCACGACGCCGTTGATTTCCGCCATGATCGCGGATTCACGCGGCTTGCGGGCTTCGAACAGTTCCACCACGCGCGGCAGACCGCCCGTGATGTCCTTGGTCTTGGTGGTTTCGCGCGGGATCTTCGCCAGCACGTCGCCGGCGTGAACTTCGTCGCCATCGCGAACCATCAGGTGAGCGTGGGTCGGCATGAGGTACTTGCGCTGCCCCGCCGAACCCTTCACCTGTACCATCGGCTGCCGCTTTTCGTCGGGTGAATCGGTCACCACGAGCTGCGACATACCGGTCACTTCATCCACCTGCTCGGCGAGCGTGATGCCTTCCTGCAGATCCTTGAAGTGAACCGAACCGGAGACTTCGGTCAGGATGGAGAACGTATACGGATCCCATTCGAGCAGATCCATATTCTGCTTCACCGGATCGCCATCGGCCACCGTGATGCGGGCGCCGTACACAACTGGATAGCGTTCCTTTTCGCGGCCCTTATCGTCGACGATCGCCAGGATGCCGCTGCGATTCATCGAGATAATTTCGCCCTTCTCGTTGTGGACCCACTGGACGTTGATGTACTTCGCGAAACCGTCCGACTTCGCGTCCTGCTTGGACTGTTCGGAGATTCGCGACGCCGTCCCGCCGATGTGGAACGTACGCATCGTGAGCTGCGTGCCAGGTTCGCCGATCGACTGAGCGGCGATAACACCGACCGCCTCACCGCGCTCCACCAGCCGGCCCGTCGCCAGGTTGCGGCCGTAGCACATCACGCAGACGCCGCGCTTCGATTCGCAGGTCAGCACCGAGCGAATCTTGACGCGCTCGATACCGGCCGCCTGAATCTGACCGTCCAGGTCTTCCGTGATTTCCTGATTCACGCCCACGATCAGGTTGTTTTCGTAATCGCGCTGGTCTTCGAGAGCCACGCGGCCGACGATGCGGTCACGCAGCGCTTCGATGATTTCGCCCGATTCGATAATCGGTTCCACGATGATGCCTTCCGTGGTGCCGCAATCGTTTTCGGTGATGATAACGTCCTGCGCCACGTCGACCAGACGGCGGGTGAGGTAACCCGAGTCGGCCGTCTTGAGCGC
>CAZWTH010000304.1:0-1780 GCA_964636715.1 uncultured Solibacteraceae bacterium | reverse complement strand
TCGTGAAGTCGTCTCCGCGGTCCAGGGCGCCAAGTTCGTATTGGGACTTCTGAGTTGCGTACTCGCTCTGGGCGTTGAATGGAGCATGCCCCTGTTCCGGAATCACCCCGATACCTTCTGGTGGGGCATCGCGTGGGCGGTATTCCAGGGCGCAAATCTGATGTGGTTCTTCCAGGCGATTGAGCGGATGCGCCTGATGGCTACATTCGACTTCGTCATTCGTGCGCTGGGGGTGGCCGCCACCTTTATCTTCGTACAGGGGCCAGCCGACACCTGGATAGCGCTGGCTTGTCAGGCGGGCGCTTCGTTTTTCTCGCTGGTAGTTTCCCTGATCCTGGTCTCGAGAATCACGGGATTTCAAATACCGAAGCGAAGCGCGATTCGCAATGCTCTCGCCGGCAGTTCGAAGACGTTTATTCCGCGGAACGCCTCCACATTGTTTTCCGTCGGCAATACTTTCCTTCTGGGCTTTTTTGCGCGGCCTGAGATCGTCGGATTCTATGCGGGCGCCGACCGCATTTGCCGTGCGCTTACGGGTCTGCTCGCGCCCGCGAGCGAGGCCGTCTATCCGCGCATCAGCCGCGTCGCCACTCAGTCTCGCGGCCGCACGCTGCGCCTCGCCCGGCTCAGCGCTCTGATCGTGTGCAGCGCCGGTATCGCGATGGCCGCGTTCATGTGGGTCCTCTCGCCCCTGCTCGTACGCCTGCTGCTTGGCCCCGGTTATGAGGAAGCCATCACCCCGCTCCGGATTCTGAGCCTTCTCGCTCCCCTCATTGCGCTTCGGAACGTTCTCGCCATCCACTGCATGCTGCCGCTCGATCTCGAAAAAGAGCTGAATACAGTTGTTCTCGCGTGCGGCGCGCTGAATGTCGTCCTGGCGATGGCCTTTGCGCCCCACTTTGGCGGCGCCGGTATGGCGTGGGTCGTGGTTGCCACTCAGGCAGGCACGGTGGCGGGAGCATGGCTCGTCCTCCGCTGGATGCGGCTCGATCCTTTCTCGAACGGTTCATCGGACGGCCCTGGCGCTATGGACTGTCATGTGCATTACCGGGCGGAGCCTGTCGCCAAATGACAGCGCTCTGAGGAATCGAAGGCACTATGAAACTGCTCCACGTCGTCGGCGAATCGAAATTCGGCGGCGGCTCCGTCATTATTCTGGATCTCGCCCGCATGGCGCGCGATCTCGGCTGGGAAGTCGACGTACTCACCACGGATCCCGCGCTGATTGAAGTTCTGGAAGAGAACGGCGTCGGCGTCGTCTGGCTGGAAGCCATTTGGCGCGACATCCGCCCGTTCCGCGACGTGCGCGGTCTCTGGCGTCTCTATCGATTCCTGCGCCGGAACGAATACACCCTGGTTCACACCCACACCTCGAAAGGCGGTTTCGTCGGTCGGCTCGCGGCGAAGATGGCGGGTGTGCCGGCGGTCGTCCACACCGTTCACGGGTTCGCGTTCCACGAACAATCGCAACCCCGCGCGCTTCGGGCGTATGCCGCTCTCGAGCGCCGCGCCGCGAACTGGTGCCACCGCATCATCACCGTGAGCGAATTCCATCGCCGCTGGGGCCTCTCGCTCGGCATTGGCGATGAGAACAAGATGATCGCGATTCCGAACGGCATCGCGGCGGAACGCATTACGGTTGCGAAGGGCAGGGAAGCGACCCGCGCGGAAGCTGGCTTGACGCCGCGAGATTTTCTCATCGTCTCCATCGGCCGTCTCGCCGATGGCAAAGGACTCGACGATCTTCTCGCCGCGGTAGCGACCGTGCGCCGCCAGATTT
>CAZWTH010000303.1:0-55538 GCA_964636715.1 uncultured Solibacteraceae bacterium | reverse complement strand
ACTCAGGCCCAGACTGGCGCCGCCATTTTCGAGCGGCTGATAGCAAATGATGCGACGGCCGTGGCTCTCGATGGAAAAGCAGGCGCCGGTCACTTGTTGTACGGTAATCTCCACGATTGTTCTCCCGTTGGATTGGCGCGGCAGTCGTCGTCAGTCACCCATCGATGGCTGAAGTTCCAACACCGCTTTTTCCCGCGGTTGCCGCTTCAGGGTAAGCACGAACCAGACCATGGCAAATTCGCCAAGGGCAAAGATCGAATCACCGGGAACCCGCATCCAGCGCAGCCGCTGCATCAACGGCGTGTGCAGGAATTCGGCGCTGCGCGCATACCAGTAGCCGTGATCGACTGACGCCCAGGTCTGCAAGAGGCCCACCGGCAGCAGGCTGCCGACGCACATCAGGAACAATCCGGCGTTCATGGCCCAGAACGCGAACCGGAGGCGGCCTTCGTTCCATTCGAGCTCCGGCATCATCGCGCGGAGACAAACGAGCATCAGCCCCATCCCCAGCATGCCGTACACACCGAACAACGCGGCGTGTCCATGCAGCGGCGTCGTGTTCAAGCCCTGCATGAAGTAGAGCGCGATCGGCGGATTGATCATGAAGCCGAACAGCCCCGCGCCCACCATGTTCCAGAAGGCCACGGCGACGAAGAAGTAAACCGGCCAGCGATAGCGTTCCGCCCACGGCGTCAACTTGCTGCGCCGGATATCTTCCACCGCTCCGAAGCCGACGAGCGACAGCGGCACCACCTCGAGTGCGCTGAATACGCTTCCCCACGCCAGAGCGACCGACGGCGTCCCGGAGAAGTACAGGTGATGGCAGGTGCCGATAATCCCGCCCGCCAGATAAATGGACGTGGAGAGCAGCGCGGCGCGCGTGGCGCTCGTCATGCTGATCAGGCCGAGGCGCGCGAAGAGGAACGCGATCACCGTGGTCGCAAATACTTCAAAGAAGCCTTCGACCCAGAGGTGGACCACCCACCAGCGCCAATATTCCACCATCGAGATGTGCGTGTGCTGTCCCCAGGTGAGACCCGCACCGTAGAACATCCCGATGGACGCGCTCGAAATCACAAACAGCCAGAGCAGGTGTGGAGTCTTCGCGCCGCGCTGCCGCAGCAGCGGGAGGATTGGCCGTAGTGTCAGCCCCAGCCAGATCAGCAGTCCGGCAAACAGAAGCCACTGCCAGCCGCGGCCAAGGTCTGTGTATTCGTAGCCCTGGTGGCCCCAGAGGAACGCGGCGGAATCCGAAAGTTTGTTCTGGATGCTCAGCCATTCGCCGGTAAGCGAGCCCGCGACAATTACCAGCAATGCTCCAAACAGAACATGAACCCCGAGCCGCTGGTATTTCGGTTCATAGCCGCTCACCAGCGGGCCGATGAAGAGTCCCGCCGCCAGCCACGCCGTAGCGATCCAGAAAATGCCGAGCTGGACATGCCACGTCCGGCTGACCGCATAGGGAAGAAACTTTGCGAGGTCGATTCCATAGAAGCCATTTCCTTCCACGCCGTAGTGCGCCGTCACGACGCCCATCAGCATCTGCACGAGAATCAATACCGAGACCGTCCAGAAATACTTCAGCGTCGCTTTCTGAGAGGGCGTCGGCTGCCACGAACCAAGTGGATCCGTGCGAGGCAGATCGGCGGGCGTCTCTTCCGTCTTCTGCGCCGCATTCCACCACACAAGTCCGCAGATGCCGGCGAGCAGCATGATGATGCTGACCCCTGTCCACATCACCAGTTCGCCCGAAGGACGGTTGCCGATGAGCGGCTCGTGCGGCCAATCCTGCGTATAGCTGGAGTGTGAGCCAGGGCGATCGGTGCTCGATGCCCACGAGGTCCAGAAGAAAAAGGCCGCCATGTCGCGCATGCGGTCCGCGGAACGGATGGCTCCAGACGGAATGGAGTAGGCCACGTTGCCGTTCATGAATACATCGGAGTAGTGATCGAGCGCAGCCTGGTAGGCGCGGGCGCGTACCGGATCGACCGTTATCGTGTTCGTGCGAGAGTCCCACGTGTTGGTTCGATACATCTGCTCCAGCCGTCCGCGCAGGCGCGCCTGATTCTCCGCGCTCAGATGATCGTAGTCGCGGCCGAATTCCTTTGCGCTCCATTCATTCAGAACGAACAGGAGTTCGCGGTGCAGCCAGTCCGCTGTCCAGTCCGGCGCCACGTAACTGCCGTGTCCCCAGACGGAGCCGACCTCCATACCGCCCATCGTTTGCCAGACATTCTGGCCCCGTTCGATGGCGCCGTCTGCCACCAGCACCTGGCCCGAGGTTGTGACAACTCGCGCCGGAATGGGTGGCTTCTCTGCATTGATACGAGTGCCGATCCATCCAAGGACGGAAAAGGACACCCCCATGACAAGAGCAAATGCGATCCAGAGTTTTTTCATAATTCAGTTGCCTTCGGAGTGAGAGAGATTTGATACATCGTGGAATCGGTCGCCGGCTGAGGCGCGCGCGCCTGTGTGAGCACAATATTGAGCGCGAAGACCGTAACGGCGGCCATTTCGATAACAGCCGAGCAGGGAAGGATGTGCCAGGCAAAACGCAAATAGCCTTCATAGGCCGGTATTTCGGAGGCGACGCGCAGCAGACAGCCGAGATTGAGCAGTACGCCGGAGATCAGCATCAATTGGGGGCTGTAGAGCTTGCGTCCGCCGGCGAACGCCGGCAAAATGCGCGACGCGATTGCGAAAATCATTCCGGCGAGGAAGCCGACTGTAAGGGCATGGCGCGAAGCACCCCAGATTCCGCCGTTGCGGTCGGCGGCCACTGCCCACACGCCCAGAAGCGCGGAGATCACAAGCCAGACATAGCTGAACCGGATGAAGACAGGGAAGGAGTAGTGAACATCCTGGAGAACCGCGGGGCGTTCCGCGCGCGAGAAGATGTTCAGGGAAACAGTAGCCACTACCGCGCTGGCCAGTAACGTAACGGATGCGATCGGAAAATATCCCGACAGCGCGGATATGACGCCGAATGCCGTCAGGAGCAGAGCGATTCCGGGTCCACGTGTGCCGGAGCGCGGAAGCCCCATGAACGCGGGCAGCCAGCGGCCGTTGAAGCCCCACACCGCCAGCACGGGGACTCCCCATGTTGCCAGCACCAGGAAGCGTTGATCGAGTCCGTGCGGGATTTCAGGCGCAGCCGCCCGAAGCGCAAGAAATACAGCGAGCCCGGCATTAAAGAGAAGGAGCAGCAGAAAACCGAAAGTGGATGCAATGACGAGCAGCATCCATATGTCGGGACGCCGGCGCGGACCGCCCGATTTGTGACGGCGAATCGTCCGAAAGAAGATCAGAAAGCCAGTCAGCTCCAGGGCCGCGGAGAGCGGCAGCAGAATTCGCCAGTGCCAGAGAGTAATGTTCCCGGACCATCTGAGCAGAACCCCGGCTGTCCAGAGCGCCCAGCTCATCAGGGCGCGGCGAGTTGCGAAAGCGGGGATTGTCCCCATCTTCGAGAGTGAATAGTATCCAATCCCGATAATGAAAGTCCCGATCCAGCCGAAGATCTGCGCGTGCCCGTGGGCCTGAATCCAGGCCGGGGAAAGAGACGAAGCGGAATGTTCGGCGCTGATAGACAACAGATTCCAGACGCCGAGAAACGTACCCGGGAGAAGCATGAAAAGCAATCCCGCGATGATGTAAGCGGAGAGAACGCGCGCCAGACCGCGTTCCGAATTCGCCGGCGACAAGGTGGAACCAGTAACAGACAGGGTCACGTTTGGATTTAGTGCACGACCTGCGCCATGATCCGGCGGCTGCGAACGGTTGAAAAGAAAGAGGCCGGCAGCCAGCCACGACTGTGCTCTGCGTGAGAGTGCTCAGTTGTTGAGTTCTATCGCGCATGGCCGGCGATCTGTCAGGCGGCCAAAGCAGGCGACGCAGGGCCGCTGATACTGACTGCAATGTCCGGCGTGTGCAGCAGCGTGTTGTGGATGAGGCACTTCTTTACTGCGCGTAGAACGCCTTCCTGATGGCGGGCATCGAGCTGCGGCGTTGTCACGTCAATGTGAAAAGAACTCAGACGTGCGGGATTTGCCGACTTCCCGGCCTCTACGCGCACGGCCAACCCATCAGCCGCGAGGCCTCGAGTCCTGAGATATTCCGCGGCATAGTAACCGGCGCACGTGCCGAGCGCCGTCAGAAGGAATTCGGGCGGAGTCATGCCGGTATCGGCGCCTCCGCTTGAGACCGGCTGATCGCACAACGTACGATGGCCGCGGGCATTCGCTTCGAATTGAACTCCGCCAAGGTGTCTGATATCCACTCGCATCATAAGAAACCCTCCAGCAAGCGGAGTTGCAGTTGTCTTACCACTGCGGCGCGCTCTCGCGCGCTGCAATTGCTAGTCTCCCGTGGTCGAGGCGAGGTGGAGTTCGCCGGCCGGCTCCTGGACCAGCACTTTGCCCCGGAAGGGCCGATAGACGAGAATCGAATACGAGACAGCGAGGACGAAGCCCGGTATCCACCACTTCAGCCCAACGGCGAGTCCGTAGTGCGGAGCCGCTGAATTGAACGCCGTCAGGCTGAGGCTTGCGTCGTTTGAAGCCGGAAGCAGCAGCGGAAATAAACCGAAAGCGGCGCTGCAGAGGAGTCCGGCGATGAAAATTCCGGATCCGATAAACGCCCATAGCTGAAGATCCGCCGAAAGCGTCAGTCGCAGGACAATAAGGCCCAGCGCCGCGGTCAGTGGAAATGCCCAGAGCAGTGGATGAGCGGTGAATCTCTGCTCGAGTTGCGGCTGTACGAGGAAACTGCAGACGGTAATAGCAAAAACGGCCGTACAGGCAGCCCAGAAGACCAACGATGCAATGCGCCGCGCCTTCCGCTGCAGCGTGCCCGATGTTTTCAGGTTCACCCACAGCGCGCCATGGAGCGTCAGCACCAGCAGCGCAGTAACACCGACGATCACCGTATACCAATCCAGAATTCCGGGCTCGGGGCCGGTCCGGAAAGTCGTCCAGAGCGGCACAAAGAAATAGCCTTCCTTATCCAGAGGTACGCCTCGAACAATGTTTCCCAGCGCTGTCCCGTAAAACACCGCGAGGAGCAGACTGGCCCCGCAAAAAATCACATCCCAGAACGAGCTCCACATCTGGTTATGGACGTGGCCTCTGAATTCAACGGCGATCCCCCGCAGCATTAACAGCCAGAGGACGACCATCAAAGCAAGATAGAAGCCGCTGAACCCGGAGGCATAAAGGCCGGGGAAAGCGAAATAGAGCGTACCGCCCGCGGCCAGCAGCCACACTTCGTTACCGTCCCACACAGGGCCGATAGAAGAAATCAGTGCCGCCCTTTCACCGTCTGTGCGCGCTGCGATCAGATGAATGATGCCGACGCCGAGATCGCAGCCGTCCAGCAGAACATATGCCGTCAGCATGACGGCCACAATGCAGAACCAGAGTGTTTCCATTTCCATTGTCCTTAGTAGTGGGATAGCGCCGGAGCGGTGAGTTCGCTTCTGGCCGGACCATGATCGATTTCACGCCAGATCAGGAACAGGAAGAGAATGCCGAGGAGTGTGTACATGCCCATGAATCCGAGCAGGGTAAATAGACTGTTCCCGCCCGAAACGTGCGGAGATGTTCCCTGCGCGGTCCGCATGAGGCCATAGATCAGCCAGGGCTGGCGGCCAAGTTCCGCCGTCATCCATCCAAATGTTGTCGCGATATAAGGGAAGGGAAATGAGAGCATCAGAATCCAGAGCAGGGCGCGGCGCCGGAATAAAGTCCTTCGCCACAGTTCGAGAGCGCTGATGGCCATTACCGCCAGCATGATGGTCCCGAGCCCCACCATGATGTGGTAACTGAAATAGAGCAGGGGAATGTTGTCAGGCCAGTCCTCGCGCGGGAACAGATCGAGCCCCTGCACCTTTCCATTCCAATTGCGCGTGGTCAGCAGTCCCAGGGCGCGAGGCACTTCGATCGGGTTGTCCAGCCGCCGCTTTTCTGTGTCAGGCTGACCGATGATGGCAAGCGGCGCCGCACTCGACGTCTGAAACAGACCCTCCATAGCCGCGAGCGTGGCAGGCTGATACTTCGCCACCATCAGACTCTGACCATCGCCTGTGGGAAACGCCAGCAGCAGCGCCGCCGCTCCGCCCGCAATCACGCCAAGGCGGACGAACGTCTTCCCGAATTCATCCGCCTTCCCCGCGAGAAGGTAATAGGCTCCCACCGCGGCCACCACAAAGCTTGCCGTCACCACAGTCGCGATCATGTTGTGCAGGTACTGCCAGAAAATCCAGGGGTTGTGAAGGAGACCGGAGAGGCTGGCGAGAAAAATCTCGCCTTTCGGACCCCGCGTCATGGCGACCGGATGCTGCATCCAGGCGTCGGTGGCGATGATGAAGAACCCCGAAAGCCAGGAGCCTGCCCACACGGCTACAGCCGAGAGCCAGTGCAGCTTTGGGCCAAGCTTCTTTTCCGCAAACAGAAACAGTCCGAGGAAAGTGCTCTCCAGAAAGAAGCTGAACATGCCCTCCATGGCCAGAGTCTGGCCAATTACGCCGCCCGCTGCTTTCGAGAACCGGGCCCAGTTGGTTCCGAACTGAAATTCCATCGGAATGCCGGTCACCACCCCGACCGCGAAATTGATGGCGAAAATTTTGGCCCAGAAGCGTGCGCACTGATCGTAGTGGGAATTGCCGGTGCGAATCGCAATCGTCTTCAGAATGACGAGCAGCAGCGCCAGCCCCATGGTGAGCTGGGGAAAGATGTAATGGAACGTAATGGTGAAGGCAAACTGCAGGCGGTCGAGTATGAGTGCGTTGTCCATCGCTCCGATTGCGGTGCAGTGACCGTTCCGAACGCGCGGGCGCAATATGAAGCGCTTACAGGTCGCATGCGGTATGGGCTGAGGCATGACACCCGATCTGGTGGGTCATTTCGCTCAGACGCGGCCCCCCTGTATGATCCAAGGCCTCTGAAACCAACGCGCAACATTGGGCGCGCAATCTGCCCACACCAGGAAAAGGTCGTTAATGCTCATCCGCAACATTCTTTTCCCGATCGACTTTTCTCTCCACCCGCATTCCACGGCGCCGTTTGTTCATGCGCTGGCGAAGTTTTACGGCAGCCGCGTGATTCTGGTGCACGCCTTTCAGTTCTCGCCACCCTTTCCGGAAGTCGCCGGCATCATGGTGGACGATTACGACGCACTGGAGCCCGTCTGCCAGCGGATGCTTCGCCAGTTCGCCGAGTCCGAACTCCCGAAGGTCAATACCCTTTCGATCGCCGCGCCCGGGTCACCCTGCAAAGTAATCTGCAATCAAGCAATGGTCCATCATGTGGATCTAATTGCAATGCCAACTCACGGTTATGGCGGTTTTCGCCGTCTTCTGCTTGGCTCCGTTACCGCGCGCGTACTCCGCAGTCTGGACGTGCCCGTATGGACTGATGCGCATGTGCCCGACCCCTCTCACCGCGCGCATCCGCAACCCAGGCGAATCCTCGCCGCCGTCGATCTGAAATCGGGAAGCCGGCGTGCGGTTGAATTCGCCCTGCAGATGGCGAGCGACACCGGGGCGGAAGTGGAAATCGTGCATGCCGCTCTGGCCGGCGTGACCGCTCCATCCCACGTGGACACTCAATTACAGGGGCTTGTGGAGGGCGCGGCGTCGGCTCACGCTCTTCAGATGGAGCAGCGCCCCTCAGGCATCGATCTCGCGATGGATGATCCGAATCCCGCGATTCGTCTGCGGGATCTCGCGTTGCGTAGACGGGCCGATCTCATGATCATCGGCCGGGGAGCCATTCAGAGCCGGTTTGACCGGTTCGGCGCTCATGCTTATGACATCGTCCGCGAATCTCCCTGTCCCGTCATCAGTGTCTGAGCGATCTCGCGCAGGTTCGTTGGGCCAAAGGGCGCAGGCGCTGGGAACGAAACCAGAGCTGATTGAATCCAAAGGACTTGACGCGTGTGGAAACACCGCTCATCTGGTTCGCGCCATGCTCAAACCACCGCAATGAAAAATGCGGTAATAGCTTTGGCTCTGTGTATCGCGTTTGTGATGTGGAGCGATGAGTCTTTCGCCCAGACACTTCCGGCGGCGCAGAGTCCGGCGTCAGTGGCCGCCAGAGCTATTACCGCTCAGACAGGGGGGTACGTGGGGGCGGAACGATGCCGCTCCTGTCACAAACCCGAATTTACGGAGTTCGGCAAAACGCATCACGCTTCACTGCCGGATCGTAAAAATTCTGTTACAGGATGCGAGATGTGTCACGGGGCCGGCCAGGCTCATACAGATGCGGAGCAGGCCGCGCACGGTGATGACGCCAAATCGGCTGCGGCGGCGAAGCTGATCTTCTCGTTTCACGGCAAGGCGAAGGAGAATTCGGCGCGTTGCCTGCAGTGTCACGATACGAGCCGCGACCAGAGTAACTTCAATCATTCGACACATGCATTGAATAACGTGAGCTGCGATGAGTGCCACGCCACACACCTGACAAAGGCAGCGGACAACCCAACAGGCAAAGCTGTGCAGAGCGCGCAGGCGATGTTTATGAGCGTTCCCTCATTGCCGGAGGAAAACCGCTGGCTGACCAACAGCCTGCTCAAAGAAAGCCAGCCGGAGCTCTGCTATGGGTGCCACGCCGATGTGCGGGCGGCATTCGCGCTGCCGAAGCATCATCGGGTTCCCGAAGGCGAAATGAAGTGCTCCGATTGCCACAATCCGCACGGCACAAATAATCGCGCATCGCTTGTGAAAGCCGGTTCGGAAACCTGCGTCCAGTGCCATGTGGAAAAGCGCGGGCCTTTCGTTTTCGAACACGCCGCATCGCGAGTGGAAGGCTGCACCATCTGCCATAACCCGCATGGAAGCGTGAACAAAGCGCTGCTGGAGCGCCGCGAGGAACGGATGCTGTGCCTGCAATGCCATGTCGCGCCGAGCGCCCCCAACGTGCCGCATAGCCGCGGCAGTTTTCAGACGCTGAGCGACTGCACACGCTGCCACTCCTCGATACACGGCTCCAACTCCAACGCGGATTTCCTGAATTGAGACGAAGGGACACGGAATGAAATTCAGACTGATCGCCGCCGTGCTTTTAACCGTGCTGCCTCTGCTCGCGCAGGACGATGATAAACCGCTCGTGATCGGCGATTTCGAAAACAGTGGCTCCATCAGCGCCGGCTATCGAGCGGTAGGCGTAAGTGGCTACCGTCCCACGTATCAGAACCTTTTCGGCCTGAACAGCGGCTTCCGGCTTCTCGACTTCAGTCTTTTCGGCCGCGCGAAACCCGGCGCGAATTCCTTTGCGGATAGCTATTCAATTGTCACGAGCGGGCTCGGTGGCGAGCCCTGGAGCACGACCCAGATTTCCATCGATAAGAAGAACGTTTACGACCTGCGCGCCTCCTTCCGCCAGTCGTATTACTATGTCGATCCGAACGCCGGGGCGCCCACGCCCAGCGGTCTCCACGGCCTGCTGCCCAATCACGACTGGGCAACGGTGCGCCGCATGGGATCGCTCAATCTGCTGGTTCACGCGACCAATAATCTGAAATTCCGTCTGGAATATTCGCGCAACACGAGAGATGGCGCGATCGACACCACGCGTGTGATGGACTTCTTCGGCGCGCCTTCCCCGTTCGGAAGCTTCTCGCGGGCCAACCCGTATTACCTGGTCGGCGATATCGACGAAAATACGAATCGAATCACGGCGGGGATAGATTACACGCTGCGGTCCTGGACGTTCCACTACACCGCTGGAGCGCAGCGCTTCGATGATGCCTTTACCGGCACAAACCCGTTTGGAAACGAGCAAAGCATCAATATTGACGATTCGGCCACGGCGCAGGAACTGCTTTCGGCCGCGCGGTGGAGTGATTCGCACCGGCTTTCCACACCGGTGAGCGAGCTTTCGTGGAATGGAAAACTGAGCCGGAGCCTGAAGACTTCCGGCAGCTATATTTACCAGGATTTCACCGGACCGGCGTCGCTCGATATGTCGGCATCCGGTTTCGCGCGGGGTTCGACCGTAAGCATCATTCAGACGTATTCCTTCAGCGATACTTCCACCGCGCATCTGAAGGAGCCAAGTCACCTGCTCGAAGAAAACTTCTCCTGGGACGCCGCCAGTTGGCTGAGCATGGAAGCGGACTACCGCTACACGCGGCTGCATACGAGCGCTGACGCGCTGTTTTCGTCGATTTCCAGTTGTTGCGGCGCCGCGATCACGGCGAGTGGCACGGTTCAGGCGGGCGCTCAGTTGAACGAATGGCTGATTGGAACGTCGACCATCAGTTATGGCCTGGTTCTGACGCCGGTCTCGAAGCTGTTGATCCGGCTCGGCGTGCAGTATATGAAGCGCGACATCATTTACCGCACTGACGGGACGCCGGATCCGCAGGCCACGATGCGCACAAAATCCGTACTCCCCGTTCTGAGCGTCAGCTATCAGCCGAATCGGATCTTCTCCATTCGCGGGAATTTCGATGAGCTGAATAACGGCGCTTCCTACACGCGCGATACGCCGCATACCGATATCGGCAGCCGCATCGTAACGCGAATCCATCCAACGGACAAGCTGCATATCGATAACACCACTCTGGTCCGCAATCGGAAATTGTTGACGGTGGGCTATGACAGCCATGTCCGGAACAATTCCACGACGGTCACTTACGATCTGGCGGAACACTTCTCCGGATTCGCGGGCTTCTCGTATAACAGCTATGATTCGATCGCCTTCGCGAACTTCCTGCGCGGTACGGCCCCCATCACGAACATCACCATGACCGATCAGGAAGTGGAGCGGTTATGGCAGGCCGGATTTGAGGTGAGCCCGGCGAAACGGCTCTCCCTGCGGTTCGCCGGCAATTTCGTGCGAGTGAACGGTCAGGGGGTCGTGATGGGCGACCGGCCTCTCTACGGACCAGTTACGTTCCCCACCGGCAGCGGTTCGCTGTCTTACACTTTCCCGCACGCAGGCAAGCTTACTGTGCAATTGCGGCGAGCCTATTACCGGGAGCAAATTCTTGAGGCAAACAGTTTCAGCGCCGGCGTCCTGCTGGCCGAATGGACAAGGAGCTTTTGATGTCAAAAACGAAAATCGCGATTGGGTTAAGTCTCTGCCTTCTCGCCGCCGCGGCGGGATGGGCGCAGAGTGATGCAAAAGGCATTTTTCTCGATAAGTGTTCGGTCTGTCATGGCGAAGACGGAGCAGGGAAGACCGCAAAAGGAAAGAAGCTCAAAGTAAAGGATGTTCACGAGACGAGTAAGAGCGAATCCGAAGCGGACATGATTAAGATCGTGACCGACGGGAAGGGCAAGGATATGGACTCCTTCAGTAAGGACCTTACAGCGGCCCAGATCAAAGGCGTCGTTCAGTATTACCGTAGTCTCGCAAAGTAGACCCCGATGGCGCTTTCCATTGTTCTGACGTTGACCGGACTGGCCGTGGCGCTCGCGCTCATTACGGCGGTGCGCCGCGGGATCTCCCAGTCGCGCGAGGGCAGGATACTGGCATTTGCGGCGCTGGTCATCCTGCCGGCGATCACCATCTGGGCGGGTTTTGAAGAACATCTGGACCGCGCCACTTCGACGAGTTTTTGTCTCTCGTGCCACGTCATGGAGGATTACGGCAAGAGCCTCCACTACGACGACAAGAGTTACCTGGCCGCGGCGCATTTTCAGAATCACTTTGTCCCTCCCGATCACGCCTGCTATACGTGCCATACCGATTACGCGATGTTCGGTGGGGTGAAGGCCAAATTCCGCGGGTTGCGCCATATTTATGTCCAGTATCTGGGGACAGTGCCGCAGCCGGCTGACATCAAGCTCTATAGTCCGTTCCCGAACGAGACGTGTCTGCACTGCCACCTCGGCGCGCGCAAATTCGAAGAGGTGGCCGGTCATCATCGCAAGCCGGAGACGATGAGCGACATCAAATCAGGGAAGACTTCGTGCCTTGCCGCCGGCTGCCACGACACTGTTCATGAAGTGGGAGATTTACCGGGTTCAAAGATGTGGTTCGGAGCAAAATAATGAGGATGGAAAAGCATTTACGCCGCGCGGGGATTCTGGTGAGTCTGGGATTGATCGTCCAGGTCCTCTCACTGTTGCCGCTGCATCCGCTGGCTTTTATCGGATTCACGGCGCTGGCTGTGCCTGTTACCGCGGCGGGCGTGATTTACTTTCTGTTCTGTCTTGTCAGCCAGCAGGAAACGGAAGCCGGTCAGTCCGGCCAGAGACAGAAGCCGGACTGACCGGACACCGCTGGTCAGCGCGCTACCTGGTATGGATTCGGCGAAGGCCCGTATGGCTCGAGCGAGACCTGTTTCGGCGCGATGGCTGAAACAGCGATTGTAACGGCAAAGAGCAGCGCAAGCAGATACGACAGCGAGGCGTTTTTAAGGCGTATGGAACTTCCGGCAGATTTCATCTGGACTTCTCCCGCCACAACAAGGGCAACAACAGCGCCAGACCCGCAGCTGATTTCAATGGAGATGTATCGCTATGTCAATATCATTTGCGCGATATGCCGCATCCCGGCGGCGCGAGAGGGCGCAATCAATTCCGGAGGCTGTAGACTTGCTTGATATGGGCGATAACCCCAACGACATCTCGCTTGTGATCATTGACGACAACGCGGGCAGCCTGGAATTGCTTTCCGCAGCACTGGAGAATGAGGGCATCCGCATCTTTACCGCCCAGGATCCGGAGGAAGGCGTGGAAATCGTCTTTCGCGAGCATCCACAGATTGTCCTGACGGATCTGGTGATGCCCGGCTTGAGCGGTCTGGACGTTCTCGATCGGGTGGTCGCGTTCGATCCGGCTATTGATGTGGTGCTGATGACCGCGCACTATACCAGTGAATCGGCAGTGGAAGCGATACGGAAAGGCGCCGCCGATTATCTGAACAAGCCGGTCTCGATTCCGTTGCTCCGCGAGCGAATCGCGAGGCTCGCCGACGAAGCCCGGCGGCGTGAGCGCGCCACGGCGATCGACGATCGGGTTCTGCGGGACGCGCAGTTCGAAGGAATGGTGGGGCGCAGCCCTGCAATGTGGGATCTGTTTTCGCGAATTCGCCGCGTGGCGCCGCATTACCGGACAGTGCTGGTGACCGGCGAAACCGGCACAGGCAAGGAACTGGTGGCCAGAGCGCTACACCAGTCGAGCCCGGTGAAATCCGGAAACTTCGTGGTGCTGAACTGTTCGGCGGTTGTTGAAACGCTGTTTGAAAGCGAGTTGTTCGGGCACGTTCGGGGGGCCTTTACCGGCGCCGACAGAGACAAAATGGGACTCTTCGAGCACGCCGACAAGGGCACCATCTTCCTCGACGAAATCGGCGACATGCCGCTCGCCACGCAGGCCAAGCTCCTGCGTGTTCTGCAGAACCAGGAGGTTCTGCGCGTGGGCTCACTCGCGCCGCGCAAAATTGATGTGCGGGTCATCGCCGCCACGCACCGGGACCTGAAGTCCGCAATCGCGGAGAAACAGTTTCGGGAAGATCTTTTTTACAGATTGTCAATGGTGGAGATCCGAACGCCTTCGCTCGCCGAGCGGAAAGAAGACATCCCCCTGCTCACGCGGTTCCTTGTGGAGAAGTATTCGCGGCAGTTCCGCAAAGAGGTTCGCGGTCTGACGCAGCGTGCTCAGATCATGCTGGCGCGGCACTATTGGCCGGGCAATGTGCGGGAGCTCGAGAATGTGATCGGACACGGCTGCATGATGGCTCTGGGAGAAACCATTGATGTGCAGGACCTGCCCGATTACCTTCGGTTTCCTTCCGCGGCACTGTCCGCCGCGGCCACGGTTGGCGACGACAACAGTTTCGAGGAACACGAGAAGCGGTTAATCGCGGAAGCGTTGGCAAAGGCCAATGGCAATCAATCGCAGGCGGCCCGTGCTCTCCGGATCGGTAGAGACGCGCTTCGCTACAAAATGAAAAAACATGGTCTCGATTTGCCGGCCCCTGTAACGCCCTGACCCCGCAATGACGCCAAACATCGACACCCCCGACGACGCCCTCGCGGCCCTGGCGTCCTTATCTCCACGGCCGGTCATTGGCCTGGACAGCGCCGGTCGTGTTCGCCTGTGGAACGGGGCGGCAGAGGCCCTTTTTGGCTGGAAACAGAGCGAAATCGCAGGAAAGCATCTGCCGATGTCCGGGGATGCGCTACGGCATGGAAAAACGGGGACGGATTCCGCTGTCTGGAAAACGAAGTATGGCGAATCGATGGAGGTCACGCTCCGCATCGCCAGATGGAACGCGGCGGATGCGGCGCGCCCCGGTTTCCTTCTGATCGTGACGAATCTGCCGGAAGCAGGCGAGATCGCGGCGCGGTATCGCGAGATTGTGGAGGCGGCCCCGGATGCAATTCTCAAGGTCGACGCGAACGGCAGGATCGTTCTGGTAAACCGGGCCACCGAATCGCTCTTCGGGTACGCGCGCGAAGAGTTGACCGGGCAGTCAGTGGAAATCCTTGTGCCACACGTTTACCGCGGCTCGCATGAGGGCCACCGGAAGGCCTATTTGAAAGATCCCGTGACCAGGCCAATGGGACACGGCCTCACACTCCGTGCCTTGAGGAAGGACGGTAGTGAATTCCCGGTCGAGATCAGCCTGAGCCCAGTCCGGACGGCGGATGAAGTGCGAACCATTGCCGTCATCCGCGATGTAACCGAAAGGAGGCGCATCGAGGAGCAGATGCGGGCGATGGAGCACGAATTTAACCAGACGCTCTCGGCGAAGAATACCGAGCTCCGGATACGCAATGAAGAAATCCAGCGCGCCGACCGGCTCAAGAGCGAATTTCTCGCCAGCATGAGTCATGAGCTGCGTACGCCTCTGCACACGGTTATCGGCTTCTCGCAGCTTCTGGCGGAAGAGATTCAGGGACCCCTGAATGACAAGCAGCGCCGGTTTGTGGATCATATCCATCGCGACTCGCAGCATTTGCTGGAGCTGATTAATGACATCCTGGATCTCAGCAAGATCGAATCCGGCAAAATTGAACTGCGCCGCGAAGTCTTCGAAGCGGGACCCGAAGTGCGGGGCGTAGTAGACAGCATCAGCCAGGGCGCTGTTGCGAAATCGATCAAGCTGGAGATGCGGATTGAAGGCAACCCGGTTCTGGATGCCGACAAAGTCCGATTCCGCGAGATCCTCTTTAATCTGCTGAGCAATGCTCTGAAGTTCACGCCCGGGGGAGGCCGCATCCTGGTGGACACTGCGCCGGCCGAGCGCGGCTTCTGCTGTTTCCGCGTTCAGGATACCGGTATTGGAATCCCGGAAGGGCAGGAGGAAGCCATCTTCGATAAGTTTTATCAGGTTGGTTCCACGACAAAGGGTGTTCGCGAAGGAACAGGCCTGGGACTCTCGATTACCCGGCATCTCGTGGAACTCCATGCAGGACGAATTTGGGTCCGAAGCGAACCCGGCAAAGGAAGCTGCTTCAGTTTCACCATTCCTCTAGGCGAGAGAAAATGAAAAAAATACTCGTTGCGGACGATAAAGCCAGCAGCCGCGAACTGATTCGAACTCTGCTGGAGCATGCGGGCTATGAAGTCTGCGAAGCCGCGGATGGCGTGGAGGCGCTGGAGAAAGCGCGCGCGGAGAACCCGGATCTGATTCTTCTGGATATCCATATGCCGCGGATGGACGGCTACGCGACGGTCGCGGAAATGCGGCGCGATGAAAGCCTGAGTGTCCTGCCGGTGGTCGCCCTGACCGCGAGCGCGATGCGCGGCGATCACGATAAGGCGACCCGCGCGGGGTTTACCGCGTACATCACGAAACCCGTAAGTCTGACCGTCCTGCGCAGCGAAATTGAAAAGCTTCTCGCCTGATACTGAATTAGTCATCAAAGCTCTACCCGCCTGCGACGTTTCGAACCGGGCGGCGAAATCGCTGAGTGATTGATTCAATTCACAATTTGTCGAACCCTCTCTCTGATGGATACTGAGCCGGATGGCGCGGATTGAGCGTCAAAAACTCAGTACCGGACAGGGCGAAGCGCGGATAATCGCCTGGGCACTCGTCCGGAATTGGCCGAGCGGCGCGGTGATGTGGCCACGTCCGATGACGACGAGGTCAGGGTCGTATTGCTTCGCCGCGGTGGTAAAAGTATCGATGAGATTCCCTTCCGCGATATCGACCCGATAAGCTGTCCCGGCGCGCTCCTGCCGTTGCGAGATCGCTTTCCTGGTCGACTGAAGCACGAAGTGGCGAAAATCCATATGACTGAAGCCCTCGGTGCTCAGTGGCGTGGAACTGACAGTATGAAACAAATGAAGACGCGCGGAGAAGAAGACCGCCAGCTCATGAGCGTGGCGAATGAGGTCTTCGTCTGACTTCGTCAGGTCCAGAGCGCACAGGATAGCGCGAATGCCTGGGGGAATTCTTCCGTGAGGGTGTTCGGCATGGGCGGACGTCCAAACGGGGCAGCGCAGATCATGCAGAACTTTACCTGTCACGGAACCGATCAGGAATCGCCGGAACGCGCCGAATCCGCGGGTCGGCAACATGACGAGGTCAATCGCGTTCGTTTGAACGAATTCCACGATCTTCTCTGCCGCGTCGCCGTCGACGATCTTCGTCTGGATTTTCGGATACGAATCCATGGACGCTGCAAATTCGCGCAGGCGTCTTTCGGCCTCGTGCCGAATCTCCGGCGTGGCAGGCATGCCGCCGGAGACCAGTTCCACGTCCGGGGGTGGCTGCAGGGCATGGAGCAGAGTCAACTGTGCGCCGCAGCCGCGCGCCATGAATTCAACATCGCGACGCATGGCGATGCAATGATCGGAGAAATCGATGGGGAAAAGAATGTTGCGAAATAATGTCACACGCTTCCTCCTGAAGAAGATGCCCGGGCATGGGCCGGACGGTCACGATTTCCATGCCGCGGGCCGCTCAAGCCGCCGGGGGGTGAACTCCGAAAAAGTCCTTCATTCTCTGCGCCCGGCGTCGGGATCTATCCTCCGCGCGACGCCGGGCGAATACATTTACTGATCTCCTGTGGGCAACCGGCGGGCCAGATAATAACCTCTGTAAATACAGGCGGTCGCGCCGAGCCCGTTATTCCGGATGAGGCGCTGCGCCCAGCCGCTGCGTCTAACGGCGCAGTTTTCTCACGCTCGCCCGCGGGGCGCCGCGAGTTCCTCGTCCGCATGACGAGGATGCGCGACCGCGTCGTCGCGAGTAATCTGGCCATCCAGGAAATAAATGTTGCGCAGACAGAAGGCTGCGATATCCGGTTCGTGAGTCACCATCACAATCGTGAGCCCCTGTTCGCGATTCAGGCGCTGAAGAATCGCCATAATCTCGATGCTGGTTCGTGAATCGAGGGCGCCGGTTGGCTCGTCGGCCAGCAGGATTTGCGGGCTATTGACAAGCGCTCGCGCAATGGCGACCCGCTGCTGCTGACCGCCCGAGAGCTGGTTCGGATGATGGTCCGCCCGGTTCGCAAGACCGACGGCGGCAAGAGCTTTCAGGGCGCGTTCCCGCGAGTTCTCGACCGGCGGATCGGCGTAGAGTAAAGGCAACTCTACGTTCTCAATTGCGCTGGTTCTTGCCAGCAGATTGAATTGCTGGAATACGAACCCGATTTTCTGATTTCGAATCGCGGCGAGCTGATCGCGGTCGTAACTTTGTATTTCGACGCCATCAAGGCGATATGTCCCGGACGTCGGCCGGTCCAGACAACCGAGGATGTTCATCAAGGTCGACTTGCCCGATCCGGAAGGACCCATGATGGCGGCGAAATCACCGCGCCCGATCGTCAGAGAAACGTCGCGCAGAGCCGCGACCGCAAGCTCACCCACATCGAAGACCCGGTTCAGGTGGGATACCTCGATCAAGCTACTCATAGCGAAGCGCCTGAATCGGATCCATGTTGGCGGCTTTGCGCGCCGGATAGAACCCGAAGAATACGCCCACAACGGCCGAGAAGGCAAACGCGAGCGCGATCGATGCCGGACTGACAACTGTCGACCACCCCGCCAGCCGCGAGATCAGCGTGCTTGCGGTGATTCCGAACGCAATGCCGGCGATACCGCCTGCGAGAGACAGGGTGACGGCTTCAATCAGAAACTGACCGAGGATATCCCGTGTCCTGGCGCCGACCGCCTGGCGAAGCCCGATCTCTTTAGTTCGCTCGGTAACCGAAACGAGCATGATGTTCATGATTCCAATACCGCCGACGATCAGCGACACCGAGGCTACGGCCGCGAGCAGAAGCGACATTACCTGGGCGGAGGATTCCTGCGCCTTGAAGACATCCTCCATGTTGCGCACGGTGAAATCATCATCCTCGTTGCTCTGAAGGTGGTGGCGCTGGCGTAGAAGCTGGCCGATTTCGTCCTGCACTTCGGCCGTGCGGCCTTCCTTTCCCTGCACGACAATCTGACCCACCGCGGACAGATTTGCCTGACTGGCGCCCAGAACTTTCTTCTTGGCGGTGCTGATGGGAATGATGATGACGTCGTCCTGATCCTGGCCTGTGGGAGACTGTCCCTTCGGCTGCAGTTCACCGGCGACGCTAAAAGGCACGCTTTTGATCCGGATGATTTTGCCAACCGGGTCTTCGCCCGCGAACAGATTATCCACTACGGTCTTGCCGAGGAGAGCAACGCGAGCGGCGCTATCGACGTCCGCGGAGGTGAATGACTGGCCTCTTTCCATGGCGAGGTCGCGAATGGGCAGATAGTCGGGAGTCGATCCCAGAATTTGTGTGCCCCAGTTGCTGCTTCCATAAACAACCTGAGCGCCGCCGCGAACCACAGGCGTAGCGAAGGCGACGGCATCGCATTCGCGCGCGATTGCTCTGGCATCGTCCTCCGTGAGCGTCTGCGCGTTTCCGGAGCCGAGCCGAATGCCGGAACTTGTCACACTGCCGGAGAGCACGATGATGACGTTACTGCCGATGGAAGCGATCTGCTCGCGGATGCGGATCTGAGCGCCCGAACCCACCGCAACCATCGCGATAACTGCCGCTACGCCGATCACGATTCCCAGAATCGTGAGAGCGGAACGCATCCGGTTGATGCGCAGCGCGCGAAATGCGATCCGGATGCTGGCGGCGGTTTTTCGCGTATTCATGCAAGCCTCAAAAGCCCATCCTGCCTCCGCGGGCAGGACCAGGAGATGGTGCGCTGTTCTTTTTCTGATTTCCGGAGGCGGCAGTGCCGGTGATGATGCGGTCGCCCTCTTTCAGTCCGCTGAGGACCTCGACGAAGTTCGCATCCGAGATGCCGCTCGATATCCGCACGGGAGCCGGGTTGCCGTCCTCCCCGCGCTGGTAGACGGTCTGGCTCCCATTCCGCGCGGAGCTTTTCGAATCGGCGCCGGACGGTCGATAACGAAGCGCGGCTTTCGAAAGACGCAGGGCTCCTTGGGACCGTGCGACGGATATCGTGACATTCGCCGTCATTCCTGGAACCAGCGCAAGATCTTCGTTCGAAACCTGGACCACAACGTCGTACGTAATTACGTTCTGGACGTTAATCGGCGCCTGACGGATTTGCTGGACTACGCCGCGAAAGATGCGTCCGGGCCACGCATCCACCGTGAAGGTGGTTTTCTGTCCCAGCTGAACACGGCCTATGTCGGCCTCGTCGACGTTGGTATCCACCTGCATTTTGGTAAGATCCTGCGCGATGAGAAAGATCGTCGGCGCCTGGAAGGAGGCGGCGACGGTCTGGCCGACGTCCATGTTGCGGGATTCAACGGTGCCGTCGACGGGCGCCAGAATCTTTGTATGGCTGAGATTCAGGCGAGCCTGTGCGAGAACCGCTTCATCCTGATGAACCACGGCCTGCGCCTGATCGAGTTGACGCTCGGTGACGCTGACCTCATCCTGGGCAGACTTCTCACTCGCCTGGGCGGCCGTGATGGCTGCCTGCGCGGCGGCGACGGAGGCGGCTGCCTGCTCCCAGGCGGCTTTTGATGTGTCGGCATCCTCTACCGACGTGCTGCCGTCTTTCACCATCATCTGCCGCCGGTCATTCGCGACCTTCGCAAAATCCGCGGCGCTCTGCGCTTTCGCCAGATTCGCCTGCTGACTCGCGACCTGGGCGCTGGCCGCGGCGAGATCCGCCTCCGCTTTTGATCGATTGGCCTGTGCCGTTGCGACAGCCGCATTGGCCGCCGCAACGACCGCCGCAGCCTGGTCAAGCGCGGCCTGGAACGGGGCGGGATCGATCTCCGCGACCAGTTGCCCTTTTTTGACTTTGGTGTTGAAATCCGCATGCAGGGCGATGATGTTGCCGGAAACCTGACTGCCCACCTGAACAGTAATGACGGCGTTCAGATTGCCGCTTGTCATCACTGTCGATTCAATCGTGCCGCGGTCAACCACCGCGAACGTGTAGGAGTTCTTTACGGCGCCGCGATTCCAGTGGATGAGAACAATCGATACCGCAATCAGGATGGCGGTGAACCACAGGACGGCGCGGGGAATTCGGTGAGAGCGTTGTTTTCGAGAAAGAACTGGGGGGATTGCGCCCGTCGAACCGGGGATGCCGGGACGGGCGCTCTCAATAGACTTCAGATCCGTAGTCACGTTCGAAATCTCCAGACCGTTTGAGTGCAGGCGGGACACCGCATGCCAGGATTCGAGACGCTTGAGTTTTCAACAGATTGAAGAAGGCCAGTGCGGAGACCTGCGCGCTTTCACGCAGAGAGTTGCGGAATCTCTGTGCAATGAAGCAGCGCGTTCGCGTTCACTATTGTTGAGGGTGATGCACTGTACTTTTCTGCATCATCTGATATGTCCGGAAGTCTGGTGGTTTTGACAGGTCTGTCACGTAATTTGTCGTTTTGGATTCGGTCAAAATGGGTTATTCTCGGTTGAGGTTAGAGCATGTTGCCGGCAATCTCTCCTTCATTCGATCCGGCGCTCGCGGCATTAGCGGCGTCTCCGGCGCCAGTGATCGCGCTGGATTCCGGGAACAGTATCCGGCTGTGGAACGCCGCTTGTGTGCAACTGTTTGGATGGGAAGAACATGAGGTGCTGGGCGGCCGATTACCGACGCTTTCAGAATCGGAATGTCATCAACTGGCGCTGAACCTCGCCAGCGGTCTCGTTTCGGCCAGCGTTCATGACCTGCTCCAGCACTGGAAAAACAAGGCTGGCAGAACTCTCGCGATTCGTCTTCGCGCTACTCCCTGGTTTGGGCCGGACCAACGGCGCCGGGGCGTGTTCCTCATGTTGACGCCAGTCCCGGGACCGGGACTCAGCGAAGAAGAACGGGCGAGCTTCGTCAGGCAGGCGGAAAGCGACCGGGAAGAAGCGCTGCGATTCCGGGCTCTGCTCGAAGCCGCGCCGGACGCGATCGTGAAGGTCGATCAGACAGGCCGCATCGTACTCATGAACCGTGCGACGGAAGTGCTGTTTGGCTATACGCGCGAGGAGCTGATCGGACAGCCTGTGGAAGTTTTGGTACCCTTGGCGGCGCGGGGACCTCACATCGGTCAACGTACGGGTTACTGGAAACAGCCTGCCAGCCGGCCCATGGGCCGCGGCCTCACTTTGAGCGCATTACGTAAAGATGGCATGGAATTCCCGGTTGAGATTAGCCTTAGCCCCGTAGTAGCGGGAGGAGAAACGCGGGTTGTGGCAATCATTCGCGACGTCACGGAGCGCCGGCGGATCGAGCAGGAGATGCGGGCGCTGGAGGACCGCTTCAACCGCGAGCTCAGGGAGAAAAACACTGAGCTGGAGCGGCGCAATAACGAAATCGAGGAAGCCGACCGGCTCAAAAGCGAATTCCTGGCGAGCATGAGCCACGAGCTGCGGACGCCGCTCCATACGATCATCGGGTTTTCGCAACTGCTGTTGGAAGAAATCCAGGGGCCGCTCAATGAGAAACAGCGGCGATTTGTGGTACATGTCCATCGCGACTCGCAGCACCTGCTGGAACTGATCAATGACATTCTTGATCTGAGCAAGATCGAATCGGGCAACGTCGAACTGCGCCTGGAGACGTTTGAGGCGGTAGCGGAAGCCTCCAGCGTCATCGAAGGCATCCGCGGAGCGGCGGAATCGAAGTCGGTTACGCTGCGGCTGGAGGCCCCGGAAAGCTGCACTCTGCGAGCCGATTTGCGGCGTTTCCGCGAAGTGTTGCTGAATCTTCTGAGCAACGCCCTGAAATTTACGCCAGCCGGCGGCTCCGTTACAGTTTCGATTTTCCCGGACTGCGAACAGGGCTTTTGCGCTTTCTCCGTGGAGGATACCGGTATCGGAATCGCGCCTGAGCAATTGGCGGCGATATTCGATAAGTTCTATCAGGTGGGATCGACCATAAAGGGTGTCCGGGAGGGAACGGGTCTCGGGCTGACGATCACCAAACACCTCGTCGAACTGCACGGCGGTCGCATTTGGGTGAACAGTCAGCCCGGAGTGGGAAGCCGTTTCAGCTTTACATTGCCGCTTGATCTATCCGACAGCCGCATTTGACGCTCGAAGCGTCAATTTTCCTTCCACCGCGCCGCCACCACCCGCCTGAATCGCGAAACCCAGTTTTCGGCAGAGTGCAATCATCCCGAAGTTACTCTCGCGGATTTCCGCAGTGATCAGTTCCAGCTTCTCATCGCGCGCGATAGCAAGAAGCCGGCGTGCAATCTCCGTCCCGAGACCGTGATGCTGCCAGCGATCCTCGATCAGTACCGCCAGCTCGGCAGAGTGCTCGAAGTACGCCCGGCTAAGCCGCCCGACGCCCAGAATCTCGCCCTGCTGCTCGGCAACCAGCGCGATCTCGCGATCGTAATCCGCAAAACAGACGCGCAGAAGCCGCTGATGAGAGAGGCGCGTGGAGAGCGAGATGCCGCCAAGATAGCGTTGCGAAACGGTCTGCTCGGAGAGCCGCGTGTGGAAGCGGGCGATTGCCGGCTCATCCTCCGGTCGGATGGGGCGAATGACGATCTGCCCGCCGGCAAAGTCCCAGGGCTGTACATACTGCGTGGGGTAGGGACGGATGGCGGGGCGGGGAAGCGGCGCAGCTTCCGGCGCATGAAGGATTATCCGCGCATCGAGCGCCAGCGCGCCGGAGGACGATGCCAGGAGTGGGTTGATATCGATCTCCCGGATAGCTGGATTCTCCAGCACCAGATCGCTGAACCGTACCAGGATGTTCTCGAGTGCCGCGAGATCCACGCCGCGGCGCCCGCGAACGCCGCCCAGTGCGGTGAAGATCTTCGTGCGCCGCATGAGCGATGAGGCAAGAATGTTGTTCAGAGGGGGCAATCCGACCGCGCGATCCCGGTAGACTTCCACCAGCTCGCCGCCGCTGCCGAAAAGAATGATGGGGCCGAACTGCGGGTCCACGCTGGAGCCCAGAATCAGCTCGTAGCCGTCTTTGGGCGCCATGGGCTGAACGGTGACGCCCTGAAAATGCTTCGCCCCAGCCTTCTCCGAGACCGATTTCCGGATCGTTTGAAACGCGCGAATCACTTCGTCGCGGCTGCCGATATTGAGCTGGACGCCGCCGACGTCCGTCTTGTGGGTAATGGTTTCCGAATGCAGTTTGACGGCTACCGGGTATGTCATCTGTTTCGCAATGCCGGCGGCTTCTTCTTCGGTGCGGGCGATAGCGGTGCGAACGCAGGGAATCCCCCACGCCTCCAGCAATTCTTTGGATTCCGCTTCGCTGAGCAGAAGGCGGCCCGTCGCACGAATCTTCTCGATCCTGGATGCGGCCTCGCCTCGGGCGCTCTCGCTGGCTGCGGGCGCGGCCTTCTCCGGAGTCTGGTAAAGCGCCTGAATTCCCGCGCTGTAGTTCCACATCAGATCGAAAATGCGGGCGGCGGAATCGGGGTAGCTGTAGGTCGGTATCGCGGCTTCGTTCAAAATCGCTTCTCCGCGCATCGCCTGTTCTCCGCCCATCCAGCTCGCGATGACAGGCTTGTCGATCTTGCGCACCACGGGAGCGAGCATTTCGGCGACTGCGACGGGATCCGTAGGACCGGTTGGGGCCATGGCGATCAGCAGTCCATCGGAGCCGGGATCGCGCGCGACGATATCGACCGCGTTGGTGAACCGCTCCGGAGTGGCATCGCCAAGAATGTCGATGGGATTTGCATGGCTCCAGTGCGGCGGAAGAATTTCGTTGAGCCGCGGGAGCGCATCGCTCGAAAGCTCCGCCAGTTTGCCGCCTCCCGCCAGTAACGCATCGGCCGCGAGAACCGCTGGACCGCCGGCGTTCGTAATGATCGTGAGCCGCGGCCCCTTTGGCCGCGGTTGTTTATCCAGCGCTTCCGAGAGATGGAAGAGTTCGGCGATGGTGTCGACGCGAACTACGCCGCAGCGCCGGAATGCGGCATCCAGCACATCATCGCTGCCGGTGAGCGCTCCCGTATGAGAGGCGGCGGCCTTCGCTGCGGCCTCGCTGCGCCCGGGTTTCAGAACGATAATGGGTTTCGAGAGCGCCACTTCGCGCGCGGCTGACATGAACGACCGCGCATCGCCCACCGATTCCATGTAGATCGCGATACTGCGAGTGTTCGGATCGTCCCCCAGATAACGGATCAGGTCTCCCCAGCCAACATCCGCCATGGACCCGGTCGAGATAAATGCGCTGAATCCCATGCGTTCCCGATGGCTCCAGTCGAGAATCGCGCTGCAGAGAGCGCCGCTCTGACTGATGAACGCGAGCTTCCCTGGCCGCGCCATTGACGTGGCGAACGTTGCATTCAGTCCGTGGTGCGGGCTCATGAGACCGAGGCAGTTCGGTCCGATGATCCGCATGCCCGCTGCGCGCGCTTCGATCAGGATCTGGTCTTCGAGCGCACAGCCGGCCGCTCCTGTTTCGCGGAATCCCGCTGAAATGATGATGGCCGCTTTCACGCCGGCGGATGCGCAGTCTGCAATCACATCGGGAACTGTTGCCGCGGGAGTTGCGATCACCGCGAGGTCGACGTCTTCTCCGATTGCGCTGACGTTGGGATAGCATCGCAATCCGCGCATAGTCTCGTGCTTCGGATTTACCGGATAGACGGGACCGCCAAACGGTATCTGCGTCAGATTGTCGAGAATGGAACGCCCTACCGTACCGGCCTTTTCGGTCGCCCCGATCAGTGCGGCATTACGCGGACGGAAGAAGCAATCAAGCGGGATCTGGCGCATGGGGATCAGATGCTGAGTACTGCGCATGGCGCTTCGCGGACAATCTCGTAGAGAGACGACCAGATTCTCGTCAGAGCGTCCTGTGAGACTCCTCGTCCAGTCACAATCAGATCCGCGTTCCGGCGAACCGCCTCTTCGCGAACCATATCTGCGATCATTCCACCCGCCACGCGGTGCGGCGCGTCGATACCAAGCTTGCCTTTCAGCTCGCGCAGCCTTGCGTTCGCGGACGCGACGACTTCTCTCTCATACACCACATAGTCGAGCTCCGGTGATGCCGGCGGAAGCGCCACCACATGGATGATTGCCAGGCTCGCATCGTGCTGTTCCGCCAGCCACGCCGCGGCGCGGAGAACGGCCTCCGCTTCAGTGGTTTCATCCACGGCGCAGAGTATCGAATGGTACGGCGGCGTCTGACGGGCCAGAGCCGGACCGGCCGTCCACACCGCGGCGCTTGAATCATGCAGGATCTTCGCCGTTACCGAGCCGAGCAGCAAACGGCGGAGCGGCCCCCATCCGTGAGTCGGGAGCATCACCAGATCGGACCCCTGATGTTCAATGACTTTCTCAATAACGGTTCCCGGCTCGCCGGCTTCCGCAAAACACTCCACGCGCTGCACCGGCAGAAATTGCGATGCCCATGTGCGAAGCCGGTGATCCTCGAAAACGCGCAGTTCATCCGCGTTAATGAAATTCGAATGACCGGCTTTTCCGTCGTAGGCGTGAACCAGACTGAGTTCGCACGACAAACGCCCGGTCATCTCCTTCACCCAGGGCAGAATCGCCTCGCAGGCGGGAGAGTAATCGGTGGGGAGAAGAATTCTTCGAAATGGGATCATGCCCCTGAAGAGGCAAGCGCCAGGCCGCGGCAGAGAAATTCTATATGCCTTGTTTTCAAGGAGGACGATTGTGCTCTCCGATGCTCGCGGCGGCTCTGGACGCAGTCCTGCGGGATTCCGCGCAGGCAAGGGGGAATTCAGGCAGTAACGCTGAGAGGATTCAGATCGTAGCGGGATTTGATCTCTCGCACGATCTCTTCGGCGGCTTCAGACGACGGCATTTCGCGATAGTGAGCTTCTATCCGGCTAACGTCGGCTGCCAGTTGATGGTCGCCAAATACGCCGGCGATCCAGCGGGAGAAATCCTTGCGGCGCAGATGTCCGTCGAAACGATGAGCCGGCTCGTGGTCCAGGATATCGGCTAATTCGCCCAGGGTGTGAGCGCGCTGGCCGGTCTGACCCGAATCGCTCCAGAACACGAAGGCGCGGGAATCTTCAATGGGTATATCCGCGTATTTTGCCAGATGACGGACGTGCGGCGTTAAACGCGGCGCAAGATGAATGCGCCGAATGTCACCCTGCGCCTCTTCGGTGACCGGCAGCGCCGCAGCTTCGCCGATTACAAGATTGCCAAACAAACTGGCCCATTCGTCCTCGGTTCGCGCGCTGCAGGTACACAGTGACTTGAGCATCTGGATTTCAGCCGGATCCGACTCGCGGGTCACGAGGATCGCCTGGCTGGCGCGCAGGGATTCGGAGCAGAGCAGGGATGCCCGGTAGGTGACAAAGGTGTAGCCACTCAGTTCGAGATCGAGCAGCCGGCGGGATTCCGGGTCCTGCAGGAAATAGTGGGCCTCATCCAGAACAATTCGATGCGGCAGACCCGTGCGGCGGCGAAGCATTGCGAGCGCGGGCAGAACGCTGCGTATGTATTCGAGCTTCTGTTGCTGGTTTGTGTGGGAGAGATCGATCACGATGCTGACATCGGCGTGGCGCAGCGCTCGAATCAGGTCCCCAGGCCGCGGCAGGGGATCTCTGCCGCCCATAACGGTGACGCCGGGAAGAGCCTCGAGCGATGTGTAGTCTCCTTCGGGGTCGAGAACGCAGATCGAGTAACCGTAAAGAATCAATTGTTCGCACAATAATCCCGCAACCCAGGATTTTCCGGATTTTGGTTCGCCGGCGACCAGCACGTTTCGGCCGCGCACGGCAAGCGCGAGCGGCTGCCCCGCGTCGGTGTGGCCCAGGAGCAAGCGCCGGCGCGCAGCGGCAGGAATCGGAAGAAAACCGTGGTTGACGAGATCGGTCAGATACTTTGCAACCGCCGCCGGACCTTCGCCCGGTAGTACACGATCGGCGGCGCGTTTCAACGTGCCACTGCCCCAGTTCACGGCGACGCCGACCTCGCAGAGACGCAGCAGTTCGTGGTCGTTCTCAGCATCGCCTATTCCGATGGCGTTGTGCGCGGAGAGCCGAAGAATGGTTAAGGCCTGCTGCAATCCCGTCGCTTTGCTGATTGCCTGGGGCAGCACCATGACGCGGCCGCGATTGAACATGAGCGTCAGGGGAAGTTCCAGTTTCTGGAGTAAACTCAGAATCCGCGATCCATCGGCGGCTGACGCTTCGATGACTGCGTGCCCGGCGGCGTGTTGAATACCGGCCGCTCGCATCTCCGCCAGCAACACTTCAGAGGGCGGCGGCGCGAGCGTCATGGAGTAGCCGGTCTCCGGGAATTCGATGGCGGCGCCATTTTCGCCGACCGCGGCGTCGAGGAAATGCAGATCGCCGCAAACCCGCCGAAGGTCATCCAGAATACGGCCTGTAACCAGAATGACAACGATTCCGCGCCGCCGTAGTTCGCCCAGCGCCGCCCGCACGTCGGGATTCAGCGCGTCGTTGGTCGCAATGGTCCCGTCGAAGTCGATGGCAAGTACCAGAAATTTCATCAGGCTGTCCCTGGAGCGGAAGTGCATTCCATGTTCCGCTTTCAGCCCCTTCCTTATCTTTCTCTGTCGCCAATACTGAGTCTTTGGCCTGGGTGATTTCGCTGAGACCTCCCCGTCGTCCTGCGCCAAATCGCCCATCGGATTGGACTGAGATGAGTATCTACGGAACTTAGACCGCTGTTAACACTGGTTAACGGAATGCATCCAGAGAGAGCGGTAACCACCAGGGAGGTTTCAAATGCCAAACGTAGAAATTCAGAAGGTAAAGGACGGGCAAAGGGAAGGTCTGCCGTTCTTTCAGGAATTTGAAAAACGCTTCAACGAGATCCAACATCGCGCGTTCCAGCTGTTCGAAAATGACGGACGCAGATTCGGGCGTGATTTGGAGAACTGGCTGACAGCCGAACGGGAAATCTTCGGTTCACCGGCCGCTGAACTGGCCGATAAGGGCGATTCTTATGAGCTCCAGATGGCGCTTCCAGGCTTCGAGCCGAAGGACGTGGAAGTGACGGCGACTCCGGGCGAACTCATTATCCATGCGGCCGCCAGCCAGGAGAAGAAGTCGGAAAAGAAAAGCGTGCTGTGGAGTGAATTCACTTCGAGCGACGTTTATCGCCGCATCCCGGCTCCGACGCCGCTGAGTACGGAAGGCGCGACGGCGACGCTCGAGAAGGGTGTGCTGCGCATCACGGCGCCGAAAGCGGTCGAGACGAAGCCCAAAACGGTTTCGATCAAAGCTGCGTGAAAACTTGTCCCCGGGGGGAGGGGACTGAATGAGGGGCTCGCCGGGGCATAATCGGCGAGCCCCTCTTTTTCTGCCCACTCAAGCTTTAGAAAGGGCCAACTCCTGACTTTCCTCCAGCGTCAGACTGTTCGGACCCGATGGGAAATCCAGCACGATCCGACCCTGAACCGCTCCGGCCTCCAGTTCGTTGAAAACATCATTGATGCTTTCGAGCGGACGAGTCTCAATGTGCGGAGCGATTCCGGCATTGGCGGCGATTTCGAGAGCTTCGCGCATATCGGCCCTCGTCCCGACGAGCGACCCCCGGACAGAGATCCCCTTCAAAACAACATCGAACACCGGGAGCGGGAATTCCCCCGGAGGAAGGCCGACCAGAACACACGTGCCGGCGCGTCTCGTCATCCCTACGCCCTGGCGAAACGCCGGAAGTGAAGGCGCGGTAACCAGCACTCCGTGCGCACCGCCCGTAAAACGCAGGATTTCCGGCACAGGGTCCCCGCTGGCTGCGTTCACCGTAAGTTCCGCGCCCAGGCGCCGGGCGAGCGTGAGCTTCTCCTCATGGACGTCAACCGCCGCGACATGAAGTCCCATAGCCTTCGCATACTGGATCGCGAGATGGCCGAGACCGCCAACCCCCAGGATCGCCACCCACTGCCCGGGACGCGCCTCCGTTTCCTTAAGACCCTTGTAGGTGGTCACCCCGGCGCAAAGCAATGGCGCGGCGGTAATTGAGTCGAGGTTGGCTGGAATATGCGGCGCATAGCGGGCGTCCGCAAGAAAGTATTCCGCAAATCCGCCGTTCACCAGATATCCACCATATTGAGCAGATGGGCAAAGCGTCTCGCGGCCTGTCACGCACCACTCGCATTCGCCGCAGGCGCTGTAGAGCCAGGGGATTCCAGCGCGGTCGCCGGGTTTGAAAGACCGCACACCTTTCCCGATAGCGATGACGCTGCCAACGCCTTCATGTCCTGGAACAAATGGCAGATTTGGCTTGACCGGCCAATCGCCGCCCGCGGCATGGCAGTCGGTGTGGCAGACGCCGCACGCTTCGGTTCGCACAAGTATCTGGTTGGGACCAGGTACGGGAATGGGCAATTCGCAAATATCGAGCGGCTTTCCAAATGTACGGACGACGGCCGCCCGCATGGTTTTTGAGTTCATGGAAACCTCCGCCGGATACCGGGCACAGACGACGCCAATCGCAAGTCTGCGAAGTCCTTCAGAATAGAGAGCGATTTACCTCCCACAAGGTTGCGCGTGCGTGAACCAGCGCAGTGTCGCGTCGAAAGACCCGCTACATCCAGGCGCGGCGGCCCGCGGCAAGAGTGCGGGAGAGTTGCGCATCGTAGCCGTAAATGTCGTCGAAGAATCGAATAACGCCGTCCTCACCCGCGATTGCCGTACCGTATACGATGAGCACCGGTATCGGCCGGCTGAGCGTCACCTGCAACGTTGCGGGATCTTCGAGTGCGCCGTGGAGGCGCGCCGGCGACCAGCCAGGCGTGCCATCGAGAACCCATTGAGCCAGGCGTTCGGGATCTTCCACGCGGATGCAGCCGTGGCTGAAATCGCGGCGCGTTCTGGAAAACAGCTCGGTGGCCGGAGTGCCGTGCATGTAGACGTCATAGGCGTTCGGGAAGAGGAATTTAATCGCGCCGAGCGCGTTGTCATTACCTGGCTTCTGGCGCATGCGCGTCCGGCCTCCGGGAGCCGGAACGATTACATAATGATTGCGCGCGAGATAACCTGGATCGTCCGCGGCTTTGGGCCGCAGTTCTTTGAGCGCAATGTCGTCAGGCACTTCCCACCACGGGTGAAAAATGACCGATTTCATCTGCGCGGCGAAGATCGGCGTCTTGTGGCCGTAAGACTTGCCCACAATCACTTTCATGCGCAGCGTGGCGCGATGGTCGGGATCGAACGCGGCAAGCTCAAAACGTGGGATGTTCACGATCAGCGGCGGGTGATCGAACTGCCGCGGGAGCCAGCGCCAGCGCTCAAGCGTGAGTTCTATCTGCTCTACTCGCCGTGCGAGCGGAACATTAAGCGCGCGGATGGTAGCCGCCCCGAGAATACCATCCGGCTCGATGCCATGACGCCTCTGAAAGTGTGTGACGGCGGCCACCAGCGCACCCGAATAATCTTCTGGAACAGTGCCGGCTGGCGGGGCATCGCCGAGTCTTTCGAGAAACCCGTATAGTTGCGCGGCCGCGGGATACAAATCGCCGGGGTGCACCGCATGCTTCGGAGCGGGAAAGGGCGGGGGCTGCCCGTCCGCCAGGAGATCTGTGTATCGCACGAGCGCAGCTTCTGTTTGGCGATAAGCGGGAAATGGCGGATCGAGACTTTGTAGTGCGATGTCAATCGCGTCCGGCGCTTCGGGAGCGAATTGAAGCTTATTGCGAATCCATTGCGCGAGCCGGTTGTCGCCGCGAACGGCGGAATCGAAATGAAAAATACCTGGGTTGGCGCGGCCGGAATCCAGATCGGTGACGATGCGCATCGCGGCGATGGTCAGTTTAAGCTCGAAGCGGGTGAGCGCAATGTTACCGGCCGGGTCCCGCGCGATTTCGTCCAGACGCGCTGTCCAGCGGCTGGCATCGTAATCCTCGGGATCGAGTCCTTTCGTACCGGCTCTGCGCAAAGAGGCGATCAGCGAGAGCGCCTGGGGAGTCGGCTGGTTACCGCGTAGCCAGGCTGGATGGAATCCGTTTGTCGCATAGAATTCCCGGAGCGCCGCGCGATGCTGGGCGAATCCCGGCCATCGAAGATCCTCCAGCCTGCCGGCGTCAATGCGGTCGCGCAGCCATGCTCCCTGATCGATGTCCGGCAGGCGGATACCTGCCTGCAGGAGAGAGATCGCGACCAGAAAGCCGGCGGAAATTGCGGTGCGGGCGGGGAACATGCCATACAACGTGCACGCGCGCGTCCCTCCCGGACCCTATACGGAATCATGCAAGCTCGTTGTACCTGCGCGTGAGCGCGCAATCCTGCCGCAGCGGCTCGGTGATCACACGCATACCGGATCAACGGTAGCCTGCAAACGGAGAGCGTGCCGCATGGTGAGTTGGCCCACGTATTGCGTAATCTTGCTGTATGCCATCGCCCGGATTGGATGACCCTTCGAAGACGAGGATTGCGTATTTTTCAATGGAGATCGCCCTCCAATCGGAAGTCCCGACCTACAGCGGCGGCCTGGGGGTGCTTGCCGGCGACATGCTGCGTTCAGCGGCGGACCTCGAGATTCGGATGATCGGGATTACGCTCGTTCATCACTTCGGCTACTTCCGTCAGCGCCTCGACGCGAAGGGAAATCAGACCAGCGAGGCGGAGCGCTGGAAACCGGCGGATTTTTCGGAGCCAACCAATGTCCGGGTATCGGTTCATCTGGAAGGCCGCGATTTAGCGATTACCGCGTGGCGATACCGATTGCAGGGTATCTCCGGCGCCTTAGTGCCGGTGTACCTGCTCGACACCGATCTTCCCGAAAACACCGAATACGACCGGACTCTGACGAACGAACTTTACGGTGGCGATCAGCGCTACCGCCTGATGCAGGAAGCTGTGCTTGGCCTCGGCGGCGCGGAGCTGCTGGACGCACTCGGTTACACAAATATCGGCAGTTATCACATGAATGAAGGGCATGCGGCGCTTCTCGCCATCGGTCTTCTCAATCGGATCGCTGGCGGTGGGCCTGCCGGTGAAAAAGAAATCGAAGCGGTTCGCCATCGCTGCGTATTCACGACGCACACGCCAGTACCGGCGGGTCATGACAAATTTCCACGGCCATTTGCGCTTTCGATTCTCGGCGCCGGACGAGTCGCGCTTCTCGATACAGCGCAGTGCTTTCGCGATGATCTGCTGAATATGACCTTTCTCGCGCTGAGATTCTCGCGCTTCATTAATGGAGTGGCTATGCGTCATGGCGAGATCTCGGCGAGTATGTTCCCGCAGTATCCGATTCGCGCAATTACCAATGGAGTTCATGCAGTCTCATGGACATCCCCGGCATTCCGCGGCCTGTTCGATCGATTTCTTCCCGGATGGCGGTATGACAACCTGTGCCTCCGCTACGCGATCCGAATTCCGCTCGCCGAAATCGAGGCGGCGCATCGCGCGGCCAAACAGGAGATGTTGGCGGAGATTCGGAAACAATTTAACGTCGCCCTGGACGAGAACGTCTTCACGATCGGCTTCGCGCGGCGCGCCGCCGCGTACAAGAGGGCCGATCTGCTCTTTTCGGATATCGAACGCCTGCGGCGAATCGGACGCAACGTGGGCCCCGTGCAGATTCTCTATGCCGGGAAGGCCCATCCACAGGATGCGGGCGGTAAGGAGATGATCCAGCGGATTTTTGCCGCGGCTGCCACTCTTGCCGGATCGGAAGTCCGCGTCGTCTATCTGAATAACTACGAGATGGGACTGGCGAGTTTCCTGACCAGCGGCGTCGATCTCTGGCTGAATACGCCGCTGCGTCCGTATGAAGCATCCGGAACAAGCGGCATGAAGGCAGCCCTCAACGGAATTCCGAGCCTGAGCGTGCTTGATGGATGGTGGGTGGAAGGCTGTCATGAGGGACTGACCGGTTGGGCGATCGGCGAACGCGAGTCGACGCCGGATACGGTTCGGGAAGCCGCTTCTCTTTACGACAAGCTCGAATCCGTCATCCTGCCGATGTATCGCCGCGGCGGAACGCCTTATGCGGAGATCATGCGTTCGGTGATCTCGGTGAACGCGTCGTTCTTCAATACGAATCGCATGCTCGGTCAGTACCTGAACGAGGCTTATTTTTCGCGCGAAAACAGGTCGGCCCCCAGGAGTGCGTGACAGAGGGAACTGCGTGGCTGCCGCCGGAGTTGCGCTCCGTGAAAAGACGCGGTGCCTGGGTTGTAACGCGCAATGGAAGGATACGCAGGCATCCATCTCGCGGATCCATGGCGATTAACTGCTTTATTTCTCCCGCAGATACGCATCGCGCGATGGTGTTACCAGTGCAGTACACCTGACGGAGGTACGTCATGGCGTTTCACAACATCCTGTTTCCCGTTGACTTTTCAGAACCCTGCGAGGCAATTGTTCCGCACGTTCGCTCGCTGTGCTCGCGGTTTCACGCTTCTCTGACGCTGGCGCACTTCGTATACATTCCCGCGATGGCTTACGGAGCGATCGACGCCGTGGGCCCGGTTGCGTGGCCGGTCCAGCAACTCTCAGAAAACGCAGAGCAGAGACTCCGCGCCTTCTCGGCGAAGTTTTTCCCTGGCCTGAATGCGCGAATCGTCGTCTGTGAGGCGGACCCCGCGGCGGGCATCTGCGAACTCGCTGGATCGAATCCCTTCGATCTCATCATGATGCCAACACATGGTTATGGACGATTCCGGGCGCTTCTGGTGGGTTCGGTTACCGCGAAAATGCTGCATGATGCTACATGCGCCGTATGGACCGCATCCCACCGCGCCAAGCAGCGCCCCAGCGAACCCTGGAAGAGAATTCTCTGCGCCATTGATACCGATGATGAAGGCAAGAGGTTGCTCCGCGAAGCAATGGAGCTAAGTGAAAATGGAAAAGTCAGCGTGCGCGTCGTCCATGCTGTTCCACCTCCAGTCGCGACCGAAGATCCATCAGCCGCCTCGGCGTTTTGGGACTTTCTGATTAAATCCGCGGAAGACGTCATCGCGGAGATGCAATCCGAAACCGGGATAACTTTTGAATCGCATGTGAAACCGGGATTTATTCCGGATGTGGTTCGGGAGGAAGCGACGGACTGGAATGCTGACCTCGTGCTGATTGGAAGGGGCATACTTCCGCGATTCGCCGGCCAGTTCCGTTCACATGCTTATTCGATCATCCGAACCATGCCCTGTCCGGTCCTGAGTATTTGACGTCACGGCCGATGTGTGGTTCAGATGGTGATGACTGAAGCCTTGCCATTGACCGGATTGACCAATCGCGAAGCAGAGGCGCGCCTTCGCAGCTACGGGTACAACGAATGTGTATCCGCACGCCGTCCGAACCATTTGAGCGCGTTTCTCCGGCTTCTTCTGGATCCCCTGGTTCTCGTTCTGTTATTGGCAGCCACGGTCTCGGGGTTCCTGGGAGAGAAACTCGACGCGACGATCATCTCCGTGATTGTGTTCCTGGGGGCCACAATCAATTTCGTCCAGAGTCGGCGTTCGGCTATTGCGATCGAAAGCCTCCGGGCACAGGTTCAGCCGACGGTCGAAGTACTGCGTCAGGATGAATGGCGTCAGTTACCGCATCGGTTACTGGCGCCGGGCGATATCGTTCGGCTCTCTGCCGGTGATCTCGTACCAGCCGACTGCGTGTTGCTGACGGCGGAGCACCTGCATGTTTTGCAGAGCGCACTTACGGGAGAATCCTTTCCGGCCGAAAAGGAGGCCGCGGGTGAGAGAGCGCCCGCGAACGACATCGAAAAGCCCTGGATGATTTTTCTGGGCTCAAGCGTGATCAGCGGGTCGGGCGTCGCAAGAGTATGCGTCACCGGGCCGAAAACGGTCTTCGGCGATATTGCGGCGCGGCTCGCCACTCGTCCCCCCGAAACGGAATTTGAACGGGGCATCCGCGATTTTGGCTCGTTCATCATGCGGACCGTATTCTTCCTGGTTCTTTCTCTCCTCGTTGTCCGGATCGCAATGCGGCGGGATGCTTTCCAGTCGCTGATCTTCGCGGTATCGCTGGCTGTCGGACTGACGCCCGAGTTTCTGCCGATGATTGCCTCCGTGACGCTCGCCACGGGCGCGGTGCGAATGTCGCGCAGGAAGGTGATTGTCCGGCATCTTGCCGCAATTCAGAATCTCGGCAGCATGGACGTTCTATGCAGCGATAAGACGGGAACGCTGACGGAAGGCGTGATGGAACTGGAGCAGGTGGTCGATCCGATGGGCGCTCAATCGGATCGCGCGCTGGTTTTGGCTGGGCTGAACAGCCGCTTCGATGCCGGCATTCGAAGTCCGCTGGATGTTGCTATTCTCGCCCGGACGCCCGAAGACGGCGAACCATGCGGGAAGCTGGATGAAATTCCGTTCGATTTCGAGCGGAGGCTGGTTTCGGTTGTGCTGAACAGGAGTGGAAGCCGGCTCATGGTCACGAAAGGCGCGCCGGAGCCTCTGCTGGACAGATGCGGCAGCTATGAGATCGGCGGGCGAATTTTACCGTTCGACGCGGAAACACAGGAAAACTGCAGGCGGGAATTTCGGAATCTTAGCGGTAAAGGATTTCGTGTCCTTGGCGTCGCCTGGCGAACCCTCCCGGATGCTGAATCCTATGGCATTCAGGACGAGAGCGACCTGTGTTTTGCCGGCTTTCTCGGGTTCGTGGATCCTCCGCTGGCGGATGCTGCGGAGATGGTACAGGCATTGGGCCGCGATGGCGTCCGGTTCAAGGTCATTACCGGCGACAATGAACTGGTCACCCGCTATATCTGCGATCAGGTTGGCCTTTCCGGGACGTCTGTCGTTTGCGGCGCCGAACTCGATTCCATGACCGACCCGGCGCTCGGGCACATCGTCGAAACAACGGATGTGTTTGCCCGGGTTTCACCGGCGCAGAAGAATCGCATCATCCTCGCCCTGAAACGTCGCGGACACGTTGTTGGCTATATCGGAGATGGGGTAAATGATGCACCGTCGCTGCACGCCGCCGATGTCGGTATTTCGGTGCCCGGGGCTGCCGATGTCGCCCGGGAGGCCGCCGAGATCATCCTGACCGAGCACGGGCTCGACGTTCTTCATGCCGGAATTCTCGAAGGCAGGCGAGCATTCGGCAACGTCATGAAATACATCCTGATGGGAACCAGCTCGAACTTCGGAAATGTCCTCAGCATGGCCGCCGCTTCCGTTATGCTCCCGTTTCTCCCGATGCTGCCGACGCAGATTCTTCTGAACAACTTCCTGTACGACGCGGCTCAGGTCTCCATACCGACCGACCGTGTCGATGCTTCGTGGATTACCCGGCCCCGCCGCTGGAGAGTCGCCTCGATCCGGCGATTCATGTTGTGGGTCGGGCCGGTGAGTTCACTGTTCGATTTCCTCACCTTTTACGTCCTGCTTCATTTCCTGCACGCAGGCGAGAGCCTGTTCCAGAGCGGATGGTTCGTCGAATCGCTGGCGACCCAGACACTTGTGCTGCTGGTCATTCGAACAGCCGGGAATCCGTTTCGAAGCCGCCCCAGTAAGGCGCTGATGACGACAACCGTTGCCGTCGTGGCGATCGGATTCCTGATTCCATTCAGTCCGGTTGCTGAGCTGTTTGCATTCACGCCCTTACCGATGATGTATTTTGCGTTTCTCATTCCGGCAACTGCGGCGTATCTGACGGCGGTCTCTATAGTGAGACGGCTGACTGACGCAGCCCACGCGGAATAGTGCGGCGGTTCAGCGCCGCTTCACCTGGACCCGGACGGAGGCAGAGGCGCATTCGTACGTAGTCGTGCCTTCGCAGACAATCACGTAAATCGTGCTCTCCGTGGGCCTGACTTCCAGAGTTCCATGATCGCCTTCAAATCTTCCAGTCTCGCGAAGTCCACGAGCGCCTGAATCCGGCGCTTCCTGAATGACTACCCTCTTTGCGCCTTTGATCGACCATCGCAACGTCGCTGCCTGTCCAGGCGCAATTTCGCGGGGTCGGATCTCGAAGACAAAGTCTGACGATTTCTTCCCGTTCGCTTTATCGACGTTCACGAACGAAGTCTGCGCTGAACCGGGAATCCACAGCAACAGGAACAAGGAACACGCCATGAGTCTCATTTGTAGCCTCCACCTGATAGACCGGGAAGCAAGCGGCGTTCCCTTGGGGCGGCAGCTTAAGTGCCTGCATGAGCGAAGTTCATACCCTATGCCGTCGGGGTGATAAGGCTCATTGCGCCAAATGCCGCACCACTGGCGCGCGGGTTGGCGCCCCGCGCCGCCAGTGCGGACCCCGATGTCCGGCTGGTTCACGGGGCAATCCTGCTGCAGGTTGCCAATATTCCAAAATGCGAATATACTATTACTGTGGGTGACGACCTGCGGCGGTTCAAGAGTGAGATCTTTCAGGGGCTTGCCCATCCGACCCGGATCGCAATCGTCGAACTCCTGCGCGATCGCGAGATGCCGGCGGGAAAACTGATCGAAAAGCTCGGTATCGAGCAGGCCAACGCGTCACAGCATCTGTCGGTCCTCCGCGCCAAACAAATTGTCGTGGGCAGGAAGGTGGGGAATCAGGTTTTCTATTCGATCCGCGATCACGCTCTGATCGAGGTCCTCGATATCCTGCGCCGCTATTTTTATTCCCAACTCACCAGCGCGGTCAGCATGCTGAAGGAAGCTGCCCGTCAGGAGCCAAAATCCCAGGCTCGCGCGAATCGATGAACCAGGCGGACGATTCGGCGGTCTCGCGGCGGGATAAACTCCACGAGATAGTCGATCGCATCGCCCACCTCCTGCCGGCCCAGGGACCGATTGGCGTCTTCATTCACCACAACACGCTTCACGCTTTCGAACATCTGCCTTTCGAGCGCGCCGTATTGGAAGCTTCCCAGATGTTCGGCGCCGAACCCTATATGGCGGAAGCGGCCTATCGAAGAGAATTCGCACGGGGCCGCATCCAGAGTGAGGACATCAACGCCGTACTCGAAAACGAGCCCGATACGATCGTCTTTCCCGGGCTGACGCGGCGGTCGTTGCGCCTCGCCATGATTACGCCGGGTGTGCGCGAATTCGATGGCGCCACGATCCTGTGGCGGACCGAACAGGGAGATCTTGCCAAAGACTTTCGCCAGCCCGCCCTGCGCGCGCTGTTTGACGCCTGCCTGAAGCGCACTATTGCGCCGGAAACAGATCCCGAGCCACCGCGCCCCATCGACGAGATCATCCATCCCTGGCTCATCCGCCTGTGTTCCGTGTTCCTCGATCAGGGGACCGCGTACTGGCCAATGCCGTATCGCGAAAGAGGTTTTTACGAATCTGTCCGGATGCTGCTGGCGCAAAGAGGTGGCATTTCCCCGAAGTATCTGAGCGGCCTCGACAAAGAATTCCGCAGGCAGGAAGATCGTTCGCTGTCGGCAGCCGATGTGGTGCTCGAATATCTCGACACAGAGAATGTCGCCGCTTGCCAGTGGGAAGAAGTCCTCCGGTCCGAATTGCTCGCGTTGCCCGGCTGGGCCGGACAGATGCGGAGGCTGGAGGAAAGCCCAGCGCTGGCGCCGCATGAATCGATCCCCTGCTCCCTGATGGATTTCCTGGCAGTCCGCCTGACCATGTCGCAGGTGGCCGCCCGCGGATGCGCGGCGGAGACGGCTCCCTGCGAAAACCCGCTCAAAACACAGGAGAGGCTGCGCCTGAGCCGTGCCGCCCGCATTTACGATGCTGCGCGCGTCGTCTCCTTTTCCGCGGCCGAAGTCGGCTTGCTGTCCCCTTCCGATTGGGCATCGTTCGCGAATGAAGTCCAGGCATGCAACGGGCTTGAACGTCGGCGCATTCTCCACCTCGCTTATGAGCGGCGGCATGAACGCTCGATTCTGCATGGCCTTGCGAGCCACAGGAAGTACCGCGGGCTGTCGTACCTGAAGGAGCGGCCCCACGCCCAGGTTTTCTTTTGCCTGGACGAGCGTGAGGAATCCATGCGGCGCGCCCTGGAGGAACTGGACCCCGAAATCGAGACCTTCGGCGCCGCCGGCTACTACGGCGTCGCAGTGGATTATCAGGGAATTGACGACCCGCAGGGCGCCGCATTTTGTCCGGTGGTGATCGAGCCCCTGCACGCGGTTCTGGAGCAACCCAAAGAGGAAGATACCGCGCTCCTCAGGAGCCGCCGTTGGCGAAGACGACTCCTCGGGCTGCTGATGCGGAATTCATTCCTGTCTTCGCGTTCATTAGTGCTCGGCTGGCTGTCGACAACCGCGCTGGGACTGCTCTCACTCCTGCCGCTCATCGGGCATCTGCTTGCGCCCAGACGTTACGGGCTGCTCCGCGACTGGCTCAACAAGTCCTTTCTTCCCGAACCGCGCACCGAGCTCCGATTCGCGCGCAAAGCCGATGATTCCGAGGACGGCGTGAAAGGCTTGCTGATGGGCTTTACCGCGGACGAAAAAGCGGAAGGCGTTGCCAGCGTCCTGGGGCCCGCCGGCCTGACTCAGGGCTTTGCCCGGCTCGTGGTGATCCTGGGACACGGCTCCACAAGCCTCAACAATCCTCACGAATCGGCCTATAATTGCGGGGCCTGCGGCGGACGCCACGGCAGTCCCAATGCCCGTCTTTTCGCGGCCATGGCCAATCGGCCGGAGGTGCGCGTCCATCTGCGCAATCGCGGTCTCGACATACCCGATGACACCTGGTTCATCGGTGGATATCACGACACCTGCAGCGATGACGTTGAGTTGTTCGATACCGACACGCTGCCGGCAACGCATCGCGCCGATCTCGACCGCATCCGGAAATCGCTCGATGAAGCCCGAGCCCGTAACGCCCACGAGCGCGTGCGCCGTTTCGAATCCTGCCCGCCCGCGGCCGATCCGGCGGCGGCCCTCCGCCATGTGGAGGAACGCAGCGAGCATCTGGCTCAGCCACGCCCCGAATACGGACACAGCACGAATGCTGTCTGCATCGTCGGACGCCGCAGCCTCACGCGGGGACTTTTCCTGGACCGGCGGGCGTTCCTTGTTTCCTATGATGCGGACCAGGATTCAGACGATTGCAGTCTTGCCGCCCTGCTGGCAGCCGCGGTTCCCGTGTGCGCGGGCATCAGCCTCGAATACTATTTTTCCTTCGTCGATAACGATCTCTATGGTTGCGGCACGAAACTCCCTCACAACGTGACGAGCCTGGTGGGTGTGATGGACGGCCACGCCAGCGACCTGCGAACCGGCTTGTCGTGGCAAATGGTTTCCATTCACGAACCCGTTCGCATTCTGTTTGTCATCGAGACGACGCACGAACGCCTGGACCGGGTGATCGAGAGAAACGCTTCGCTGAAACGGCTCGTCGAGAACGGCTGGATCCGCATCGCAACAATCGATCCGGCCTCTGGCCGCGTACATGTGCGGCGGGATTCCGGATTCGAAGAACTGGACGGCCCACTCGAACGTCTGCCCGTTGCCCTTTCTTCGGTCGAATGGTACGCGGGTAAGATCGGCCATCTTCCGATGGCCTGGATTCCCACGGCGACAGGAGAGTGCACGGCGTGAATCTTTCGCAGGCACTGCTGGTATTCGTCGTAATGGTGCCCGGCGCTGTCTTCGTCGCCATGGCTTTGTTGTGGCTCCTGGGCTGGGTTCCCTCGGAACGCGTTCTATCCCGGATCACCGGACTGACGTTTGCGGCCTGCCTGCTCGGCCTGGCCGGGGTGCTATGGATACTTGCGACGACCCACACCTCCGCCGTCACCCTGACGTTCGGAAACTGGTTCGCCGTCCATGAATACCGATTTCCGCTGGTGCTGGTGGCAGACCATCTGTCTCTGCCGTTTCTCGCGATGACCGTTGTGCTCTCGGGGTTGATCGGACAGTTTTCCGCGACCTATCTGCATCGCGAGAGCGGCTTCTTCCGGTTCTTCGCGCTCCTGCACCTTTTTGCGTTCGGGTCTCTGCTCGCCTTCGCGGCGGGCTCGTTCGATCTGCTGATCGCCGGCTGGGAGTTGGTCGGAATCACGTCGGTGCTTCTGATTGCTTTCTTCGATCAGCGTCCGGCTCCGGTGGAAAACGGCCTTCGCGTTTTCGGCATTTATCGAGCGTGTGACATCGGCCTGCTTCTGGGAGTGTTTGCGTTGCACAACTGGGCCGGCAGCGGATCATTTGCCTCGGGAATGCCCGAACTCGCCGCAACGCAGGCGACAGTCGTGTGTCTGTTTCTTCTTCTGGCCGCCGCCGGAAAGGCCGCGCAGATTCCTTTCTCGGGATGGCTTCCCCGCGCAATGGAAGGCCCGACTCCATCGAGTGCGATCTTCTATGGCGCGATTTCCATCCACGCAGGCGCCTATCTTCTGCTACGCGCGCAACCGCTGCTCGCCGAAGCGCCGGTGGCCTCAATCGCTGTTATCCTGACCGGCCTGGCCACCGCCATATACGGAACCATGGCCGGCCGCGCCAGCGCGGACGTGAAGACATCGCTCGCGTTTGCTTCACTCACGCAGGTCGGCGTCATCTTCGTCGAGATCGGTTTCGGCTGGAAATCGGTTGCCATTGCCCACGTTCTGGGGCACGCTCTGGTCCGGACCCTGCAGTTCCTGCGTGCGCCTTCCATGCTTCACGACTACCGCCGCATGCGCTCCGCAATCGGCGGCGAAGTTTCGCAGGGGCGCGTCGAAGACCTCTTGCCGGACCGCGTTCGCCTGTGGCTTTACAGATGGGCGCTCGACCGCGGGCACCTCGACACGATTCTGGATCGCTGCTTCATCCAGCCGCTTTACGAGGTATCGCGGCTGTTTACGAAACTGGATGGAATCGGAACCGCCACACAGTCCGCTCGCCGGAGCGATCTGGAAATCGAATGACAGCAAACCTGACATGGAGGCTCACGGCCGCCGCGATCGCCGCTCCCTGGCTCGCGGCAATTCTGCTGACGTTCCGGCGCCGCTCCGCGCGCATCGTGGGTGTCATCGGATCGCTGGTTTCCGTAGCGGCGAGCGTACTGCTGCTCCTCGCGGCGCCGGGCGGAGAATCGCTGCGCGAGGCATTAATGGTGCTCTACTCCTGCCTCACGATGGCATCGACGTTGATGCTGCCGAAGCGCGACTGCGATGCGCCAACGATGGCTGGCGTGCTCTTGATGCTGGGAGCGACACTGGCCGCCTACTCGACCGATAACCTTGCAGTGTTTCTGGCCGGGTGGATCCTCACTATGGTTCCATTCCTTGTGAAGCCGTGGTTTCGGGTACCCTCATGGCGTCCTGTAGCGGCCCTTTCGCTGTCGAGCCTCGCTCTCGCGCTTGCGATCGCCTGCATTTGGGCAAGTGGTCATAGCCTTTCGATCGCAGCTCTGAAGGACCGGAGTCCCGGCGGCGGCGCGGCCTTCGGGTTACTGATCGCCGCCGTCATTCTGCGAAAAGGAATCTGCCCCGCGCAGGCCTGGATTGCGGATCTCGCTGAAGGCGGCTCCGGAATTCCCACGGCGCTCCTGCTGAATGGGCACTTCGGCGCGCTGCTTGTCGCGAGATTGATCCTGCCGTTATTCCCGGCCACGGCGGACAATCTCTTCCCGGTACTCTCCTGGTTCGCCATGGCAACAGCGCTTTACGTGGCTATCCGCGCCCTCACGGAGAACTCGCCCCGCCGCCTGCTCTCCTTCCTGGCGCTCAGTCAGTCAGCTGTGATTCTGGCTGGTCTCGAAAGCCGCACTGCGGAAGGAATTACCGGAGCGCTGGTGCACTGGTTCGTCGTGACGGTCTCGACCGCCGGTCTTTTCGGAATACTGCGGCTTCTGGAAGTCCGCTTTGGTGAGAATCTGACCGCGAGCCGCTATTTCGGATTAGCCGCGCATGCGCCGCGCCTGGCCGTGTCATTCTGTATTTTCGGCCTTGCGCTCGTGGGGTTGCCTGGCACGCTGAGCTTTTGTTCGCAGGATCTTCTGATTCATGGAACGCTGATGTCTCACCCGGTAACAGGCGTCGTGCTCCCCATCGCTACCGCCATGAATGCGGTGAGCATTTTCCGCTTATTCGCCAGATTATTTCTGGGCAAACGCCGGACGGGCTTTACGCATATGGCGGATGCTCTGCCGCGCGAACGCTGGACACTTGCCGCCGGCGTCTTATTTGTCGTACTCGGAGGCATCTTCCCGAACCAGGTAGCGCGGGGCTTCACCCCTGCCGCCGGGCTTCTGCCCGGAGCTCACCTGGCAGATTACCCAGCCGGCTATCGCCGGTGATTTAAGTCACTGCGTCGCTATGGGACAGCGGATATCCTCAATAACAGGAGACGAAATGCCCGACGGGAGTGCACAACACTCATCTGGCGCGACGCATCTCACGCTGGCCACAGTATCGTTCGCCGTTTGTTTCGCGGCATGGGGTTTGATCGCGGCTTTTGCGCCGCGGTTCCGCGCTGAATTCGGTCTTTCGGCCACCCAGACCGCGCTTCTCGTCGCGGTCCCCGTCCTCCTCGGCTCGCTCGCTCGTCTGCCCATCGGAATGCTTGCCGATCGCTTTGGGGGAAGAGTGGTTTTTCCGGTCCTCATGCTGGCGGTTTCGGTTCCCGCGTTTCTTGCGCCGCTCGCGCGAAGTTACGGCTCGCTGTTATGGAGCGGCTTCTTTCTCGGACTCGCTGGTTCTTCATTTGCAGTCGGCGCTGGGTTCGTCTCCCGATGGTTCGGCGCGGAGCGGCAGGGAGCCGCGCTCGGCGCCTACGGGTTGGGAAATATGGGCCAATCGGCGGCTGTGTTTCTTGGCCCGTTGATAGCGGCGCGCGCCGGATGGCAGAACGTGTTTCGCGGGAGCGCCGCGCTGCTGGTGATATGGGCGATCGTATTTTTCGCTCTCGCGCGCAACGCGCCCGCCACGTCGCGCCCGCAGAGCGTCGCCGAAATGACGCGCGTGCTCGTCCACGAGCGCCTCGCCTGGGCTCTGGCGGCGTTTTACTTCCTCACCTTCGGCGGGTTCGTTGCATTTTCGATCTATTTACCGAGTCTGCTCCGCGACCAGTTCCATCTCGACATAACCAGCGCGGGTTTGCGAACCGCCGGATTCGTCGTGCTCGCCACGGCATTGCGTCCGGCAGGCGGCTGGCTCTCCGATCGCATCGGCGGCGCCCGCGTGCTTTCGGCGGTGTTCGCCGTGGTGATTCCGTTTGCCCTCCTGCTGGCCTGGCCTTCGATGCTGCCGTTCACGATCGGCGCTCTCGGCTGCGCAGCGCTGATGGGGCTCGGCAATGGCGCCGTGTTTAAGCTCGTTCCGCAGTATTTCCCTCGCGAGACCGGAACCGTCACGGGCCTCGTGGGAGCCATGGGCGGACTCGGCGGATTTTTCCCGCCACTGCTCCTCGGCTTCTTCCGGGACCGCGCCGGCGTCGTTTGGCCCGGCTTTGCGCTGCTGGCTTTGACTTCTTTTGCCTTATGGCGCATCAACGCACGCGTCTTCATACCCCGGCAGGACGCGCGCGAAATCACGCTGCCTCCCGAACTCGCCCGAACAGCCGACCGTGTTCGCGCCGGCGCCTGGGCCACGCTGTTCACTCTGGTCCTGATCGCCGCCATCGTGCTCGGCTCGCGCAATCTTCAGAATTTCGATCCCGCGCTCGTGGTTTACACCTTCGCCATCATCTTCGCCACCTGGGGTGTGGTCTATCACTACAATGTCTGGCTCGATAAGCCTCCAACGAATATGTATTGGCGGCGTGGATGGCAGCTCTTCCGGCAGCGAGGCTTTCGCGCTGCGGGGGAAGTCGCCGCATCCGCAAGCCGGAACATCGTCGCCCAGACTTTTATTCATCGCCGTTCCCGCCTGCGCTGGTGGATGCACCAATGCCTCTTCTGGGGCTGCATCCTGGCGGCGGCAATCACCTTCCCGCTGGTCTTCGGTTGGATCTCCTTCCGCTCTCTGCCAACCGACCAATCCGTTTATGTGGTCTGGCTGTTCGGATTCCAGACCGGATCGTTCCCGCTCCACACCGTGACCGCGTTCCTGCTGTTTCACGGACTGGATATCTCTGCCGTACTCGTGCTGACCGGCGTGTTTCTGTCGCTCTGGCGCAGGCTGCGCGACCGCGGCGCGCAGACCGTGCAAAGCTTCGCCATGGATTTCTTCCCCGTGATCCTGCTGTTCGCGATTTCCGTGACCGGCATCGCGCTCACCGTCTCACAGGAATGGCTGCGTGGAGGCGCTTACAGCTTTCTGGCGATCATTCACGCCATCACCGTAGTTGCGGGCCTGCTGTTCCTGCCGTTCGGCAAGTTCTTCCACATTTTCCAGCGCCCCGCGCAACTCGGCGTCAAGCTCTATCACCATGCCGGTGACAACGGTCCCGGCGCGATCTGTCCGCGCTGCAACCAGCGGTTTGCTTCCGCCATGCATATCGCGGATCTCAAGACCGTACTGCCGCAGCTCGGCTTTCAATACGCGATCCCCGGCTCAGATTATGCGTGGCAGGATCTTTGTCCCCCATGCAAACGCAAATCGCTGTCGCGAGCCCAGCTCTCTCTGAGGGCCGCGGGAAAGGCCGTCGATGGCTAAGCCGCCGCTGCCGCTCGAACAAATCCGTGAACAGTTCGGCCCGCACCTGAATTACACCCCGGCCGGCGGCTGGAGCGAGGAATCGCGCCACCTGCCGGATCGCCTGGTGAAGACGCACTGTTGCTTCTGCGGTCAGCAATGCGGCATTCAGCTGAAGGTGCGCGAGAACCGCGTGATCGGCTTCGAGCCGTGGGAAGAGTTCCCGTTCAATCGCGGCATGCTTTGCCCCAAAGGCGTGAAGCGCTATCTGCAATCGAACCATCCCGACCGCCTGCTCGATCCGCTTTTCCGCTCGGAGACAGGCTTCCGCAAAGCGGGCTGGGACGAAGCGCTCGATTTCACCGCGCGACGCCTGCGCGAAGTCCAGGAAAAGTACGGCAAAGACGCCGTCGCGGTCTTCGGCGGCGCCTCGCTCACCACTGAGAAGGCGTACCTGATGGGCAAGTTCGCGCGTCTCGCGGTGGGCACGAGGCATATCGATTACAACGGCCGCCTCTGCATGGTCTCGGCCGGCGTGGCTTACAAGCTCGCCTTCGATATAGACCGCAGTCTCATCCCGTGGAGCGAAATTCCGAAAGCGCAGGTGCTGCTCGTTGCCGGCGCGAATATCGGGGAATGCGCGCCCATCACCACCGATTACATCTGGCGCTGCCGCGATAATGGCGGAAAACTGATCGTCGCCGATCCGCGCCTCACGCCCATTACGCGCCATGCGGATCTGATGCTTCCTCTTCGCCCCGGTACGGATCTCGCGCTTCTGAATGCCATGTTGCACGTCGTGATTCGCGATGGCCTCGAAGACCGGCGATTCATCGACGAACACACCACGGGTTTCGACGCGGTCCGCGCCTCCGTCGCACGTTTCGATCCGCGAGCCGCCGCTGAAATCACAGGCGTGCCGCCGGATGCGATCGAGAAGGCCGCCCACTGGTTCGCGAAAGCGGATCGCGCCATCGCCCTGCATTCCCGCGGGATCGAGCATCAGTCGAAAGGCGTGGAAAATTGCTCCGCTCTCATCAATCTCACGCTCGCCACCGGGCACGTGGGCCGCGAAGGTTGCGGCTGCACCATGATCACGGGCCAGGGCAATGGACAGGGCGGCCGCGAGCACGGGCAGAAGGCCGATCAATTGCCGGGGCAGCGCTCGCTGCTCGACCCGGCAGCCCGCGCTCACGTCGCGAAAGTCTGGGGCATTGAACCCGAAGATCTGCCGCAGCCGGGCCATACGGCGCAGGAGATCATGAACGCCATTCATTCTGGTGAAATCAAGGCGTTGTTTTCCATTTGCTTCAATCCCGCGGTTTCATTACCCCAATCGACGTTCACGCGTGAGGCGCTCGAGAAACTCGAGTTCTTCGGCATCGTCGATTTCTTTCTTTCGGAGACCGCGCGCTATGCCGATGTCGTCCTCCCCGGCAGCCTTCAGGAAGAGGAAGAGGGCGTCACCTGCAGCACGGAAGGACGCGTGATTCACATCCAGCGCGCCACCGATCCACCTGCCAACGCGCGGCGCGATTCCGAGATTATCTGCGATCTGGCCGCGCGTCTGGGCAAGGCGAAGTACTTTCCGTTCCGCGCGCCCCGTGAGATTTTCGACGAGCTGCGCGAAGCCTCGCGAGGCGGCCACGCCGATTATTACGGCATCACCTATGAAAAGATCGACCAGCAAATGGGCGTCTTCTGGCCGTGCCCGTCGGCCGAACATCCCGGCACGCCGAATCTGATTCAGGGCGGCGTCTCGTTTTTTCCGGATGGCAAATGCCGCTTTCAGGTGGCTGAATGGCTCGAGAGCGGCGATCCCGTCGACACCGAATATCCGGTCTTTCTCACCACGGGACGTGTGGTGAGCCAATATCTTTCCGGCGCGCAGACGCGCCGTATCGGCGGCCTGATGGATGCTTATCCGGATCCGCTGGTCGAAATCCATCCGCGGTTGGCGGAACCCCACGGCATCGGAGATCGCGATTGGGTGACCGTCACCACACGCCGCTCTGAAATTACGCTGCGCGCAACCGTAGTGCGCACCATCCGGCCGGATACCGTGTTCATCCCTTATCACTGGCCGGACGACCGTGGGGCCAACCGGCTGACGCACCGCACGCTCGATCCGCGCAGTAAAATTCCGGAGTTCAAGGTCTCGGCCTGCCGCATTCGCAAAGCTGCGGGCCCACCTCAGGAAGGAGATGCCTGATGTTCGGCTACGAATTTTACGTCGATCCCTCGCGCTGCATCGGCTGCCAGTCGTGCGTACGAGCCTGCGAGGAATGCGAAACGCACCGCGGCCACTCGATGATCAACTTCGATTTCATCGACCGCTCGGAAACCATCGGCACCGCCGCGTACGTCTGCTGGCACTGCGATGAGCCCACCTGCGCGCAGGTCTGTCCGGCCGATGCGATCAAACAGGGCGAAGACGGCATCGTGCAATCCGCCCTCAAACCGCGCTGCATCGCCTGCTCGAACTGCGTGCTGGCGTGCCCCTTCGGAATTCCGAAAGTCTTCCCGCAATTCGAGCAGATGATGAAGTGCGATATGTGCTACGACCGCACCTCCGTCGGCAAACGCCCGATGTGCGCGACTGTGTGCCCGAGCCAGGCGCTCGCCTATCTGCGGCCGGAGGATATCGCGCGGCGGCGGGAAAAGCCCAACAACGTGTTCTTCTTCGGAGACCAGAAGATCACGACGCAGGTCTACATGATGACGCCGGAGGCCGAGCCGGTGACGCTGGATATTACGGCCTTCACCTGGGAGAGTTCGAAATGAGTGAGCGCGAGCCGCTGTGGCGCGAAGAGTTTTCTGTATCGAAGGCCGGGGAGCGATACGTCAACCGCCGCCAGTTGACAAAGTTCCTGACGCTGGCGAGCCTCGGCATGTTCGCCGGTAACGTCTGGATTCTGGTGCGAAGCTGGTTTCGCCGCGCCCAGCCCGATACGCGGCTGGTCATCGCGCGCGCCGGCGAAATGCCTGTTGGCGGTGTGAAGCTCTTCGCCTATCCCGCTGAAGACGACCGCTGCATTATGGTTCGCACCGGCGAAAACGATTACGTTGCCTACAGCCAGAAATGCACGCACCTTTCGTGCGCCGTCTACTACTCGCGCGAAAACGACCGCATTGAGTGTCCGTGCCACCAGGGCTATTTTTCCATCCGCGATGGATCGGTCCTGCAGGGCCCGCCGACGCGTCCGCTGCCGCGAGTGACGCTGGAACGCTCAGGCGACGACCTGATCGCCTCCGGAATGACGGGAGCATAAATGGACCGCCGCTTCGATCCTCGCCAGCACCGCGGCCTCACGGCGATCGACGCCGTGATGGCGCTGATCGCCATCCTGCTCGCCGTGCAGATGTGGCTGCTCACGGCCACACTCGACGCGTATCTTGCTGGACACACCGACGCTGCGCTGCCCGCCGCGATCGCATCGGGCGTTCTATTCGCCGTCTGCGCCGGCCTGTATGGGTTCGTGCGCAAACTGGACCGCGAAGCCCGCTGGAAACCATGAGTTTCTGTATTTCAAAAATCCTCACAACTCCGTATCAAGTCTGAGAAGTTGTGGGGCGGGGCTTCGGCCCTGCCGCCGGCCTTCCGGCCGGCGCAACCTGACCGCATTTTGAGGTGAAATCATGACCATGAAAAATATCCCACCAGAAGGACGAGAACACGAAGTAGGAAATCTCGCCGCCGCGATGCTTACCCTGGATCTGAACCGCGAAATCGCGGACCTGAGAACGGAAGCCCGCTGGCAGTCCGGACACACGGCGAAGACCCTCGCCAAGTATCCCGATTTCCGCGTGGTCCTGATCGCAATGAACGCCGGCGGGCGTCTGGAGCAACATCAAACCGCCGGCCGAATTTCAGTCCACGCTCTCCAGGGACGAATCCGGTTCCAGACAGCCGAACGCTCCGCGGATCTGATCGCCGGCCAGTTGCTGACGCTCGAATCCAATATCCCCCACGATGTGGAAGCCATCACGGACAGCGCGTTTCTCCTGACGATTGCCTTGCCCGCCGGACACTAGACTCCGGCGAAGCTCGCAGACAGCAGGGTCTTTTGCTCAAGCGCATGAGCCCTGCCGGACCCGGTAGCGGGACTGGCCGCGGCTGAGCGCTTTACGGAACGCACCGGACGCCCGCCCGCCGCCCGCCGCAGCCTCGGCGCCGCGAACGAGAACGCTCCCATATTCGCGGGCTCTTCCTGAACCCACAGAATTTCATGCGCATTCGGATACCGCTCGAGCGCCGCGCCAATCTCCGTTTCCGGCCATGGATACAACTGCTCCACGAACAGAATTGCCGTACTGTCATCCTTTCGCCGCGCGCGTTCGAGACGTAGTTCGTGCCCGATCTTGCCTGTGCAGAAAATCAGTCGCTTTGGATTCTCGATTTCCGTCTCTGCCAAAACCTTTTCGAACCGGGCTGCTTCGAACGCCTCCAACGGGGAGGCCGCAGCGGGGTTGCGAAGCATGCTCTTCGGAGTGAAGACGATCAGCGGTTTGCGCCATGACCGCATCGCCTGCCTGCGCAGAAGGTGGAAGTACTGGGCGGCGGTGGAGGGCTGGCAGATCTGAATGTTGTCCCGCGCCGCCAGTTGCAGGTAACGCTCGATGCGCGCGCTGGAGTGCTCCGGTCCCTGGCCTTCATAGCCATGCGGAAGAAGCAGCGTCAGTCCGCTCAGCAGGCCCCATTTCTCCTCGCCCGCGGCAATGAACTGATCGATGATGATCTGCGCCCCGTTCGCGAAGTCACCGAACTGCGCCTCCCACAGCACCAGCGCTTCCGGGTAATCGCGGCTGAATCCGTATTCGAACCCGAGTACGGCGGCTTCGGAGAGAATCGAGTTGTACGCTTCAAATGCCGCTTGCCCCGGCGCGAGATTCGCCAGCGGGATATAAGCCTTCTCCGTTTCGATATCCACCAGAACGCTGTGGCGCTGATTGAAAGTGCCGCGCCGGCTGTCCTGGCCGCTGAGCCGAACAGGCGTTCCATCCAGCAGGAGCGATCCAAACGCAAGCATTTCGGCCATCCCGTAATCGACGGCGCGTTTAGCTTCTCCCATCTCAGCCCGTTGTTCAAGGAGTTTCTTTACTTTGGGGTGAATGTGAAAGTCCGCCGGATACGCCGTAACGCGCTGGCTGATCTCGCGTATGCGATCGGCGGCGATTCCGGTGTTCACCTCGTCATTCGCGTCAGAACAGCCTCCGTGATACGCGGACCAATATGCCGGCAGAACAGCGAGGGCAGGGTACTTCTTCATTCCCGCCGCCGCCGTGTGATCTTTCGCCAGCGCCGACCGAATTTCCTCCACGCGCGCGGAAGCATCGATGCCTGCCTGCTCCGCATAAATCTTGTAAAGCGCGGGATGATCTTTAATTCGGGCATAGCGCAGAGGCTGCGTAACGGTCGGATCGTCGATCTCGCTGTGGCCGTAACGCCGGTAGCCAATCAGATCCACCACCACATCGCTTTTAAACTCGCTTCGATAATCGACGGCAATCTTCGCAACGCGAACGGCGGCGTCCGGGTCCTCCGCATTGACGTGGAAGATCGGGATGTCCAGGCGCTTCGCCACATCGGAGGCAAACAGAGACGAGTTCGATTCATCCGGCCCCGCCGTAAATCCGATGAGGTTATTCGCAATCAGGTGGATGCTGCCTCCCACCGTGAACCCGTTCACCGAAGCGAGATTGAGGGCCTCCGCGCAAATCCCCTGGCCTGCGAACGCGGCGTCGCCGTGGATGAGTACGGGAAGTACCTGCGAATACGCCTCACTCCCCAATCGGGTTTGTTTCGCGCGCGCGCGGCCCATCGCCACAGGGTCGACTGCCTCCAGGTGACTCGGATTCGAGACCAGGTGGAGATCGATCGTGTTACCGCTCGTATCCTTCCATTCACCGGTTGCCCCAAGGTGATACTTCACGTCCCCGCTCCCCAGTACGCTTCGCGGATCGATATCTTCGAATTTGGCAAAGATCGCCGCCGGGGAAATCCCCATCACGTTCACCATCACGTTCAGGCGTCCGCGATGGCTCATGGCCAGCACCGCCTGCTTTGCGCCATGTTCCGCCGCGCCGTGAAGCAGCGTATCCAGCGCGGGAATCAGCGCCGTAATGCCTTCGAGCGAAAACCGCTTGGCGCCGGGATACCGCGTCTGCAGGAACTGCTCGAAGATATCGGCGCGAACCAGAAGGTCAAGAACACGCCGCCTGTCCGTCGCTGCGTCGTTGTTCTCGAAGCGCTCCTGGATCCAGCGGCGCTTCGCCGGATCCGCGATATGCATGAACTCTACGCCAACCGTCCCGCAGTACAACTGGCGAGCCCGATCCGCGGCTTCCGTTCCGCCCGCCGAATACTCCCCCAGCGGATCGAGCTTCGCCTGCAGATATCCCCATCTGCGGAAATCATCCATAATGTTACGATCCGGATCGGGCATAAACCTCTATTTTAAAAACTCGCTCCCCTTCGCGCGAAAATCAGAACAGCCCATGCAGACCACTTCAATCACGAAAGCATTGAAAGATGTCGCTCTATTCGCGGCATTGAACGAAAGCGAGCTGAATTCGCTGGGCGCGCGCTGCGGCCTGCGCTCGTATGCCACCGGCGAAATTCTGTTTGGCGAAGGGCAGCCCTGTGCGGGTCTGTACATCGTGACCAGCGGTCGTATCCGCATCTACAAGACGTCGCCCGCCGGGCGCGAGCAGGTTCTCGCCGTCGAGGGCCCGGGCGCCTCGGTCGCCGAATTGCCGGTTTTCGATGGCGAGCCGTACCCCGCTTCGGCCTCAGCGCTCGAACCTTCTGACGCCCTCTTCATTTCTCGCGCCGATCTGCGTGCTCTCTGCCTCGAACATCCGCAAATCGCGCTCAAGATGCTGCAGGTAGTCGGTGGGCGATTGCGAAGGCTCGTCGGCATTATCGAAGAACTATCGTTCACCACGGTGCGCGGCCGTCTGATTTCGTGGCTGTTGCGGCAAGCTGGAACCCGCCGGACGTTTGCGCTCAACGCCAGCCACCAGGAGATCGCGGCGCAAATCGGCACCGTGCGCGAGCTGGTTTCCCGCAATATGGCGCGTCTGCAGGCGCAGGGTTTGATCGAAAGCCGTGGCCGCGAAGTAACCATTCCCGATCTCGAAGCGCTCGAGGCGGATCTGACTTCCGGCTTCTGAAAAGTGGAGCGGGGCTTCGCCCTGCGTCGACCTCTCCTCGACACATGTGACCCGAGGTGACTTCAGTCACTGCATTCTGCTCCGTCTCTCCTTACCCTGAGTTCAGGAGCGAAAAATGCTACAAACCACTGAGAAAACCGTTCGCGAAATCGCCATCGAAAATCCTGCGAGCGTGCGCGTCTTTGAGAAACTCGGCATCGATTATTGCTGCGGCGGGCGGAAACCGCTGGCCGAGGCCTGCGCGGAAGCAGGCGTGACGATGGAGCGGGCGCTCGATCTGCTCGCGAATGCCACGTCGCCGGAGCAAGCTCCGGAACCGGAGTGGAAAGCCGCGCGGCTCAGCGACCTCACCTCGCACATCGTGAAGCGCTATCACGACCTCGCAAGGCGCGAGATTCCACGACTGGAAGCGCTCGCGCACAGAGTATACTCGCGTCACGGCGGCGCGCATCCCGAACTGCGCGACATTGAGGAGCTGTTCCTCTCGTTTGCCCAGGAACTCTCCACGCACATGATGAAAGAAGAGCAGATGCTGTTCCCTTATATCGAACGCATCGAAGCGGCCGAACGCGAAGGTAAGGCGGTCCCCACCATGCCGTTCGGATCGGTGGCGCGCCCTATAGCGGTCATGACCGCGGACCACGACGACGCTGGCGCCCTTCTCGCGCGAATGTGCGAATTGTCGTCCGGATATACAATCCCGGATGGCGCCTGCCCGACATATCGCGCGTTCTATCGCGGGCTAGAAGAGTTTGAGCGTGACACGCACCGGCACGTCCACCTCGAAAACAACATCCTGTTCCCCCGCGCCATTGCCATGGAAAAGGAGGTCACTGGACGCGCCGGCGCACTCCAATAGCGCCGCGAACCGAAGCGGTACGGAACCGGATCGCGTCTCCGGTGGTGGCTGATTTCGTCAATGTTCGGATCGAGTCACTACCGGAACTCCGCGCCGTTGGGCCATTCTTTCCCCGATCGCCCGAAGTTCTGCCTCGGCCAACTCGCCCCTCGCCGCCGGGAAAACGCGATCCTCTTCCAGCCTGATGTGGGCCTGATACAAACCGGAGAGCGACGCCAGCAGGTTTTTGAGATGAGCCACGTCTTCCGGCGGTAGAAAGTTCTCGCTCAGCCACCGATCACCGAACTGGTCGACCTGGCGGTGCCATCCTTCAGCGGTCTTGTGTTCCGCTTCGAGCCGGTCGACATCGGCGAGCACTGCCGCGGTGCGTGCGCTTCGAAGCTGCCGCAGCCGGGGGAAGATGTCTTCTTCTTCATCCGCGATGTGCTTCGGCGCCGCCTCACGAAAGTACCGGAGACCGGCTTCCAGTGCGCGGCGATGTTCCGGATCGAGAGTGCCGCCCCCGGCCTGCGCCGCTACCGCGAGCAGAATCTGAAGGAACCGTTCGATGCGCCGGTGACAATCCGAAAGGAGGCCGATCGGATTGGCAAAATGTGTTCTCCGAAGCGCCGATGGAAACGAGCATGGCTATTTCTCCCGTGCGAAATGATCGGCGTTGATCTGGACGTATTGGGCCCACTTCCCGGGAAGATCGTCCAGCGCGAAAATTGCAGAGACAGGACAAACAGGAACGCAGGCCCCGCAATCGATGCATTCCGCCGGATCGATATAAAGCTGCGTCGCTTCGTTAAAGTCCGCCTCGTCTTTCCGGGGATGAATACAATCGACAGGGCACGCATCCACACATGCTGTATCTTTTGTTCCGATGCACGGTTCAGCGATTACGTATGCCATTTCAATCTGTGAGAGTGCCTCCTTCGAAGCTACGTGACCACAGAAAGAAACGCAGTGACCAAAGTCACCGCCGCCCTATACTGGAACCGTGCAGGGCTACGATCGCCTTCGCGGCGGCGCGGCGTGGCTTGATATTTCCGGCCGGGGCAAAATCCGGGTAACCGGTGAGGATCGGGCGCGTTTTCTGCATGCGATGACCACGAATCATATCCAGCAGCTCTCTCCCGGAATGGGCTGCTACGCCTTCTTCCTTACAGCGCAGGGACGAATTCTGGCGGATGCCAACGTGTTATGCCGCCCGGATTCTTTCCTGCTCGATACCGAACCACAAACCCTCCAAAAGATACTGGCGCACCTCGAGAGCTTCATCATCGCCGATGATGCCGCGCTGCAGGATCTCACGCCGTCGCTCGCAACAATTGCGGTCGAAGGGCCGGAATCGTCCGCTATTCTTGGCGCCATAGGAGTTCCGGCGTTTGCGGAACACTACGGCGCCAATGTGGAGTGGGGAACAGCTCTGGTCGCGAGACTCAATATCACCGGGAGCTCCGGGTTCTTCATTATCGCGTCGGCGGCGGAAAAAGAAGCCGTCATCAGAAAGATCGAGATGGCGGGCGCTGCGCCCGCGGATGAAGAAGCTTTTCGAGTCGTGCGTCTGGAGCACGGCAAACCACGTTACGGCGAAGATATCGGCGAGCGCTACCTCGCTCAGGAAGCCAATCAGCCGCACGCGCTGCACTTTCAGAAGGGCTGCTATTTGGGGCAGGAGGTGGTCGAACGGCTCCGCTCGCGCGGGCTGATCACTCGCGTTCTGACGCCGCTTGAAATCGAAGGTGAGCGGCCTCCCGAACCGGGGACCAGGCTTTACGCTGGCAATGTACTTGCGGCCGGGATAACCTCTGCGGCTTACTCGCCCATGCTTT
>CAZWTH010000302.1:0-2931 GCA_964636715.1 uncultured Solibacteraceae bacterium | reverse complement strand
GTGCGATGCTGCATTTCGCGGAGGAGGACTTCACGGTTGCCGGCCGTTGCCGCGGCCAAAGCCGCTTGAGCCTCCTCGGCAGAATTCGCTCGGACGTGGCTTACCCGGAGTCCGATGAACGCGGCCGCAGCCGTCAGGAATTGAGTGGTATCCTGACTGAAATCGCGCGGTGTTGTGCTGTCCACCTCGAGCACACCCCATGCCGCGCCGTCGATAGCGATGGGCACGTTGGCGAGCGAAACGATTCCGTGCTCTTGGAGGAGTCCTGACAATACGAATTCCGTCTGGGCTTCAAAATCTTGCACGGTAACGGGCTCGCCGGTTTGGAAAGCGCGACCAGGCGGCGAAGCTAGATCAGCAGAGAGAGTAGCCGACCCCACCACACCGTTTTTCCAGCCCGTGCCGGCGACCACTAACAGATCGCCGACTCTCGGACGGTACTGCAGGACCTTCACGTGGTGGATTTCAACTGCGCGCGCGACTTGCATGACCGCTTGATCGAAAAATCGCCCCAGCTCTGCGGTCTCCGTAGCGATGCGACCCAGGTCGAGAAGAATCCGAACGTGGTGGCGAAGCCGTTTCAGCTCCTCGCTGCGTTCTGAATCCGAGGCCATTCAAGCTAACGCGTATGGACCTGAATTGAGCCGGCCACGCCACACCCGACTGGGGCTGCTGAAGAAACCGAGAAGCCGGCTATAGCGATCTCGGCCGGAACCAAAGCTTTAAGCGATCAATTGAACCGCTCGAAGCCTCCTTTTTCGGCGTCAATCTTGCGGGTGATGTGAACCACGTGTCTAGGCAGGACGACTTCATAAAACGAAACGGGGTTCGCCCAAGCGAGCTTTCGCAGTGGGCACTCGGCCTCGAAAACAATCTATCGACGCACCGCAAAAAGCTGCCCATCGATGGCGCCGCCGGCATGCTCAGCAGCTGCGTCGACGACAATTCTCTGTGGTTGATCTATTCCACGAAGGCCGGATCGACCCTCGCGGTACGCACCTGCTTCGATCCGCAGGGTCTCAACTCCGTCGCGCTGGAGAGCTCGGGCGAGGCAGGAGTCGAGCTTCTCGCCGACGGATCGATTGGGCGCTTCCGGGTGTCAGTCGACTTCGTCTCGGGTGACATTCCGACACTTCACTATGTGACGCGATTTACGCCGGTCCATGATGTCACCATCGAGGCCATGCCCCGAGACATTTACGTTCTCGATCGACGCTTTCGTCCAGATCGAACGTCTGGGGCCGTATACGTGGAACAGGATGGCCCCACGGCTGGGTTGATCTGGTTCTCGGTCGTTAGCCCGAGCGCGGCCACTGCGCTTTATTTCCAAAATCTGACAGCGATCAGCGAATACGCGGATGCGACGCACGCCGATCCGAAGGGGTCGGTGGCCGCCCAATGGCCTGAGCTGGGCTTCCGTCTGCCCAAGGGAGAGAAGCCACTTCGTGGGCGGACGGAAGTCGTTATTTCTGATGCTTTCCTGACCATCGCCACCACGCTTCCCCAAAGCGAATACGAGGTCGCCGAACGGTTTTTGAGCCATTTAGCCTCCGTCTATCGCCGGATCGAGAAGCCAGCCACCTCATACTATGACTGGCCTACCGCGAGCGCGCGAACCGTCGGCGTGCTCGCTCGCGCGGGTGACTGCCGACGCAAGGTGAAGAACCGCCTCTACCTGAACGCCTACTTGGATTCCCGCGAGAAGCCGCCTGAAAGCATGGTGCATCTTGCGCTGCTCGTGCCCCTCCTGGAATACCAGAATTGGCTCCGGCGACCGCTCAAGCTCGCCGCAGACTTGCTCCGGAGCCTCCCCACCTTCTTCGATCAACGATTACGAATGATGGTCCGCTGGTTGCCTGGTCAACCGTTCAAGGAAGCGGCCGATAGTGAGGAGGAGCGGCATGACAGGATGGACTCCTGGTACTTTCTACACACGCTCCTCAACCTCGCGCGGCTGGCCGAAATGGGTCATACGCCCGCCCGCCGGATGCTCGTCCCGTCCCTAGAACAGGCGATCCGGGCTGCGCATCACTTCGACTATGCATGGCCGGTCTTTTACGATCCGACCACCCTCAAAATCATCAAGGCTGAAACCAAGCCAGGCGCCGGTGGTGAGCAAGATGTGCCGGGGCTGTTCACACACGTCATGCTCCAGGCGTTCGAGCTCACGCATGAGCGCCGCTTTCTCGCTGAGGCCGAGGCGGCGGCCAAGCACCTAGAGGGGAAGGGCTTCAGGCTTCTCTACCAGACGAACAATACGCTTATGAGCGCGATCGCACTGACCAAGCTGTGGCGGACTACCGGCAATCGACGATATTTCGAATTGGGCGTGATCTGTGTTGCCAACGTGGTTGCCCGGATGTGGATTTGGAAGGGGCACTTCGGCTTTGCCAAGGGGTACGACACCTTCATGGGAGTTTCGCCGCTCCAGGACGCTGAGTATGTCGCCTCATATGAGGAGCACGAATTTTTCGCGGCCGTGGTCGGGTACCTGAAAGCAGCCGGCCAAGAAGTCCCGTCGGCGGTGACAGATTTGCTTTCGGAGTATGCGAAATTCCTTCTTCACCGTGCGCGTTACTACTTCTGTGAAGAGCTGCCCGTCGCGGCGATCGCCGAAAAGCCGAAAGAGGGAAAGCTTCGCCGCGACCTGTTCATCCCACTCGAAGACTTGCACACGGGCTGGGAACAATCGGGACAAGTGGGGCAAGAGGTTTATGGCGCCGCTGCTGCGCTGATCTTGACCAGCTACTCCTACATTCGCCTGAAGGGCCTGCCGTTTGTCGTTCATAGCGAATACCCGATCCTCGAGAGCACCTTCACACGCAACCGTCGCGGTGGAGAGCTCCGTGTTCGACTGGCGGGAAGCGACGCCGGGACTTGCAGACTTTCGGTGCTTCGTGAAAAAGAGCCCATCCCTCGCCTCATCCTCTC